>CP065590.1:1845272-2152817 GCA_016025055.1 Chryseobacterium indologenes
GTGATGCATCTTGCAGATATTCCAAAATATGTTGCTTTAAAAGTAGGAGACAGCGTAATAACCGACGGAAAATCAGCCATCTTCCCTAAAGGGGTGATGATTGGTACTGTGGCCGGATATTCTGTAGATAACAAAACCGGTTTCTGGGATATCTCAGTGGAACTGAGTGAGAAAATGGGGGCGTTGAGTAAAGTATTTGTAGTGAAGAACCTTAAAAAAGCAGAAGTGCAAAAGATTCAGGATACACTACAGACTGTAATAAAAAAAGAAAATGATTAGCAGGACTTTATTTACCGATATATTGATTATGATATTTCTTGTTGCATTACAAATATTTGTATTGAACAGGATTACTCTTTTTGGAAAATATACCCCGGTATTGTATCCTGTCTTCGTTATGTTCTATCCATTTTTCAGAAATAAATTCCAGTTTCTGGCTTTAAGTTTCCTGATAGGATTATCTATCGACGGATTCCTTTATTCCTGGGGTATTAATGCATTTGCCACCACGTTAATTGCTTATTTCAGAACATTGATATTCAGGACGTCTACCGATACCTCAACAGATTTCTTTTCCTTTCAGTCCCTTCAATGGGCGCAGTTTTTGCTGTTTTTATTTTCAAGTATTTTTCTGCACCAGCTTTTAGTACAATATATCGAATTCTTTAAGTTGAGCAGATTTTTTGAAATATTATTTAATGTGTTGGTGACTAGTGTAATTTCATTTATATTTATTGTCATTTACGCATTAATATTTAAAATCAAACAAAAAGTTTGAACACACGTTATTTAAAAATCTTTTCCGTACTTGTTGTTATCGCCCTTATTTTTATAGCGAGGCTTTCGTATTTACAATTGTTTACAGATCGTTATGCACTGAATGCAGCCAATACTTCCATTAAAATTGAGTATGTAATTCCTCAGCGTGGAGTTATTTTTGACAGGAATGGGAAGATCATGGTAGGAAATCAGCCAGCCTATGAAATTTCTTTTACCCAGGCTTTAATGAAACCGGACTTTGATACTCTTGGCTTTTGCAGCTTAATGAAAATCAGTAAATCGGATTTTATTAACAAGATCAACGTCATTAAAAAAGAAAAATATTATTCTAAGCTGACTCCCATGACTTTTTTAAAGGATCTCAGCAGAGAAGATATTGCCAGGGTACAGGAGATTATTTTCAAATATCCTGCTTTTAACATTGTCCAAAGACCTCAGCGCCAATATGAAGTTTCTACTTCCGGAAACCTTCTAGGATACACCAGCGAGGTCAACGAAAGAGAGATCAAAAAAGATTCTTTGTACTATCTGCCCGGAGACTTTATCGGGAAAACCGGAATAGAGAAATCTTACGAAAAAGAACTTCGTGGGGTAAAAGGAATGAAGTATATCCAAAAAGATATCAAGCTCCGAAATATCGGATCTTATAAAAACGGATCTCTGGATAAGGATGTCATTACCGGTAAAGATATTACATTAACTATTGATTATGATCTTCAGAGAACTGCTGAAGAAATGCTTGTCAACAAACATGGTGCAATCGTAGCGATTGACCCTAATAACGGGGAAGTGCTGGTTGCTGCTACAGGTCCGGATATTGACCCGAACCTTTTTACCGGTCCTAATAAATCCAAAAACCTATATGCGCTTTCAAAAGATACGCTTTACGAAAATAAACCGACTTTTGATCGTTCCTTACAGGCAGGATATCCTCCGGGATCAACCTTCAAATTGTTGACTGCTTTAGCCGCTATGCAAATGGGGGTGATGGATGAAAAGACAGTTTTCCCTTGTGGCGGAGGATTTTTTTACAAAGGAAAAAGAATTAAAGGGCATGGTGGTGCTGATCCGCTTATCCCTTCCATTCAGGTTTCCAGTAACTGCTTCTTTACATATGCATTTATTGCCATCATTAAAAAATATCCAGGCAATCCTTCAAAAGGGGTTGATGAATGGAAGAAAATCATGAGCAGCTTTGGAGTAGGGGAATTCTTAAATAACGATTTCGCAGTAGGTGCTAAGGGAAGAATTCCTTCAGGAGATTTTTACGAAAAAAGGTTTAAAGCCATCATGAAGGCAAGTGGTTCTCAAAGAACAGATTTTAAGAATTGGGATGAAATGTCAACCGGAGCTATTTATAACGGAATGGGGCAGGGAGATGTTTTGGTAACTCCTATTCAATTGGCCAATTATGTGGCTGCTATTGCTAATAAAGGATGGTATTATACGCCTCATATCGTAAAAGGAATCGATGGGAAACCCAATCCGGATCCAAGATTTAAGGTTAAACATAAAACTCTCGTTGATCCCAAACATTTTGAACCTGTTTTAAAGGGAATGGAGGCCGTGGTGTTGAGAGGAACAGCAAGAGGATTGAAATCCAATGATTTTACCCAATTAGCAAAAACCGGTACAGCACAGGTGCCGCAAGGAAAGGATAATTCTATTTTTGTGTTAATCGCTCCGGCTGATAAACCCAAAATTGTTGTGGTTGCAGTGATGGAACACGCAGGATTCGGAGCTACATGGGCCGGCCCGGCATGTACAGTGATTGCCGAAAAATATATTACCGGTGATCTGAAAAGAGAAAACCTGTATAAAAAAATGATCACTTCAAGCTTTATGCCTGAATACAAACGGCAATGGATTGCTGACTTGAAGCGTAAGGGACTCTACAAGGATCCAAAACCTGATTCAATTAAACAAAAAAGAATAAAAGATAGTCTTGATCGCGTAAAGCAAGAAAAAGCTAAACTCCAAAAGAAATTAGAAGAAGGAACTAAAAATACTAACACTGCTAAAAAACCTGTAAAGCGATGAAATGGACAGAAGGAATAGATAAACTGGGCCTTGGGCTGTACTTCCTGCTTTGCATTTTCGCGATTGCAAATATTTACAGTGTTGACCAGAAATTGGGAGAAAAGCAATTCATGTTCTTTTGTATCTCTCTCATTGTAGGATTGGTGATCTTTTTAGGAAGAAGTAAATTCTTCGAAAATATGTCAGGGATCATCTATATTGGTGGTGTACTGCTGTTGATTGGACTTTTTCCTTTCGGAAAAGAAATTCTCGGCCAAAAAAACTGGTATAAATTCGGAAGCTTTACCATGCAGCCCGTGGAATTTGCAAAAATAGGAACCGCATTAATGCTCGCCAATTACGTTTCAGGACCTGATTTTAATCTGAAAAACAGAAAATCTCTGCTGACTGCTCTTGCCATCATCGGCATTCCGGCAGTAGTCGTTCTTGCTATTCCTGATGTAGGGTCGATGCTTGTATTTATTGCATTTTTTATCGCCCTGTACAGAGAAGGGTTAAGTGGTTTTTTATTCGGGTTAGGTTTTATTTTTGCCGCAGTATTTCTTATTTCACTTGCAATTCCTCCGGTATATGTTGCCGGTGCTGTGGTATTAATTGCCGGTGTTTTGATTGCCATGAATTACCACAGAATGTCCTGGGATGTCATTTCTATTTCCGGAATTTCCGGCTCTATTCTTATATTGTGTGGGCTCGCATTTGCTTCTCCTTACATTTTGGAGAAACTTCCCAAGCACCAGAGAGAGAGAATTGAAGTTCTTTATAAAGGTGAAAAAGCCTTTAGAGATACTTCAGGGTACAATTTATTATATTCTAAAACAGCTATCGGATCAGGTGGTCTTTGGGGAAAAGGATACCGTGAAGGTTCCGTTACTCAGGGTAAGTTTGTTCCTGAGCAGCAGACTGACTACATTTTCTGTGCGGTAGGTGAAGAATGGGGATTTGCAGGAAGTGCTCTTTTGGTCTTGGCCTATATGGTATATATCGGAAGAATCTATTACTTGGCTGAGCAGCAGAAATCTACTTTTAACCGTGTATTTGGCTATTGTTTTGCCTCGATTCTATTGATGCACTTTTCTATCAACCTTGGGATGGTCATGGGACTTTTCCCAACGGTAGGGATTCCTTTGCCGTATTTTAGTTATGGAGGAAGCTCACTGCTTGCCTTCTCGATGATGACTTTTATTTTCTTTAAGCTTAATTATTCGGATAAAAATAGCTTGGTGTAATTTATAGCGGAAAGAACATTACAGAGTCGAAAATCATCCGGTTTATTTTTAATGTAAAATATTAATGGAAATAAGGTTATTTCAGCAAATAACACTATTCAATGAAAGAGGTATATATTTTAGATCAGAACTATGGAAATACAGATTTTGAAAGATATCCTTTACAAAAAGGCGAGTATGAAAACTGCACTTTCAAAAACTGTAATTTTGAATATGGAAACCTTTCGGGCTTCAGTTTTATAGACTGTGAATTCATCGGATGCAACCTCAGCATGGCAAAACTTATTAATGCAGCCTTTAGAGATGTGTTTTTTAAAGAATGTAAAATGTTTGGCCTTCAGTTTAATGATTGTAATGGCTTTGGCCTATCCTTTAAGTTTGACGGATGTTTGCTCAATAACTCTGTATTTTATCAAACATCTATTAAGAAAACTGTTTTCACAAACTCTAAATTGATTGAGGTGGACTTCACAGAATGTGACCTGTCAAATTCAGTTTTCAGCGGATGTGATTTTTCGGGGGCTGTTTTTGACAATACTGGCCTTGAAAAGACAGATTTCAGGACTTCATTCAATTATTGCATTGATCCTGTCTTAAATAGGCTTAAAAAGGCTAAATTTTCCCTTTCTGAAGTGCATGGCCTGCTATATAAAATCGATATAGAGATCGACAGAGATTAGAAGTCATCAAGACATCAAGCTTGAAATACAGGGTGCAGTTTTACAAAAACGAAAATAAGCTGGTTTATTTTTTACCACATAGACCGATAGAATATAAGCCTATGTGTCTATGTGGTTATAAAACCTATATTCTTTTAATACGTATTTTTATCTAAAAAATTCTGTCTTTACATTCCGGAATATAAACTGTTTTGGTTTTCGCTCGATATATGAAAATAAAAAAGCCATCAAAACTGATGGCTTCATTATTTAAATCAATTATTTATAAAATTAAAAATTTGCTGGTGTAGCTGGAGTGATCGCTGCTAAGTTGTTGTAAGCTTCTCCGTCTTCGTTGATCACTCTTTTGGCGAATCTGTATTTAGGTCCCCAATAAGAGTCATTCAGTGAAGAGATCATTACTCCTTTTGATGTCGCTGCGTGGATAAATTTAACCTCACCCTCTTCAGTAACACTTTCTACAATACCTACGTGAGAAATTCTTCTTCCATGAGAAAAGAAGATCAAATCTCCTTTCTGTAGGCTTCCTTTTTCAATTCTTTCTCCTTCCTGAGCCTGAGAAGCAGCTACTCTTGGTAAGCTAAGCCCCGCAGCAGCCCCGAATACAGAAAGAACAAAAGCTGAACAATCTATACCGTTTCTTGTTGTTCCTCCGTATCTGTAAGGAGTTCCAAGGTATGTTTCAGCTTCAGTAAGGATACCGTCAATCGTTTTATTATGTTTGATTGCTTTGGCAATCTCAGAATTCTTAATTGCTTTTTTAGCATTAGCTATAGATGCCGCTTTTTCAGCAAGGAAAGAGTCGATAAGTCTCTGCTTATCCTGCTCCATTTTTTTGTTATCTATAGAAGCTAGTTTGGCATCTGTTTTGTATTCTTTAGTGTAAGTTGCTGGTTTTGAAACTACATAATTGGTAGCACACGATTGCATTGATACGGTAGTAACTATAGCAACTAAATAAAACAAAACTCTTTTCTTCATATATATTTGATTATCCGTGTTAAAAGGAATATTTATTTTCAAAAGCATTACAAAAGTAGAGATTCCGATTAAAAGACCCCTGATATGATTATTGTCAGGATCTTATTTTAACACATTTTAACATATTATTTACGTATGTTAAAGAAAAATAAACCGCAACAGCCATTTTTTGGCAAGTCTGCGGTTTTTTTTTATTAAGATTCTTTAACAAAATCTATCGATTTTCTTCTATAAATCATGATTTCAAATGTAAAACTCTAATTTTCAAGGGTGTTAAAAAAATAAAACAAATGCCTGATAAACTGGTTGTTGGTGGGCTTTTAACGGTTGTTTTACATCCATTCCGAAATGATAAGTCTTCTTTATGGATATGATATGGACGAAGACCATAATCATTAACAAAAATTCTTCTTGCTAAATGGACAGATATAAAAAATTCCCCGGCAAAAAACCGGGGAATTTAAACTAATATGGAACTATACAGATGTTATTTGGTGAACAACATTTCTCTGTATTTTGTCATTGGCCAAAGTTCATCATCCACCATCATTTCCAATGCATCAGAAGCTTCTCTGATCCCGTCGAATAATGGTTTTACTTTGTTACAATAGTCTTCTGCCTGCTTTTGACTGTCTGATACACCTCTTGCAGCTTCTCTGGCTTTGATAAGGCCTTCAACACCTAATTTAATTTTAGACACATTTTCAGAAATGTCGGTAATCAAACTCATTTGTTCTTTTGCCAAAGGCTTGAATTCTTTATCTCCAAAGATTTCCTTAAGACCTTTTACGTTTTCAATTAACCTGTTCTGATAATTTAAAGCTGAAGGAATAATATGATTTCTTGCAATGTCGCTTAAAACTCTTGCTTCAATATCAATAACCGTAGAGTATTTTTCTAATTTGATTTCGTTTCTTGCTTCAACTTCTCTGTGGTTGAAAATTCCCATCTCTTCATAAAGATCCAGGAATTTTTTATCCATTTCCTGTTTAAGAGCTTCCGGAGTTGTTTTAAGGTTGTTCAATCCTCTTTTCTTAGCCTCTTTTGCCCAGTCATCAGAATATCCGTCTCCTTCAAACATAATGCTCTTAGACTGCTTGATGTATTCTCTCAAGACGTTAAAGATTGCTTCGTCTTTCTTCAATCCTCCTTCGATAAGAGCATCTACTTCTTTTTTAAAGTCGTTCAGCTGTTTTGCAGCAATTGTATTCATTACCGTCATAGATTCTGCACAGTTTGCAGAAGATCCTACCGCTCTGATCTCAAATTTATTTCCTGTAAACGCAAATGGAGAAGTTCTGTTTCTATCCGTATTATCTAGTAAGATTTCCGGGATTTTTCCAACAACGTTTAATTTTAATTCTGTTTTTTCTTCCGGAGATAATTTCCCGTTGGTTACTTTTTCAAGCTCTTCCAAAACACTGAATAACTGGCTTCCGATAAACACAGAAATAATTGCGGGTGGTGCTTCGTTAGCTCCCAATCTGTGGTCGTTGCTTGCAGATGCAATACTTGCTCTTAAAAGGTCAGCATATTCATGTACAGCCTTAATTGTATTCACGAAGAATGTTAAGAACTGTAAGTTTTTCTTTGGATTTTTTCCGGGACTTAATAAGTTTTCTCCGGTATCGGTAGCTAGAGACCAGTTGTTGTGCTTTCCGCTTCCGTTTACTCCTGCAAATGGCTTTTCGTGGAATAAGATATGGAAGTGGTGCTTGTGAGCTACTCTTGCCATGATATCCATCAATAAAGAGTTGTGGTCTACAGCAACGTTTACTTCCTCAAACATCGGTGCCAACTCAAACTGATTTGGAGCAACCTCGTTATGTCTTGTCGTTGCAGGGATACCCAATTTCATACATTCGATCTCCAGTTCTTTCATGAAGTTCATGACCCTTGTAGGAATGGATCCGAAGTAGTGGTCATCCAACTGCTGTCCTTTTGCAGGAGAATGTCCCAGCAAAGTTTTACCCGTTAATACAAGGTCCGGACGTGATTGGTATAACGCGGAATCAACCAGGAAGTATTCTTGCTCCCAACCTAAAGTAGGAGTTACTTTTGTTACATTTTTATCAAAATACTGCATTACACTTGTTGCAGCTTCATCTACTGCATTCAAAGCTCTTAATAAAGGAGCTTTGTAGTCAAGAGTTTCTCCCGTATAAGAAATAAAGATCGATGGAATACATAATGTAGTTCCCATGATAAAAGCCGGAGATGTAGGATCCCATGCTGTGTATCCTCTTGCTTCAAAAGTATTTCTGATTCCTCCGTTCGGGAAAGAAGAGGCATCCGGCTCTTGTTGGATCAGCATATTTCCGCTGAATCTTTCAATCGCTCTTCCCCCTTCAATAGGAGTGAAAAAGAATCGTGTTTTTCTGCTGTCGTTCCTGTCAAAGGCTGAAACCAGTGAGTATAGTGGGTTACCCCTTTGCTCATTGCCCAGTCTTTCATTGCTACAGCTACCTGGTCTGCAATGTGTCTCTGGATTTTAGTTCCTTTTTTAATGGCATCCATGATGGAGCCAAATGCTTCCTTCGTTAAATATTCTCTCATGGTTTCTTCTGAGAAAACATTCGTACAGAATAGTTCTGATAATTTTGCAGGGACCTCAACAGAGTTGTCTTTTCTGAAATCCTTAAATGGTAGTGTTTCTAATGCTTTGAATCTTAAGGTTGACATATTGGGTTTATTTTGATAGGGCAAATTTACAAAAAAAATGAATCGAAATCATTTTGACCCTAAAAAATTTAGGGGTGTTATGAAAATTTATATAATTTAAACAATTGTTTGGTCTTTTTTTAACAGGGGTATTTTGTGAATTAATTCTAAAATATGAATATGTAGCAGCAATTTGGCGGGGGTCATCGAACGCAAATACATTTTTTGTTATTGATTGCCGGAATCCTGTGCGATTAAGCTACTTATTAAAAGATAGTTAAAATAAAATGGGCAAAGATTTTGTATATTTGTGTGAAATTTATTTTATGACAAATTCTAGAGCAAGAGAAACAACAGAGGCTATTGAAAGACTATACATCTCTATGAGACATTTATTTTATAGAGGATTTTTCAAGCCGGGGGGTGTTTCAGGAGAAAGTATCAGAAGTTTGTTAAAAACCATCAATCCGGAAATTTACGGAACCATGAATATTCCGAATAAATTGGAACTTGACGGGTTGATGTATGTTTTAGACAGGCTTCCGGAAGGGATTGAGGAATGTGCTTTTATTCATCTTACATCTGATGAAGGGTTTGATAAAGGAAGTTTCGAACCTATTGTTCCGAAAAAAAGAAGAAGAAACTGTTATAGAATAGACGAGCACCAGATGAATATTGAAGTTCTTTTGGGCCGTTCGGAGATTTATGACATTCTTACCCACCTTACCTTTTTATTTATAGAAGCGGATAAAATCCGTAATCTGGCTTTCATTCAGGATGAAAACTGGAAACCGACACGTGCTTTCAAAATTATTGAAGAAGTGGTGAAAGGTGAGAAAAATTCAGTAGAAGAGAAAAAGAAGTGGCACTTATCCATCTTTCATCTTTAATCGGAAGATCTTTTGATGAAACATTAAGGGCTTATAATACTTTTGGAGATGATCATAATCCTGACCGTCTGTTTAAAATCATCTATAACTTAGGAAAAGTAAGCCTTGATGATGCCAAAGGGTCAAGAGAAAGAGAAATTTATTTCAGTGCTATATTAAAAGAAAGAGTAGGGCATCACTATTTTGGTGAAAAATGGGCACATAAAGTGAAGGAGGTTTTATTCGAAAATGACCTTCATATGCGTCCTTTGCATATTATCTCTGCCAATATGCATTCTGTGAAAAATATGCTGTATGCTAATAATGCTCTTAAAAAGAAACAGCATCATGAAGTTGACTATAAATTGTATGAAGAGATTTCGAACAAAAAAGAACTTCGTGACAAGGTATTAAAATATGCGTTGGATGAAGGAATGATCCATATTGCTGATAAGAGTGGAAGTAATATTGATGTTCAGATCATTGATCTCAGCAAAACCGATTTGAAGAATACTCCGTTTGCTGATGCTAAATTTGGAGGTGATGATGTGCTGCTGGTATTTGATTATGCTTTCGGTGAGCAGGCTTTTGAGGTAATGGACGAACTTCTAAGACCTTTTGAGCATAAAGGCGAAGTCTATATGATGAAAGTAAAGTCTGTTTCAATCATGGGAAAAGCAGGAATTCTCACCGGAGAAAAAGGAGATATTATGATTCCAACCTCTCATATCTTTGAAGGTACAGCTGATAACTATCCGTTTGAAAATGCATTACAACTTGACGATTTCCAGGATGATGAGCTAAAAGCTTTTGAAGGACCTATGATTACGGTGCTGGGAACTTCACTGCAAAACAGAGATATTTTATCTTACTTCATGAACACATCATGGAAGGCCATTGGTCTCGAAATGGAAGGAGCTCACTACCAGAAGGCTATTCAGGTTGCTTCTAAAATCAGACACCATATTTCACCGGATTTGTTTGTCATGTATGCTTATTACGCTTCGGATAATCCATTGGAAACAGGAAGTACTCTTTCTTCGGGAGGTTTAGGATTAACAGGGGTGAAACCTACCTATCTTATTACGTTAAGAATTCTTGAAAAGATATTAAGATGCGGAAAGAAAGAAGTTTCTGTAAAGAAATAGTTTTACTTTCCATTGAAAATATAAGTCTCAGATGAATTTACATCTGAGACTTTTTTTTCTTCTTAGCAAGGGTAAAACCATGACAAGGAGAAAACGGTTCAGAATGTGTATCTTGAAACAATAAAAAACTTATCTATGAATTCAGCTTCACAATTATCAAAAAGATTCAGGGAAGTGTTGCTTGATGGGCTGTGGATTGCCAATACTAATTTTAAAGATCAGCTTTCAGATGTGACCTGGCAGCAGGCTGTGACAAAGATTGATTCTTTAAATACAATTGCGATGCTCACTTTCCACATCGACTATTATATTGCAGGAATTGTGCATGTCTTTGAAGGTGGAGAACTTGAAATAAAAGATAAGTTCAGTTTTGATCTTCCTGCCATAGATTCCCAGATACAATGGGATGACCTGCGGAATAAGCTTTGGGTGGATTCTGAGAAATTTGCCTCCTTATTGGAACAGATGCCGGATTCCAAACTTGATGAGGTATTTGTAGATGAAAAATACGGAACCTATCAAAGAAATATTGAAGGAATGATTGAGCACAGTTACTATCACCTTGGCCAGATTACTTTGATTAAAAAGCTAGTAAAAAACGTCTGAAAAAAGACGAAACACCTTTGAAAAGAGGTTAAAGTGCTCCTTGTCACGGTTGCAAAGCTTGACAAGGAGCTCATTTAACAATCCTGATTAAAACGCATCTAAAACCATATTAAACAGAACAAAATCTTCAGATAACTCTAATTTGAAGGTCTTGTTTAAATTACCTACCTTTAAAAAAAATAAAATTTTAAATGAGAAAATCGGCTGCAATCATTTTTGCGTTTATCATTTCACAATTTCAGGCTCAGCAAGGAGCTTATTATCAGCAGGCTGCGAAGTACAAGATGGATATTGATGTCAATGCTGAAAAATTTACCTATCAGGGAAAACAGACCTTGGAATACACCAACAACTCACCGGATCAGTTGAATGTGGTTTATTTCCATCTCTACTGGAATGCTTTTAAACCTAATTCCATGATGGATCAGAGAGTATCTTCCCAAGGGAAAAATGGTGACGGAAGGTTGCAGAAAAATGGGATTTCAACGCTTTCTTCCATTCCAAAGGATCAGGAAGGAGCTCAAAATATTCACTGGATTAAGCAAAATGGGAAAAATCTGAAATTTGAAGTTCAGGAAACCATTATGAAAGTATACCTGGCAGAACCGATCAAACCAAATTCTACCACGACATTTACCATGGACTGGGATGCAGTGATTCCTCAGCAGATCAGAAGAAGCGGAAGAAATAACAGGGAAGGAGTAGATATGACCATGACCCAATGGTATCCGAAAATTGCAGAATACGATTATGATGGTTGGGCCACTTTTGATTATCTGGGAAGAGAATTTCACGCACCGTTTTCAGATTTTGATGTTAATATTAAAATCAACAAAGATTATGTAGTAGGGGCGGGAGGTATTCTTGAAAATCCTGCAGATGTAAAGGGTTATGATGCCAATGCTAAAATTAAAGCAGAAAAAGATAAAAAGGTGACCTGGAAATGGACGGCAAAAAATATTCTTGATTTTGCCTGGAGTGCAGACAAAGATTATTCTGTGGAAAGCTTCAATGTTCCGGAAGGCCCCAAGGTATATCTCGTGTATCAGAAAAATGATAAAACGAAGGCATGGGGTGAGGCTCAGCCTTATATTACAAAATATTTCCAGATCATGAATTCTCATTTCGGAAAATATGTTTATCCGACTTATGCATTTATTCAAGGTGGAGACGGTGGTATGGAGTATGGAATGTGTACCATGATTTTAGGAGAAGCCAAAAGTATCAAAGACCTGATGGGCTTAATGGCTCATGAAGGATGTCATTCTTGGTATCAGCAGATGCTGGCAACCAATGAATCTGTACGCCCGTGGATGGATGAAGGCTTTACAAGCTATGCAGAGGGCTACACCATGCACCAGTTGTTCCCGGAACAATTGCCGAATCCTTTTGTTGAAAGGCTGGATGCCTACAGAAACTTCGTTAAAAAAGGGATTGAAGAACCTGCCGTGTGGTTAGGGGATCATCACGATAACGGAACAGCTTATACCTATGCATCTTATGTAAAAGGAGAATTGTACCTGGTGCAATTAGGATATATAATGGGTGAGCAGAATCTTGCTGAAACATTGAAACAATATTATGATCAATGGAGCATGAAACACCCTTCGGACAGAGATTTTCTTCATATTGCCCAGAAAGTTTCAGGAATGGATCTGAAATGGTTCCATAATTATTGGATTAACACTACCAAAACGATTGATTACGGGATTAAAGATGTGAAGTACGATGCAAAATCTACAACGATCACTTTGGTGAATAACGGGCAGGTACCTATGCCGGTTGATTTCAGTGTGATGACTGCAGATAAGAAAGTCGTAACCTATCAGATCCCATTGAATATGACCCATACATGGAAAGAAAAAGATATCTATGGAGAATTTAAAACAATGCCTTATTGGCCATGGACGCAGAAAGAATATACTTTAACTATTCCTTACACAAAATCCCAATTGTCTTTGTTGGGGATAGATTTCAGCCAGAGAATTGCAGATGTGAATATGGCGGATAACTTTGTAGAGGTAAAGTAAAACGATAAACATATAGATAAAAGGAGTATTTTGAAAGTACTCCTTTTATTTTTTATAAATTTGGATGAAAATTTTTTCATACCATAGCCTGTTAAAATATAAATGAATTCAATTGTAATAAACGTAGGGAACAGCAATATCAGATTTGGTCTTTTTAACGGAGACAACTGTGACATTTCATGGGTGATCAATACCAAACCCTACAGAACCGCAGATGAACTGTATGTTCAGATGCTGATGCTTTACCAGACCTATAAAATTGAGCCTAAAGAAATTGATAAAGTGATTATCGGATCAGTGGTACCCCAGCTTACCAAAGTGATGAGCTCAGGTATTAAAAAAATCCACGGAATCGCTCCTGTTATTGTTGACAGAAATACACCTTCAGCAGTACAAGCAAAATCAAAACAAATGGGGACGGATATTTATGCCAACCTTGTAGCGGCTCATAATCTCTATCCGGACAGAAAAAAAATTGTTATTGACTTTGGAACGGCCCTTACAGCTAGCTGTGTCGCTGAAACAGGGGAAACACTGGGAGTTATTATCGCTCCGGGAATTGTTACTTCTTTAAATTCTCTGATTCATCAAACCGCTCAACTTCCGGATATTGAGCTTAAAAAACCCAAATCCGTTCTCGGGCTGGATACGGTAACCTGCATGCAAAGCGGTATGGTATATGGCTTTCTGGGAATGGTAGAAGGTTTTGTCAACCGTATCAATGATGAGGTGAATGACGATTGCTTTGTGGTTGCAACAGGTGGTGTTTCCCATGTGTATAAGCCTTTGACAGATAAAATCCATGTGATGGACAGGCTTCATACGCTTAAAGGACTGTATTTTCTCGGAAAAGACCTGTAATATCTTAGGCGTGCACAGAGGATAGCAATTGTATTGAACCTTTATCCTTATTTCAACTTTAATCTTTATCAATGGAAAATTTTCCCATATTAAAAACAGAAAGACTAATCCTTTCCCAGCTGGAAGAAAAAGATATTCCTTTCATCGTTGAATTTCTTCAGCATAGAATCTATTCTGATTTTACATCCAATATTCCTTATCCTTACACGGAAAATGACGCTCAGTCATGGGTGAAAATGGCTCAGGAAGCTTTTGAGGAAAATTCAGGATATACTTTTGGTATCAGAAATAAAAACGGGCAGATTATGGGAGCTATCGGTCTTCATGACCGCGAAGATGATAAAGCAGAATTGGGATACTGGATAGGAATTCCCTACTGGAATAAAGGATATGTCACGGAAGCTGCTAATGCCATCTTAGAATTTGGATTTAAAAAACTGGGCTTCAACAAAATTTTTGCAACCCATCTTCCACATAATCCTGCTTCAGGTAAAATCATGGAGAAGATCGGAATGGAGAAAGAAGCCGTTTTAAAACAAGAGGTGAAAAAAGACGCAGAATATTTTGATCTTATCCTGTATTCTATTTTTAAAAACGAACATTAATTCCCGGGCGTAACACTACCTTGGCATACAAAACAAAAATCAGAGATCAATACATTGATCTCTGATTTTTTTTATGAGATGATTTTCAGAATCTGTCGTGGAAATGCTGAAAAAGTTATCTTTTACTTTTAAAAAATTCTTTAACGATAGAGGAGCATTCTGTTTCCATTATACCCGTTACAAGTTCCGTTTTCGGATGTAAAGAAAGGTGTTTGTTGATAAAACCCCTCTGTTCGTCCCTTGCTCCGATTACTACTTTGGATATCTGTGACCAGGAAAGAGCTCCGGAACACATTACGCAGGGCTCCATGGTAACATACAGAGTACAATCTTTTAAATATTTTCCTCCCAGAAAATTGGCGGCAGAGGTGATGGCCTGCATTTCTGCATGCGCAGTTACATCATTCAGTGTTTCTGTGAGATTGTGGGCTCTTGCAATAATCCGATTATTGGAAACAACCACACATCCGATAGGAACCTCATCTTTTTCCAGGGCGGCTTCTGCTTCCTGCAGGGCCATTTTCATATAATATTCGTCGGTAAACATTAGTCTGCCATTGTTAAAGTTAAAGGAAGATTGAACTGAAACCTTGCGGGATCCCCTTGGGCTAAAGCCGGAACAAATTTCTCGGAAATGGAGTATAAAGCAATTTCAGCCTGCCTGTTAAAAGTAAAATTATCACCCTTGGCATGGACATTGGTAATCGTTCCGTCTTTTTCTACAATAAAAGCAACACTCGTTTTTACTGTTTTTATATCAGAATGTACACCATTCACATATAAAAGATCTGCCACTTCCTGCCTTAGCGTATTGATGCCTCCGGGATAATTCGGGGCTGATTCAACTACCGAAGGGCCGGTGTAGGCTTCTTTTTTAACGACTGCAGATCTTCCAGATTCCGGACTTTTAACAGGGCTCCAATCAGGGCCGTATTCTCGATACTGTCCATTTTTTTCATAAAAAAGAGAAAATCTCCTTTGATACTTGCCTTTCTGAAGGTATTGGTTTCTGCATCAAATTTCTTTTTAAACTCAGTATTCAGCATACTCCGATGCTGATTGTAATAGTTTTTTACAAGCCTGAATTCTTCTTTCTGCTGGGATAAACAGAAGGAAGAAATGATTGAACATATACAAATAAACAGAACTTTCAATGCAGTATATTTATGTAAATGTACTTAAAAAATATGATATCCGGTTATTTCTGATCAGCTTTCAAGATAACGGTTTAAGGATTCCTGAAGATGGGTACGGATGTCATCAACTAAACATTTAGGTTCTAAAACAGTTACTTCCTTTCCGTAAGATAAGATCTCCTGCATAAAGTCATAAGTAGGATGAAGAAAGAATTCAAAATAAATCTCTTCGGTCGTTTCCTTGGTCTCTTTTTGGGATTGATGAAGAGGGAAGCTCCTGATATATTCTCCCTGATGACGACTACACTTTAATACAATTTTTTCAGGTTTTTGCTCCGTAAGATTCATCACTCCGAAAGCGTTTTTGAAATGCTCCCTGAAATTGTAATTATATTTTTCCCTGAATTTGCTTTTGTCTACATCCAGATAATTGATTCTGTCTAATCCAAAAGATTTTAATGCTTTATCTTTGGTGTCAATCGCAATCAGGTACCATCTGTCCTTTGATTCTTTCAGAGCTAGAGGATGAACTTTGCGGGAAGTCATCAGCTTGTTCTTGTAATTGTAATGTTCAAAAGTAACGACTCTTTTGTTACGGATAGCAAAAAACAGATCGTAAAAGTGTTCCACTCCTGTTGGTTTTCGGCTTTCAAAGAAAATAAAATCTGAAAAGTCAGGATGAAGATTCAATGCATTACTTACCTGGAAAGACTCCAACAATTTTTGATTGTATTCATCCACTTCCATGATCGGACGGCTTTCGATATAGTAACGGTTGTCTCCTTTTTTCTTATTATGAATAGACAGGTTAAAAAGATCAGAAATCTCACGGATATCCCTCTGCAAGGTACGGATAGAGTAGCTCTTGATGTCCGCATCCTGAAATTCAAAAGAGTTTAACAGATAGCTCTCCAGCTGTGAATAGGTAGCCGGAGAACTTTCCAATCTTTTTATAATTAAGGCATATCTTGTCAGGTAAAAATCTTTTTTCATGATCTAATTTTATACAACAAATATATGGGCTTAATACGACAAAACGTGTCGTGTTTTATTTTTTGTCGAACTTATTCTTCAGAAATTTACGTGGATTTCAAAAATTATATAAAATAAAAAACCATT
Organism: Chryseobacterium indologenes; assembly: GCA_016025055.1. Lineage (NCBI taxonomy): Bacteria > Pseudomonadati > Bacteroidota > Flavobacteriia > Flavobacteriales > Weeksellaceae > Chryseobacterium > Chryseobacterium indologenes. The sequence goes on from CP065590.1 coordinate 1,862,015, forward strand.
TCCTTTGAAATGGTTTCAACACAGGCCCCTGGCTGTCCGCTATTTTTGTGAATGGTGATTCAGAGTGATATGAAGATTCTGAAAATGGTTATTAGTTTTTGGTGCGGAAAGCCTAGGAGCCGGATGTGTTTTACTGTATTTACAAGGTGTCTTCTTCAAGAATATCATTCTCAAAATCCTCCCTGAAAAAGTGTTCAATGTCGTCGAGATAGTTTTCATAGTCCATCTCCGCATTTTCAATGTCTCCCCATTCTATAGTATAAGGGATTTCATCGAAGATGATATCTGAATTGTGATTGGTGGTTTCCATATTTGAGATTGGGTGTTATTTTTTTGATTTTTTCTATTTCAAAAGTAGCGTTGGGAAGCGACAAAACTCGACGTATTAAAATACTTTTCAAAAGAGTGAGATCGTTTTTTAAGAAAAATCCTTAATGTCTATTTCATCTGCCATGAGCATGATAATATCCAGTTCAGAAAGCATTGATTTGAGTTTTACCCCTCCGATTTTTAAATCATTATCAGCAAGGATATACCACCAGATTCTTTGAATGAAATCTTCAAATTTCACTTCGGATGTATAGGTGAGTGCTTTTGTCTGAGATACTAATGCCAGTAACTGCCTGGCGATGTCTCTGCATTCATCCATTTTCCTTTCTTGGGGCAATAATACATTCAGAACGCAGTTTTGGGCATCATACAATAGATTGGCAGTGATTTTAAGTTGGTTTTTTTTGGCGTTAAAACCTCTTTCAGTACTAATTTTCCCTGCAAGAATCTTACTTCTGAATCCTGCCATTTCAGAAACTTCGCTGATGGTGTTGGCAGATAGAATGTCTTCTACAGCCTTTATCCAGGATACAGTTTTTTCAACAAAAAGAGGATCTTTTTTTCCCAAAGACGAAACTATTTCCGGAAAAGCCTGCAGTTGTTCTTTTAATTGTGAGACTAAGATAAATTGAGACTTTTTCATACTTTATTCGGGAATCAAAGTTTCTACAATATTTCCATTGATATCTTCATACCGTGACCATTCCATACCGGCTTCGCTCACACTCATTTTGGCGAAAATCAAGCATTTGACATCAAGCTGCATCAATTTGCTGGCTTCAACGATAATTTCCTGATCTTCAATTTTTTCAATGACTCTTTTGGTCTCAAGAATAAGCCTGTTGGAAATGCTTTTATAAAAAGTGTCAGGATTTACATATTTCCAGCTGAAATTGGAAAGCGACTTGCAAAACTCTACAGTGACTTTTGATATAGGCTCAAGGTATGAAATCTGATCAATGGTTAGGGTTGGGGTATTTTCATCTCTGATCTTTGTCAGAATATCATGATATGCCGGTTCCTGCTTGATAAGAAACTCTTTTAAACTCTGATCACTTTTAAGGTCTGTGGCGTCATAATCTGTTTTCGCAACTTTGATAATTTCATCATACATAAAATCTCTGAAAATCATTTTAGGTGAATTTCCGGCTGTAGCAAAGGGGATGGTAAGATCAACACTGCCTACTTTCATCCTCGGAATAGAAAAATGTTTTAATAAATCATCCTGTGCATATTCTTTGGCTATTTGGACCGTTTGTAAATCTGTCATTTTTCTTGCTTCAGCAATTTCTGAGACAATGCCTCCCAAATATTCTCGTAATTTTGGCATAATAAGTTCTTTTTGGTGAATAAAAAATTGTTTAAAATGGATGGCTGCCCAGGCAACCATCCAAAAAAGGTTATTAAGGAGTTACCGGAGCTGCTGTAGCAACAATAGCGTCTTCCAGCATGTCCATAATTCTCGCAAGCCCTGCAGGTAATTCATCATTGACAGCTTTTACATGTACTCCTAAAGTGTATGTTTTTTCTGTGGTTGATGTGCTTGAAGTAGTCTTTTTATAAGATGCAGAAGCGTTGAATTTAACTTTCCAAAATTTGGCACTTAAAGAAGCACTTCCCTGAAACTCGCTGGAAACATTCTGAGTTTCTACTGAATTTAATTTTGCATTAAAGTCAATGGTCATTTCATCAATTCTTAAAGCCGGAATCGTGAGCATAGAAAGTAGCGGAACACTTAAAGTAACCTGAGACTGCACAGGGGTTTCATTGCCCTGAGCAGGATTTGGTACTGTTTTTTTGTATACAAAATCTACGTATCTGAGCTTTGATGTAGCTCCGGTTCCTTCAAAACCAACTTCTTTAATGAAATTTACCTGTGACATAGAAGCGTCATGCTGTGCCTTAATAGCGGCCTGCATAGGACCTCCGATGTAAACGCTGAAATCTAAACTGTTTAATTCTTGGACTAAATTTGCCATAATTCTAAAATTTTAAGGTTATTAATTGGTTAATATGATAGTTGTGCTAGCAGACTATATGTAATTGGGTAATAGATATCCTGTTTCAGTATGAGATCACTGAAGAATAATAGGGTATACTGAAAAGGATATTGGTTAGAAAGTAAGCTGTTTTAGCTTTGGTTTTCCTGGTTATTTGTTGATTCAAAGATAGTTTTATGCAACGTCAGAACTTGTCGTGTATTATTTTTTTTGAATTTTAATTTTTTAATACTTCAAAAGTAGGAGTGGAAGCGACAAAAGTTGATGTATATAAAACTTTTCTGGAATTTTATAAGCTAAAAAGCTTATTTAGAGCAATTATAAGCTAAAAAGCTTATATTTTGTTTTTGATCAGTTTTTGAACAATTTGGTTCAATACCTCTCTGTTGTCATCAATATAGCTCAATCCGGCCTGGATCAGGTTTTCAATATTTGACCGTCTTACGTTATCCATGGCAGGAGAAGCGTTTTTTAATGATGGATTTAAGCGGTAATAATTCTTCTGATTCCGTAAACCCAATGTCTGAAACATCTGGCCAAGCTGATAATCTACAGTTTCTGCATTAGCAGACATCAGAATATCAATAATAGGATTCACCCAGCCTATTTTTCCTGCCTTTTCCAATCTTTTGAAAGAATAAGGCCTCGCTTCAATTCCTGTCCCGATCGATACGATAATCATATCATTTACCCCGGGATGGTTGGCTTTCTGATGGTTTTTTAAAACCTCGGCAAAAGGAATTTTGCGAGCTTCGGCATAAGCACAGAGTGCAGGATTATTGGCAAACATACCTCCGTCTATCAGGCTGAAGATCTGTCCGTACATAGATTTGATCTGTACGGGGCAGAAGTAGGTAGGAGCAGCTGAAGTGGCCCTGCAAATATCTTTTACATAAAAATTATCTGTACTGAGATGTGCTTTCCATGAGTTGAAGATCTTTGCCCGTCTGTTTTCTATATCATAACTTGTTATTAAACATGGTTTTATTAATTCTTTAAGTTCTAAATTTCCAAAAAAATCATTCAGGTTTTTTTGAAGTGAATCCTGAGAGATTCTTTCATTCAATAATCCAAAAGGATTGACCAGTTTTTCCCAAAAGGAAACCTGGAAAATATCGCCGCCCTTTTCTGCATACAATTCTAATCCTTTCTGGATAGAATACTTTGCTTTTCGGGTTTCATCGGGACATAGAATAATAGATGCAATCAGCCCTCCGGTACTGCTGCCTGCTACCAGATCAAAATAATCTCCGAGTTTGGCGCTCGGTTTATCATAATACTGGAGCTGTTCTTCTATGTAGCGTAGAATAATGCAGGTGATGATACCTCTTATTCCACCCCCGTCCAAAGAAAGAATGGTTGTCTTTTTCATGTGATATTTTAATTGTTTTTTTACAAGGAGACATGCAATCTTAAATCCTGAGAAGCTCTTTTTTATCACGAAAAATTCTTTAGATTTCATTGCTTTTTTTATTGTTTTCTTGTAAAGCAAAGGTAGGACGGGGAAGCGACAGAACGTGTCGTATATTATTTAATTTCTACCATGAGAGAATTAAAAAATAACATAATTATCCTTATCCCTGGGCATTTTGATTAATGTTTTCCAACTGGTTTTTACAAGACCTTTTCGGGATGGAATATTCTTTTTTCAAAATGGGGAAGGTCTTTAAACGTCTTCCAGTTTCCTCCCCAATCCCAGCCATGTCTGGCAAAAATTTTAACACACTCATACCAGTCAGCTACTTTATCATTATCCCAGTCTTTCGCAGTATCCCAACTTGCGATTTTGCCATCGATTATCAGACAGATATCTACGGCAAGACCATAATTGTGAATGCTCTGTCCTGCTTTTGCATTGGTAACTTTTTTTCCTGAAGTCAGACGTCCTATTGCATATAGTTTCTCCTGTTCCTCAAAAGATCTTAATCCCTGCGTGATCCGTACCTTTGCTCTTCCGGTAAGTGCTTCATCACAATCCTGGATGATTTGTCTCACTTCTTTCCTTATTACAGGATGTAGCTTTTGAATTCTTTCTAATGTTACGTTGTCCATGATGTTATTCTATTGTTATTCAAAAATATAGAATGAAAGCGACGAAACTTGACGTGTTTGATTAAATATTTAATACATCATTCGTTGATTGGAAGTAATCATTTTGTCTGTTGCTTTTTAAGTTTTGATAAGATCAAAGAAAAACAATGAATAATAGGAATTGACTGTATATTTGTATAATATGCTATTTATTTAAATTGCAAAAAGGAATCAAAAACACAATATATGCATACCGTCTTACCCTTCTTTCTGGCCATGATTGCTGCCGTGGTATTATTGAACCTCTGGGCAACCAAACTGAAAATTGCCTATCCCATTTTACTGGTTGTGTTTGGCCTGCTGGTCAGTTTTGTACCCGGGTTACCTACCGTAAAAATTAATCCTGATCTCATCTTTTTTATTTTCCTGCCGCCTTTATTATTTGAGGCGTCATGGTCGATTTCCTTTAAAGAAATGAAAAGATGGTGGAGGATTATAGGGAGTTTTGCCTTTCTGGTTGTCTTTTTTACTGCTTTGTCGGTTGCCGTTGTGTCCAACTATTTTATTCCCGGGTTCAGTATTGCACTGGGATTTTTGCTGGGGGAATTGTCTCTCCGCCAGATGCTGTAAGTACCGGTGCTATTATGAAATTCGTGAAAATTCCAAAAACGACTGCTGCCATTCTGGAAGGAGAAAGTTTGTTAAATGATGCTTCTTCCCTCATCATTTTCCGTTTTGCGCTAATAGCTGTGGGAACAGGACAGTTTGTCTGGCAGGAAGCATCTCTTACTTTTGTATGGATGATTGTTGGTGGAGCCGGCCTTGGATTATTACTTGCCTGGATTTTTGTGCAGATTCATAAACGCTTGCCTACAGATGCTGCTTCAGATATTGCATTGACTCTTATCGAGCCTTATCTGATGTATTGGCTGGCAGAGCAGTTCCATAGTTCAGGGGTATTGGCTGTGGTGTGTGGAGGTCTGTATATGTCGGGTAAAAGATTGATTTTTTTAAGCAGTACGAGCCGGATAAGGGGATACAGTGTTTGGGAAAGTTTTGTGTTTATTCTGAACGGAATTGTATTTTTAATCATCGGCCTGGAACTTCCCGAAATTGTAGGCGGATTACGCTCGGAAGGAATTCCTTTAAAAATAGCCATTAATTACGGAGTAATAGTAACGGGTATCCTTATTGCTGCCCGAATCATAAGTTCTTACGCGGCAATGCTTGCGACCATCATTTTCCGCCCGGGTGTAGCTCCCCGTGCTTCCTCAAACAGAAGGCGCCTGATGATGCCTCTTATACTGGGCTGGACAGGGATGAGGGGCGTGGTTTCGCTGGCAGCCGCACTGGCTATTCCTATTAGCCTAAATGGGGCTCCTTTTCCCAATAGAAATCTTATTTTGTTTATCACTTTTGTCGTTATATTGCTTACTCTTCTGGTTCAGGGGCTCACATTGCCTTATATTATAAGATTCGGACATGTATTTGATGATTTTATGGATGAAGAAAAAGAAGAGAAAGCCCGTCAGGACATTAAACTTAAATTAAAACAGCATGTTTATCATTTCCTTAAAAATAAACATGAAAATGAACTGCAAAGTCATGCCGGTCTTGAACGGATGCTAAAACATTGGGAAGAAAAAAATAAAGCCAACGACACGGAATGGATGAGTGAAAAAAATAAAGTGATTTTTCTTGAAATGCTTGAAAGCCAGAGGCAATTTCTTTCAGAGTTGAATAAAGATGTTTCCGTCAATGAGGAAATTATCCGCCATCAGTTGTACCAAATAGATCTGGAGGAGGAGCGTTTGAGGATGATTTAATTTTTAAGGATAGTCGGTAGAAATCACCAATATATATAGAATAAGCCACCGGCTATCGGTGGTCTATTCTATATACAAGTTTCATGTTGCTTCTTTGTTTATTTTCTTTCATACTTCCAGTTTCTTCCTTTCCCTTCAGCAATCCATTCCAAAGCCTGTTCCATTCTTTTATTTCTGGTAGCCTCTGTTTTGGCTTCCGTAATCCAGGTAATGTATTCTTTTCTGAAGGAGGGCGATCCATTTTTAAAAACATCCAGAGCTTTTTCATGGGCGTTCAGTGCAGTCTGAAAATAGTCCGGAATTTCTATCTCCGTTTTGGACGGAGCGGCTTTCTTCATGGTAATCCCCATATCTGTAAGTTCCATAGCCTCTTTAATAGCTTTTTTAAGCTGAGGTTTGGATGGAAGATCTTCAGTTCGGGTAATTTTTCCAAGGCTGAACATCGAATTCTTTTCAATATTCTGCGTGATCTCCTGCATGGTTTTCATTTCCTTTTCCAGCCAGAATCCAAAGGTGCAATGCTGTTTGAAAGAAGCCATAGCACATAGATTTTTCCCTTTATAGATAAAGTGCGGAAAACTCCATTTCATTGTTTCTTCCACATCGGGACAGAACTCGTGAACGGTTTCCCGGATATACTGTAAAACCGGCTTTGCGAAATCCTGTGATTTTTCGATATACGCATCAATTTTTGAACTGTATTTTTCCATCTTTTTATTGAAATAAGGATGTTGTCTCGTTAACCAGAAGTCTTACCAGGTCTGGTCTTCCTCTGTCATTTTTAGGGCTGTTGGCATAACTTCCGGTTCTAACAATCACCATATTATGCTCAGGAACCATAATTATATATTGTCCCTGAAGACCAAGGAAATAGTAGTGTTTAATCGGATTGTCATGATTGATCCACAGACCCATTCCATAGATCTTTTCAGATTTTTCCGTCGGGGTTCTCATCTGCTCAATAAAATCTGCGTCAAGGATCTGGTCTTCACCGACTTTACCATTGTCCAGAAACAATTGTCCCAGTTTAGCAAAATCCCTTGCATTGGAATGAATACAGCAATACGTTTTTTCCATTCCATAATCATCTGTACTCCATTTTGCATTTTGTTCCATACCGAGAGGAATCCAGAATTTTTCTGACAGGTAGCGTGCCAATGGTTGGGCGAGTGCTTTTTTTAAGGCAAAACCAAGCAGTTGGGTAGAGCCGCTCTGATACTCGAATTTTGTTCCCGGTTGTTCTTTAAACTTTCTTGAAAACACGGCTTTCACCAGACTTTTACCATAATAGGCCTTCGCATTCGGGAGGAACGGATTATTATAATTTTCATCCCAATCCAGCCCGGACTCCATCTGGGCCAGATTTTTAAGACTCACCTCATTTCCGAAGGGTTTGTTTTTAAAGTCAGGGTAAAAATCAGAAAATTTAGCATCTATATTTTTAATTTTCCCTTCTTCCAGAGCTTTTCCCAAGAGCATTACGGTCACAGCCTTTTCCATAGAAAAAGAATTGGTCTGTGACAACTGATTATAGCCGTCCCAATACTGCTCGTGCAGGATTTTACCGTTTCTGATTACCACGAAAGATGCTGTTCTTGTATTTTTCAGCTGATCAACTAAGGTTTTAGGTAATTCTTTTTATTGTAATCCGGGTCTTCTTCCCATAGTCTTGGTTCCTCTGTAGCAATGGGATTGCTGGGGAAAAGATCTCCGTCATCAATATAGGCTCCTGATTTTCCTTTAAGGTATGTTTTCGAAATACCACTAAACAAATAGTCATATCCCAGAAAATAAGCCGCTGCGGCTCCGGCTACAGCTCCGCCTATCATATATTTTAATATCTTCATGTTGGATTGATGCTCTTTAACAAATTTAAAATAATCTGAATTTAAAAGTAGTAAAATAAGATGTAAACTCAGTCAATAAAAAAAGCCCTGAACAAACTGTTCAGGGCCTGGATTTGTTACTACTATTTATTGTATTCGTAAACGTAGGTGTGGGTATTTGTTCCAAATGAAGAACTTGTATATTTCATAAGCGTCTTTGTGGGATAAGCTGCACTATTAAAGGTGTGATCTGCATTAGTTTTATTATAACCGCTTACGCTCCCTGTATAATTTTCACTTCGGCTGATTAGATTATTATATGCCAACTCACCATCGCCAAGGTAAAATAGATCAATTTTTATATAACCTTTTACATTTTTCATCGGGTGATTGGAATTATCGTAAGTATTAGCGACATTGTAGGTAGTTCCATTAAAGGTATAGCTTGTTGAGGCTATATTACCACTGTTGGTAAGATAGGCATCAACCTCAGCAAACTGAATATTCGAATGAGTTCCGGTAGATGGACTATAGGTAGAACCTTTATACTCGTTAAATTTAATGTGAGTATCACTCAAATACTGATAGTTTTTGGTATAAATTAGCGTTCCATTATCCTTTCTGGTCACTTTTTCAGATAAGACTTTTCCGTTGGAGTAAGTGAACTCTCTCATTTGTCTCATCGTTGCTCCTTCATATTCTTCAGTTTTTACAATATTGTCACCATTGTAGGTATAAACTGTTTTTTCATTGTCTGTAGCACTGTAAGATTCAAGTATTTTATCTCCGTTATATTTGAATTCTAAAGTGTACACCTGGCCATCCTGCGTCGTCTCAGTAACTTTTTTTAACAGATAAGGGGTATTATCATTATTGTTGTTATTGTCTGAAGAGTTGTCATTTGATGAAACACAGCCTACGGTCATCACCATAGCAAGAGATGAAATTATTAATTTCTTCATGATTATTATTTTTTTAGTTAGTTTTTAAAATCGCTCAAAAATAATAATTTTTATAATATATTCATCAAAAGCTTATAAAAATAGAAAAGCCTTGACAAAATCAAGGCTTTTCTATTATATTTTTGAAAGTAAGTTTCTAAAATTGGTTTTCTCATCAATGATTCTTCTCAACTCTGAAACAGGAACTCTTTCCTGCTGCATTGTGTCTCTGTCTCTGATGGTCACCGTATGATCTGTTAATGAATCATGGTCAACCGTAATACAGTAAGGAGTACCAATAGCATCCTGTCTTCTGTAACGTTTACCGATGGCATCTTTTTCTTCGTAGAATAAGTTGAAATCATATTTCAGGTCATTAAAGATTTTCTCTGCGTATTCAGCTAAACCGTCTTTCTTCATCAATGGAAGGATAGCTGCTTTAATTGGTGCTAAAGCCGGCGGTAAAGATAAAACTGTTCTTTCTGAACCGTCTTCCAATACTTCGTCTTTCAGGCAGTGTGAGAAAATAGAAAGGAATAATCTGTCTAGTCCTACAGAAGTTTCCACTACATAAGGAACATAGTTTTCATTTCTTTCAGGATCGAAGAATTGAAGTTTTCTTCCTGAGAATTTCTCATGGGCCTTCAGATCAAAGTCTGTTCTGGAGTGAATACCTTCAAGCTCCTTGAAACCGAATGGGAAGTTAAACTCAATATCTGCCGCAGCATTCGCATAATGAGCAAGCTTCTCGTGATCATGGAATCTGTAATTGTCATTACCCAAACCTAACGCTAAGTGCCAGTTCAGACGTTTTTGTTTCCATTGTTCGTAGAATTCAAGTTCTGTACCCGGAGCTACAAAGAACTGCATTTCCATTTGTTCAAACTCACGCATTCTGAAGATAAACTGTCTCGCAACAATCTCGTTTCTAAAAGCTTTACCAATTTGGGCAATACCAAAAGGAAGCTTATGACGAGACGTTTTCTGAACGTTCAGGTAATTCACAAAAATACCCTGAGCCGTTTCCGGTCTTAAATAAAGATCCATAGCACTGTCGGCAGAAGCTCCAAGCTTAGTTCCGAACATTAAGTTGAACTGTCTTACTTCCGTCCAGTTTTTAGAACCCGTATCAGGATCAGCAATTTCAAGCTCTTCAATCAAAGCTTTTACATCCGCAAGATCTTCATTTTCCAATGATTTGGCCAATCTTGAAAGGATAGCCTCTCTCTTTGCTCTGTATTCCAGAATTTTTGGATTTGTAGCTACAAACTGGTCTTTATCAAAAGCATCCCCGAATCTCTTCGCTGCTTTTTCAATTTCTTTGTTCTCTTTATCTTCAATTTTAGCACAATAATCTTCCACCAAAACATCTGCTCTGAAACGTTTCTTAGAATCTTTATTGTCAATCAATGGATCGTTGAAAGCATCTACGTGGCCTGATGCCTTCCATGTTGTTGGGTGCATCAAAATTGCCGAATCAATACCCACAATATTTTCGTTAAGCTGTACCATAGCCTTCCACCAGTATTGTTTGATATTATTTTTAAGTTCGGCCCCGTTCTGTCCATAATCATAAACAGCGGATAAACCATCATAGATCTCACTCGATGGGAAAATAAAACCATATTCTTTAGCGTGAGAAATCACTTTCTTGAAAACATCTTCTTGCTTTGCCATAATTTTTACGTCTGATGTGCAAAAATAGCAATTTGGATCCAAAATCATGAGATTCAATAAAAAAAGCTGTTAATATTAGCTTATATACTTCTGTTTTTGTTTTCAGGAGCCGGGAACCTGCTTTCGCTACTCGCTTTTTTAGTTTCGGCGGCGGCAAAGCCGCCGCCGAAACTAAAAAAGAGCTCAGACATACCGCTCAATCAGGGCTATTAACTTTCTAACGGGTTTTAAAACCCGTTAGATTTAGAATGGCAATGATCTTTCATATTTTTAAAGCTTCTCAGCGAAACAAGAATCAGCAGAAAATTTCTACTTTTGCCCCATGTTAGAAATTCTTTATCGCGACGAGTACATTATTGCCATCAACAAACCCAGCGGACTATTGGTACACAAGTCTTTTTACGCCGGAGAAGCCGATACCTATGCTATTCAGGAACTCAGAAATCAAATCGGGCAAAAGGTATATCCTGTACATCGTTTAGACCGTAAAACTTCAGGGGTTTTGTTGTTTACCTTAGATAAAGAAACGCTTAGAATGATGAGCGAACGTTTTGCAACCCGGGAAGTGGAAAAAAAATATATCGCCATTCTGCGTGGCTGGGCGAAAGAAGAAGAAACCATTGATTATGATTTGATTAATGAAAATGAAGTGAAGCAGAATGCCATTACCTATTATCATCTTTTACAAAAATCAGAAATCGATTTACCCTTTTTAAAACATCAGACTTCAAGATATTGTTTAGTGGAAGCCATTCCTGAAACGGGACGGTTTCATCAGTTGAGAAAGCATTTCAAACATATTTTACACCCAATTTTAGGCTGTCGCAAGCACGGCTGCAATAAACAGAATAAATTGTGGCTTCAAACATTTGATATTAACAAAATGACGCTTCACGCTCATCAGTTGATTTTTAATCATCCTGTTACCAACGAAAAAATGATACTGAATGCTACAGTAGATGAAGAGTTCAAAAGAGTAGGAGATATTTTGAATTTTGACTTGAGTCAGTATTCTTAATTTGCAACGAAAGAGAAAAACTTGCCAGGGTTTTAAACCTTGACAAGGATCCGGGGCAATCTCTGTAGCTGGTTTTTAAGCTGTTGATTAGAGATGATTATATTGAAATTCCTTTATTTAAGGCTTCCTTCGCAAAGCTTTAATGATAAATAATTTTTATTTTTCGGTCGCCAAGGCACTTCGTTCAGCAAATGAAATAGATTCTTAGCTTAGTGCAACGCCCTTGCGAACAAAAATGTTTTCAGAATTGTCATGCTTCTTGCGATCATAGCGTTCAAAAAACCACTGAGTTTGTAGATCTTATTGGCTTTATAGATGTTGTATATAAAACATTTTGATAAAATATCATACGGTAATTATAGATTAATTTTAAAATGAGTAATTTTGTAAAACTTTTTTTCAATGTACAAATCGCTCATTCGTCCGATTCTTTTTAAATTCGATCCCGAGGATGTTCATCACTTTACATTTTCGATGCTTAAGAATTTTGGATTTCTTACCCAATTATTTTTCCCAAAACCTATTGAAGACAAACGTCTGGAAAGAGAAGTTTTCGGATTGAAATTTAAAAATCCAGTTGGATTGGCAGCCGGGTTTGATAAAAATGCGGTTTTATTCAATGAATTGGCAGACTTAGGATTCGGGTTTGTTGAAATCGGAACGGTGACGCCAAGAGCTCAGGCGGGAAATCCAAGAAAAAGATTGTTTCGTCTGATAGAGGATGGAGGAATCATCAACAGAATGGGATTCAACAACGATGGTCTTGAAGCGGCCATTGAAAAACTGAAATCCAATAAGGGAAAAATAATCATCGGAGGAAACATCGGAAAAAATACAGATACAAGCCCGGAAAACTATACCCAGGATTATCTGGACTGTTTTGAAGGCCTTCATCCTCATGTAGACTATTTTGTCCTGAATGTAAGCTGCCCGAATGTAGGAAGCCACGCCAAACTTGAAGATGTGGACTATCTGCGTGAGTTGATTACGGAAGTAAAGAAAATCAATCAGTCAAAGTCTGTTCAGAAGCCAATCCTCCTGAAAATTGCTCCGGATCTTAATAACACGCAGTTGGATGAAATCGTTGAGCTGATTGCAGAAACCAAAATAGATGGAGTCATTGTTTCCAACACCTCTGTAAACAGAGAAGGATTGAAAACTTCAGCTGAAGTACTGCAACAAATAGGCAACGGCGGTTTAAGCGGAAAGCCGATTCGTGAGAGAAGTACAAAAATGATCAGATATATCTCTGAAAAAAGCAACAGGGCGTTCCCGATCATTGGAGTAGGAGGAATTCATTCTGCAAAAGATGCGATGGAAAAGCTGGATGCAGGAGCAAGTCTTGTTCAGTTATATACCGGATTTATCTATGAAGGCCCGGAACTGATCAACGAAATTAATAAAGAGATTTTAAAAAGAGCAAGCAGATTGCCGAGATAACATGCAAAGGAGAGTTCAGGATCGAACTCTCTTTTATTTTGATTTTACAACAGAGGCATTCTTACTGTCTACCGTCAGCGTATAAGCAGGTGTAGAATAAGGTTTGGGAACTTTAAGCTGGATTATTTTTGGATCTTTGGTCCTACGTTTCTGAGTTCCGGATATCCCTTCCCGACAGCTTTCTGTGAGAAATTCTTCATAGTTCTTATAATTCCAGTCTTTGGTAAAATATAATACGCGATATCCTTTTTCCCCGTCGCTCGCACCACACATTCCACAAAAATTAAAATTAGAAACCTCTTCGAAATAAAGCAGGACTCTGTGCCCGGAATGGTCAGATGCCGTGGATATAAGACTGTTTCCTCCCGCATGGTTGATGAAGTCAAATGTATTGATCTTTTTATGGTTGGGAAGCAGCAGATAATTGTTGTAACGGTAAATCATATCATTACCAGTGAAAAGCTTGGCGGTAGAGGTTTTTTTGTTCAGATAGAATGTACCTGAAATTGTATTCTCCTTAGGATTAGCCTGTCCGAAAATCAAGGATTCCTGAGGGAATAATTTTTGTGCTATTTCGTTGGTTTGTTCTATTTTCTGTCGTGAATTAATCTGTTCTTTAAGGTTTTTTGAACTCTGTTTTTGCTTAGACCCAAAGTTGTACAATGAAAGATTACCATAAAAATCATAAATTCCGGTCAGGGGAATTTTTTTCTGATATTTATCGTAATAATACCAGCCGTCTACATAGTGCTGATACTGGTCGCAGTCAATGATTCCTGAATAATTAAGCTGAATGGTCACAGGACTTCCTGCAATTTCTCCCTTGAAAGTCTGAGAAGAATCGGTGATTGATCTTAATTCAACCTGCTGACCGGAATAAAAAATAAAAAAATAAAGAAGAAATAAGGTAAAAGTTTTTTTCATGGTTGATGGTCATTTGTTTTTTAAATGAAGAAATGAGAAACAGTATAAATCAGCAGTCCCACCAAACCACCTACCAGAGTTCCGTTGACCCGGATAAACTGCAGGTCTTTTCCTACTTCCAGTTCCAGTTTTTCACTCAGCTCTTTTCCCTGCCAGTTTCCAACAGTGGTACTGATGAGGTTTCCAAACTGATGGGTATTCCGAAGAATATATTTATAAGCTGTTACCCGGACCCAATGATCAATTTTATTCTGAAGATTCTCATCTGTTTTTAAGTTTTGTGAAAATTCGCTAAGGTTTTTCAACAGATAATTTTTCAGTGCTGAATGCTCTTCCTGCAGTTCTTTCATCAGTGTTTTTTTGATAGAAACCCAGATGTCATTAGAATATTCTTCCAGTTTATCATTTTTCAGCAGACCGCTTTTAATCGTTTTAAATTCATCTTCCCACTTTGGATCTTCTTTAAGGTCAACGGAAAATTCATAAATTTTTTGAGTAATCAGTTTTCGTACATCGTGTTGGGAATCTTCTTCAATCTCCTTGAAAAAATCAGCCAGTCCGTCTGCAATTTTATCTGCAATCTTATTATCGACAAACGAGGGAATGAATGAATAACTTCCTTTCTTCACCCGGTCTTTGATCATTTCATCATTTTCAATAATATAATCCTTGATCTGCTTAGAAAGATTGGTGATGATTCTCTGATGATCATTTTTTTCCAGAATGTAATTGATCCCGTTTCCAACGACTTTGTTGAGTTTGATATCATCCGTCATCTCGGAAACTTTTTTGCTGATAAACTGACTGACCACAGAGTCATCCAGCTTATTGAGAATGTCCAGAACAATATCTGAAAGGTTCCTGATCAGGATATCCTGATTTTTTTCTTTGCCCAACCATTCTCCCACAAAGCTGGATACTTTAATTTTTTGAATATACGGCCGAATATTTTGTGGTGAAAGAAAGTTGCTGACAACAAAACTTCCCAGATTATCTCCCAGCTTTTGCTTGCTGTTTTCAATCAGATTGGTGTGAGGAATAGGAAGGCCCAGCGGATGACGAAATAAAGCCGTTACAGCAAACCAGTCTGCCAGGGCCCCGACCATGGCTGCTTCTGCAAAAGCACGTACATACCCGATCCAATGTGAAGGATTAGACTTCTGTAAAATGGTCGTAACAATGAAAATAACTGCCATCAGAACAAATAATCCCGTGGCAAATCCTTTGTATTTTCTGAGTTGTTTTCTTTTTGCTTCGTCATTCATATTCTCAAATTTACTAAATTTGGCTATCAAACCGTTTAAGATTTAAACCACAAAAATTTTGTTTTAAAAGCTTTAAGATATTAAAGTTTTTGCATTCCCATCATTTTTGTGATTAAGATATAAGTGTTAAAAATTTACGATGAAATTTTTAATTTCAATCATCATATTCATTTTTCTGTCATCATGTACAGAGAAACATCAACCCGTTAAAACTTCTTCTATGGAAAATACAGATGCAAAAAACAATCCATACTATTCAAGAACTGATACAACCAAACTAAACATTTCCAACGAAGAATGGAAAAAAATACTCGCTCCGGATTTATATGCAATCTCCCGGGAAGCAGCAACAGAGAGGGCTTTCACCGGAAAATACAATGAATTCGATGAAGTAGGAGATTATTATTGTGCCGTATGTGGAAACCATTTGTTCCGTTCTACCTCTAAATTTTCAAGCAGCTGCGGATGGCCCAGCTTTTTCGAAGCCGATAAGGAAGGTGTATATTATAAAAGAGATCAAACCTACGGAATGGAAAGGGTAGAAGTACTTTGCAAAAGATGCGACTCCCATCTCGGACATGTTTTTGATGATGGTCCAAAGCCCACAGGATTGCGCTATTGCATGAATTCTATAAGCCTTGAATTTGTAGCGGATTCGCAAGAATAACAGCCTTTAATTCACAGAATCAGGACGTTAAAGTTTCTTAAATAGCGTTAAACTTTTTTCGTTTTACCGTGTGCGTACTGATGTTTTTATAATTTTGCCCCACTAATTTGGATTTATATATTATTGAATGAAAGGATTTTATAGCGTAATAGGCCTTGTGTACATGGTAACGACATCATTCTACATTTCTCCAAAAGGGGCGGTAAAGAATGAAAATTTTGAGACAGCAAAAACAGCAAAAATTGCTGCAGCTGGCGACACGAAATCTGAGAAGAATACAACTGCTGTTTCTTCATCAGAAGCATTATACCAATCAATTGCATTTGATCCGGAACATGAACTGAACTATGAAGTATTCTCAAAGGCATTGACTGGTTACGAAAACTTAAAGAAAGCAGGATTGCTTACTCAGGATTCGCATTTACTGACTATCTGCGATTTTTCTATGTCTTCCAACACCAAAAGACTTTGGATCATTGATCTTAATGATAAAAAAGTACTGTTCAACTCACTGGTTGCCCACGGTAAAAATACAGGCGAAGAATTTGCCACGAATTTTTCTAACACGGAAAGTTCGCGACAGAGCAGCATGGGATTTTATATCACGGATGCAACCTACCAGGGAGATAACGGATACTCATTAAGATTACTGGGGATGGATAAAGGATTCAATGATGCAGCCTACAGAAGAGCTATTGTAATGCATGGAGCAGATTACGTAAGCGATTCATTTGCAGCAATACATAAGAGAATCGGGAGAAGCTGGGGATGCCCCGCAGTACCTAGGGAATTATCACAATCAATGATCAATACGATAAAAGGAAGAAATTTATTATTCATCTATTATCCTGATCAGAATTACCTTTCCTCGTCAGAGTGGTTGAAATCGCAAATATAAGATAGAAGCAGTCAGTTTTGGCTGCTTTTTTTATACATCGCTATTCCATTTTTGACCATTGGATACAAAGAAATCTTCTGTGGTTTCATATATACATTATATCTTTTTTCTGTTTAAATAATTACGTTGTAAAGTCTTGCAAGAAATTTTACTGATACAAAAGTATTAACGGGTAACGACAAAAGAAGTCGTATTATAATTAATTATTAAAGTTTTTTATCAGAAAATGACAACCTGGAAAAAACACGTATTATTTGTGCATAGAGTAAATAAAAATTCCTGTATGATGGCCATACAGGAATTTACAATTATTATTTTAATTCAAATTAGCTGAATTTCTTAAAAACCACGGTCGCATTGTGCCCTCCGAAGCCAAAAGCATTACTTAAAGCAAAATTGATTTCTTTTTCCTTTGCCTCGCCAAAGACAATATTAATATCCTGAGGAATATTCTCATCAATCTTGTGAAGGTTGATGGTTGGGGGAATAATGCCCTGCTGAATCGCTTTAATGGAAAGGATCGCTTCGATTGCTCCTGCAGCTCCCAGCAAATGCCCTGTCATAGACTTTGTAGCACTGATGTCTAAGTTTTTGCTTCCTTTAAACGCTTGATTAATGGCCTTCAGCTCAACTAAATCTCCGAGAGGCGTAGAAGTCGCATGTGGATTGATATAATCGATATCTTCCATATTGGCGCCTGCTTCTTTTACTGCCAGTTGCATTGCTTTAATCGCTCCGATGCCTTCCGGATGAGGTGCTGTCATATGGTAAGCATCGGCAGTCATTGCAGCTCCTGCTAATTCAGCATAGATCGTGGCTCCTCTTGCAATAGCGTGCTCATATTCTTCAAGAACCAAAGCTCCCGCTCCTTCACCCATCACGAAACCGTCTCTGTCTGCGTCATAAGGACGGCTGGCCGTTTTAAAATCATCATTTCTGGTAGACATTGCTTTCATAATAGAGAATCCTCCAATAGAAGCCGGTGTAATTGCTGCCTCAGAACCACCGCTGATGATTACTTTTGCTTTTCCTAAACGAATATAATTGAAGGCATCCATTAAAGCTGTATTTCCTGTAGCACAAGCAGAAATCGTTGTATAGTTGATTCCCTGAAGTCCATATTTCATAGAAATCATACCGGAAGCCATATTGGCAATGAATTTTGGAACGAAAAAAGGGTTGAAACGCGGTGTTCCGTCTCCCTGTGCAAAATCCATCACTTCTTTTTCGAAAGTCCACATTCCTCCCTGTCCTGTACCCCAGATTACTCCGGTGTCGAAAGGATCCATATTTTCGAGATCCAGACCGGAATCTTTTATGGCTTCTGCTGAAGCATACATGGCATATTGTGAAAAAAGATCACTTCTTTTTATTTCGTTATGAGTAAGGTGAACCTTTGGATCGAAGCCTTTAACCTCACAGGCAAAACGTACTTTAAACTTTTCTGAATCGAAATGAGTTATTAATTCTGCTCCGCTGACTCCGTTAATGCTGTTTTGCCAAAAATCTTCGACATTATTTCCCATAGGCGTCAATGCGCCTAACCCTGTAATGACAACTCTTTTCATACTTAGGTATTAATTAAAAATAGATTAGATTTTCATGAGCAGACAAGAGCTGCGCATGCTCCATTTTGTTTTTCCGACTGCAATATTATCATTTTTATTACGTTGCAAACAAATATTTAATGATATTATTTATAGCATAGTAACAGAATTATACGTGCCGGAAAGACTTTTACTGTAATAATGTTATTTCTCGAGGATCATGGTGACGCCTTGTCCACGGGCTGCGCAGATAGATATAAATCCTTTTCCGCTTCCTTTTTCATTGAGTAATTTGGCAAGGGTCGCTATAATTCTGCCTCCTGTCGCGGCAAACGGATGTGCAGCTGCAAGACTTCCTCCTTTTACATTCAGTTTGTTTATGTCGATTTTTCCTAATGCTTTTTCAAGCCCGAATTTCTTGGCCAGATCATCATTTTCCCAGATTTTTATAGTAGCAAGAGTCTGGGCGGCAAATGCTTCATGAATTTCATAATAGTCAAAATCTTCAAGGTTCATTCCTGCTTTTCTAAGCATTCTTTCTGCGGCAAAGACAGGAGCCAGTAGCAAATTCTGCTTGTTTTCAACATATTCGATTCCGGCAATTTCTGAGAAGGTAATATACGCAAGAACCGGCAGGTTATTCGCTTTTGCCCATTCTTCACTGGCCAGTAAAACGGCCGAGGCTCCATCGGTAAAAGGTGTAGAATTTCCGGCAGTTAATGTCCCGCTCTGTTTATCAAAAGCAGGTTTCAGCTGAGAAAGTTTTTCTAAACTGGTATCTCTTCGGAGGTTATTGTCTTTATCAAGACCAAAAGCTGAGGTGATCATATCATCAAAAAATCCTTCATCATATGCTTTAGCCATATTTTGATGACTTTTAAAAGCCAACTCATCCTGTTCCTCTCTGGAAATTGTATAGTATTTGGCGGTAATTTCGGTATGTTCACCCATTACCAATCCTGTTTTCGGTTCCTGACCTTTATATGGAATGGGCATCCAGTCTTTAAGTGCTGGGCTCAGCAGATGTTTTAGCTTTCCAAAGGCTGATTTCTCTTTATTGGCTTTTAATAAAGCTTTCCTTAACGTTGACGAAGATTCAAAAGGAATATTGCTCATAGCCTCCACACCACAAGCGATACCGTTCTCTATCTGGCCCAGGGCAATTTTATTTCCGATGTAAATTGCTGCTTCAATCCCTGTATCACAGGCCTGCTGAAGATCACAGGCGGGCGTTGCCGGATCCAGAGAAGTATTCATGACGGTTTCCCTGATGAGGTTACTTTCCGAAATATGTTTAATGACAGCTCCTCCGGCCACTTCTCCCAGAAGCTTGCCTTTCAGGTGATAGCGCTCTATCAGTCCGTTAAGGGCGGCAAGAAGAAGATCCTGGTTTCCCTGGTCGGCATAGGCGGTGTCCATTCTGGCAAAAGGGATTCTGTTGTATCCGACGATTGCCACTTTTTTGTTTCCATATCGTGAAGTTTATGATGGAAGGATAGTTAATTCATAATCGATCATGTGGGAGACCTTATCCAAAGCCTGGTTCAGATAACTTTGGTCTCCAATGGTTTTTGACAGCAAGATTCCTCCTTCAATAAGCATGACAAACAGAGAGGCATATTCTTTAGCATTTACCTTTTTGTAGATTTCACCGGTATGCTGTCCCTGCATGATAACTTCAGAGATCTTCGCCATCCATACATCGAAGGATGTTTTTACCTGCTTTTTAAGTGCGGGAAAAGAATCGTCAGCTTCCGTAGCCGCATTCATTAGAGGGCAGCCTCCGTTTGAAAATACAGTTGGCCAGTTTTTCCTGTAAAAATTGACAAAAGCGTGCAGTTTTTCTACTGAGGTAGGGAACTCATCTCCAAAAGAACGGCTCATCGTTTTACTCAGTAATCCTGCATTGTATTTATATACTTCAATGGCTACTTCGTCCTTGTTTTCAAAATTACCGTAAATACTCCCTTTCGTAAGGCCGGTAGCATGGGTAATATCTGAAAGCGAAGTGGAATTATACCCTTTCGTATTAAAAAGGGTAGCTGTTTTCTCAATGATGAGTTGTTTTGTTTTTTCTGCCTTAGACATTTAACTGATTAATTCTTTGCAAATATACGCAAAAAATATACCGATTGGTATATTTTTGTCAAAAATTAAATTCGAATGTTTTACGACCCGGATTTATTTTATTTACTATTGCTCCAAAGTAGCATTCAAAGTGATTTCAAAATTGAATGCTGCACTTACAGGACAACCTTCTTCTGCTATTTTAGCAAATTTTTTAAATTCTTCGTCAGAAATTCCCGGAACCTTTGCCGTTAAAGTAAGTTCTGATTTTGTGATTTTACCAATATTCGGATCAAGGGTAATGACAGATGTTGTTTTTAATTCTTCAGGATTATAACCGGCTTGCGAAAGCTCTGCATCCAGTTTCATCGTGAAACATCCTGCATGGGCGGCTGCCAGTAATTCTTCAGGATTGGTTCCCACTCCATCGGCGAAACGACTGTTGAAAGAATACTGAGTTTGGTTTAAAGTGGTACTTTGCGTCGTTAAATGTCCTTTACCTTCTTTGATAGTACCGTTCCAAACGGCTGTTGCGTTACGTCTCATAATATTTGTTTTGGTTTATACTGAGTTTAAAATATACCCGGAAAAAATGTCAATTTTATATTCCGATTTTAAAGATACAAAAAGCTTACCTTTAAGGATATTAAATTATCGAAACCTGCTATCCTGAAATAGTAAAGTGGATATTCTTTTTGAAAAATGTCTCCCAATTGATATTATTTTATCAAATTTACAGAGATTTGTATGTTGCCCGTTTTAATTTAATGATGTCCAAAACAGCTGTATGAGTGAATTAGAAAATATTTTAAGGGAGATAACTCCACTTTCTCCCGAAGACAGTTTTCTTGTATTTGACAGGATCAAAGCCTCATTTGATTTCCCTTATCATTATCATCCCGAAATTGAGATTAATTTTATTTACAAAGGAAAAGGCTATCGCAGAATGGTGGGAGATCATACCGGAGAAATCGGTAATATAGAATTGGTACTTGTTGGTCCCAATCTGCCACATTGTTGGGCCAATTACCGGTGTAAAAACAGGAAGACTCATGAGATTACGGTGCAGTTTAATCAGGATTTTTTCAACCAGTCACTGATGCAGAAAAACATCCTGAAACCAATCAATAACCTTATGAAAGAATCGATCCGCGGAATATTATTTTCAGTGGAAACAGCAGAAAAATTAAAGAATTCCTTTCTTAATCTCTCGAAAATGAACAGTTTTGAGTCGTTTATCGAAATTATGAAGATCCTCAATGAATTGGCTGTGGCAGAAGATAAGACCCTTTTGTCATCCTACAGTATTGAGCTTGAAACATTTGGGGACCATGATAAAATGAAGATTGTTCATGATTTTGTACATAAGAATTTTGAGAACAAAATAACGCTTGATGATGTGGCTTCTTTGGTGAATATGAGTAATGTGACCTTCAACAGGTTTATTAAAAAAAGAATTGGGAAAACATTTGTCAATTACCTGAACGAAGTCAGAATAAGCTATGCGGCCCGATGGCTTATGGAAAAAAACCTTACGGTCTTTGAAATAGCCTTTGAGGCCGGGTTTAATAATATTGCGAATTTTAATAAAGTCTTTAAATCCATTAAAAAAACGACACCTACGGAATTCCGGGAGCAATTTAAAGGAGTGAAGAAGATTGAATAATAAATAAGGTAAAAAAATAATATCATCTAAGATCTGGTTTCAATATCGGATCTTTTTTTATCATAAAAAGTGAAATAATTCCTCTTTAAAAGGGATGTTTTGAAAGATGTATGTTGTTGTAAATCACATTATTGTGACTGTGTTTTTTAATTATATGAAAGAATAATATCGTTTTATGACAAAATAGTATTATATGGGACTGGTAACAAAATTTAGATTTGTTAATGTGAATCAAATCTTAACAAAACTTTAAATAATTTAATACATAAATGGTAAAATTTTGCCAAAAAAATAATAATTTTTCTGTATTGAATCCTAAAGTAATCTCCTTGATTCTCAATTAAATCTAACTAATCTAAGCCTTATGAGAAAAGCAGTTATACCGGTTCTATTAGTTCTTTCCTTTTATTCGAATGCTCAGGAAAGAAAAACGGCCGACACCACGAAGACAACCGATATTCAGGAGGTCGTTGTCACTTCTTTGGGGATAAAAAGACAGGCCAGATCCCTGACTTACTCCAGTCAGCAGATTGGCGGAGACGAACTTACTGAAGTGAAAACTCCCAATCTTTTAAATTCTATCAACGGGAAAGTTTCCAATGTGCAAATCAATAGAACGAACGGTGTAGGAAGTTCTGTAAGGGTGATTATGAGGGGGAATAAATCCGTCTCCAACAGCCAGCCGCTCTATGTGATTGATGGTATACCTATTATCAATCAGACAGGAAAATCTGCGAATATCAGCCAGTATGCGAATATGCCTGATCCGGGAGATGTGCTAAGTTCCATCAATCCTGATGATATTGAGAGTATCAATTTCTTAAAAGGCGCATCCGCATCTGCATTATATGGCTCTGCAGGAGGAAACGGAGCGATATTGATTACTACAAGAAAAGGGAAAATAGGCAAGAGCTCTATTTCCTATAGCACCAGCTTAACTGTAGATCGTGCATACAGTCTTCCAAAACTGCAACATAGCTATCTGTCTTATGATCCTTCTGTGCCTAACCAGAACCCGGGAGATAATATTGAAAGCTGGGGAGCTAAGGGGGCTTCGAAAGATTATCTTAAAGATTTTCTGCAAACGGGAACAACCTGGGTAAACAGTCTTTCTTTCCAGTCCGGAAATGAAAAATCAACCAACTATTTTTCTATTGGAAATACAACTAACAAAGGTGTTGTGCCAATGTCTTATTTTGACCAGTACAACATCTCCTTTAGAAATTCAAGTAAGTTTCTGGATGATAAACTGACATTAGATGCCAATTTTATAGGTTCCATACAGGATAGTAAAAACAGACAAACTCCTGGAGCTTCTTTCTCTCCATTGGCAAGTTTATACTGGTTGCCGCGAGGAGTAGATTTTGATCAATATAGTGGTGATCAGTATTCTTTTATCAATAAAAAAAGATTGTTACCTGCTCAAAGCTGGTGGGAGATAAAACCGGACGGAACGTTCAAAGGAAATCCGGAAACCCAGAATCCATATTGGATATTGAACAGAAATGCCGTGACGGTTAAAAATAAAAATGCATATAGTGCCATTACGTTATCTTATGAGATTAATCCATGGTTAACTGCGAGAGTACGAGGAAACTACAGCTGGAGTTCTTCCGATAGTCAACGTGATATTTCTGCGTTTTCCGCACCAAGTTTATTGGCAGGAGGAGAAAATGGAAGAATTCTTAAAAATGTATATGAAAATTCCTCTACTTATGGTGATGTTTTGTTAATCGGTAGCCCGAAGTTAAGTGAATCAATCTCTCTGGATTTTACAGTAGGAGGAAGTGTGAATTCTACCAACAACAAGGTAACGGAAATAGACAATGCTTATTTAGCGTATCCTAATTTGTTTACCTTAAACAATCTGCAGTGGAATGTAGATAGAAGTCCCGGAGATGGCTACCATAATCAATATTGGAACGTCAAAAAACAAGTGCGTTCAGTTTTTGCCAGTGCGTCTGTTGGATATAAAAACATGTTCTACGTAGATATGACCTTCAGAAATGACTGGGATTCTACTTTGTCTTTAACTGGAACAAGTGGCTTTGATTACGAATCGGTTGGGGTAAATGCTATATTATCTTCAGTATTCAAACTTCCTGAAGCTATTAATTTCTGGAAAGTAAGAGGATCTTACGCAAGTGTTGGGCTAGGACTTTCTGCAAATACCTCCAATGCGATGGTTGAATATTATAAAGCCTATTCATATGGAGTAGATGCAGGAACGATTATATATCCAAAGAGCTCATTTGTTACAGATCCTAATTATAAGGAGTTATTTCCAAAACCTGAGCTTAATAAAACCTTTGAAGTCGGTACTGAATTAAGAATGTTCAAAAACAAACTAAGTTTTGATTTTACCTATTACAATTCCAATGCAACCAATCAGTTGTTAGAAACAACCATTTCTTCCAACCTGGGAGGGCTTCCGACAGGCTCATACTTCATTAATGCCGGTAAAATACGCAATACAGGGTTTGAATCTTCGTTATCATACAAAATATTTGACAATGAAAAATTCGGCTGGACGGCTACAGTGAATGCTTCAGCGAATAAAAATACAATTGTAGAGTTATTCCCGACGAGATTGAGCATTCCGCAAGACCAGCTTTTCTCTTTAACGGGAGGAGGTGAATTTACAAAAATGAGATTAGGAGGATCTTTCGGAGACCTTTACGGAGTGAAATTCCAAAGGGATGATCAGGGACGTATTTTGGTAGATCAAAATGGTGCTCCATTAGGAACAACAGGTGTTCCCGGATATTTGGGTAACCCTAACCCTAAATTTATTCTTGGTTTTGGAAACTCGTTCAATATCGGTAAACTAGGTATCTCTTTCCTTGTTGATGGTAAATTCGGAGGTCAGGTGTTATCCCTGACAGAAAAAGCCAATGATTTGTATGGGGTAAGTCAAAGAACAGCTGATGCAAGAAATGCCGGTGGAGTGTCAATACCCAATGCAGTATATGCTCCTGGAACTCCTTTGGCAGGACAAGCGTATACAGGGTTAACGGATGCGAAAACCTATTACAAAAGAACAGGAGGTGCCGGAGGTATCGGGACAGGAATTGATGAAGCCTATATGTATAGTGCAACAACCGTTCGCCTTCGTCAGGCATCCATCTCATATACCTTTGATATTAATGCAAAATATATGAAGAATGCCACGGTAAGTCTGGTAGGAACAAACCTTTTCTTCTTCTATAAAAAAGCACCGTTTGATCCGGAACAGGTATCCGGAAATACACCGGGAGGGGTGGGTGTTGATTCATTCGGACTTCCAATTACCCGATCTATAGGACTATCGTTAAAGACTAACTTCTAATTTAAAGAAAATGAAATTCAACCATATTAAAACATTAGTGTTCGGGGCAGTAGCATTGTTTTCTGCTTCAGGATGCGGTGATCTTGAAGATATTAACAAAGAAAAATTAGGTAATCCTGAAAACTTTTATTCAGATTATGCGGCGGTAGTAAATCCTATGAAATCTATGCAAAGAGGATTGCAGTCTGATTATCAGTTGTATCCTAATTTAAGCGCCGATATGTTCAGTGGCATGTTCAGTACTGCAACCCCGTTTAATGGTGGCAAGAATAATATGTCATATTTTATGATGGATGGCTGGAACAACAGGATTATTGCCAGACAGCAGGATATTTTTAATTATTCTATTATCATTGATGATGCCGCAAAAACGATCTATCCTGATACAGACTTTACCGCTACATTCGCTGTTAAAAAGATTATAAAAATATTTACTGCTTCCCGAGTATCAGACAGTCATGGTCCGGTTGTGTACAGCAAATATGAAACTCCAAATCCTAATGGAACAACTGATTTTGACTCTCAACAGGATGCTTACAATTTTTTCATCAAAGATCTTGATGCGGCTATTGTCAATCTACAAAAGGTGCAGAATATGCCCGTTACTGGAAATGAAGGTGATAAGTCTGCATTAACAAAGGCTGATTTGGTGTTCGGCGGTAATATCGGACAATGGGCAAAATTTGCTAACTCTCTTAAGTTGAGGTTAGCCATGAGAATGAGCTATGCAGATCCTGCAAAATCAAAGCAGTATGCAGAAGAAGCCCTCGCATCATCTGCAGGACTTATTACTGATAACGCAGATAATGCATTGATCAGTGTAGGACAATCTGAACTGAGCTTTATCATCTATTCTTGGGGAGATTGCTTGATAGGAGCTCCTTTAATGGCCTATATGAACGGATATAACGATCCGAGACTATCTGCTTATGCAATTCCTGCTACAGACAGTCAGGTTCTGGGGAAATATATCGGAGTTCGCCAGGGAATAGACTTATTAAATGGAAAAACAACATACGGAGGTTTCTCTCAACCACAGGCCAAATCAGCGAATGGAGATTATTTTTCCGGAACTAATGGTAAAATGAAATTATTTACCGCAGCAGAAGGGTGGTTTCTGAAAGCCGAAGCAGCGTTAAGAGGATATGCCGGTGCAGGGGATGCCCAAACTAACTATGAAAGTGGGGTAAAACAATCTTTTGGGGAATGGGGTAAAACGGCTGACGTAGCAAACTACCTTACCAATACAACTGCTACTGAGGCACCTTATGTTGACCCTAAAAATCCAGCCAATAATATTAACGCTGGAGATGCTCAGCTAAGTACCATTACCATTGCATGGAATAATGCTGATTCAACAGAAAGAAAACTCGAAAGAATCATTACTCAAAAATGGCTGTCATTATATCCGAACGGACCTGAAGCATGGGCCGAACAAAGAAGAACCGGATATCCTATCCTATTCAAAATCAGACAAAATGATAGCGGAGGACTGATCAGTACTGATCAGATGATCCGAAGAATTCCTTTTACTAATGATACCAAAACTTCATTATATAATTATCAGCAAGCGTCTCAAATGTTAAATGGACCGGATAACGGAGGAACAAAACTTTGGTGGGATAAAAAATTATAAAAAGGCAAAAACATGTAATACAGAGGCATCTCAATACTAAAGTTCCGACAGGAGAGAAATCTCCCTATTATAGTTTCGTTTTATGTCGTGATCACTTTGAGATGTCCTCTTTTCCTTCGAATATTATTTTAATACGGAAAAAACAATTATATATTTTTAACGGATTTATTTTAACAAATTACAAAAATAATATTATGATGAAAACAACTTATTTTTCTTTTGCATTATACCTGTTTTTGGTTGTAATGCTAGTTAATGGATGTAGAGGGAATGATCAAGAGTTAACTGTGTCAAAGAATGTTAATGCTGAAAACTCAGCATCGAAAATTTCCAATCAGGATTTTAGTAACCTTATTGCTTATAAAAACAGTGATCATGAGCTCTCAGTAGGTTATTACCGTACATGGAGAGACAGCGCCACAGCAAACGGTAACCTTCCAACGATGAAATGGCTGCCGGACAGTCTCGATGTGGTAATGGTTTTTCCTTATGATACCCCACCGGATAATCCGTACTGGAGTACTCTTAAAAATAAATATGTTCCTTACCTTCATAAGCGGGGGACTAAAGTTATTATAACCTTAGGGAATTTAAGCAGCGCAACCTCTAGCGGTGGTCAGAATAATTACTCGGTGTGGGCAAAAAGTATTTATGATAAATGGGTGGGAGAGTATAACCTGGATGGTATTGACATTGATATAGAAAGCAACCCGAGTGGAGCTACACTAACAAAATTTGTTGCTGCAAGCAAAGCATTATCAAAATATTTCGGTCCGAAGTCGGGAACCGGGAAAACATTTGTATATGATACCAATCAGAATCCCACATCATTTTTTACCCAGACAGCTTCCTGCTATAATTATGTATTCTTGCAGGCTTATGGAAGAAATACTTCTAATCTCACTCTTGTGTCTGGACTATATGCACCCTATATCAGTATGAAACAATTTTTACCGGGCTTTTCATTTTATGAAGAGAATGGTTACCCCGGTAATTACTGGAA
The DNA here is from genome assembly GCA_016025055.1 of Chryseobacterium indologenes. NCBI lineage: Bacteria > Pseudomonadati > Bacteroidota > Flavobacteriia > Flavobacteriales > Weeksellaceae > Chryseobacterium > Chryseobacterium indologenes. The sequence continues at coordinate 1,890,105 of CP065590.1, forward strand.
TGATATAACATATCCTCAGAATGGTACCGGCCGGGCCTATGATTATGCCCGTTGGCAACCAGCTGGTGGTAAGAAAGGAGGCCTGTTTTCATATGCTATTGACAGAGATGCACCATTGAGTTCTTCAACGGATAATACACTGCTGGCCCCTAATTTTAAAGTGACAAAAGATCTCATCAAGATTATGAATCCTTAAGAAGGTGAGAATGTAAAGCATAGCTCAATTAAGTTAATTAAAAATCAATAAAAATATAAAAAACTAAAAATGTTCGTGGGTTTTAGACTCTTTCAGGTGGAAATGATGATGTGTCATTCTAAATTTTTCACTCTCTTTCATTAAGTCCGGAATAACATTTTGGAAACTTTTTAATATTTTTTAATTTCAATATGGGAAAAAACAACTCAGGAAACCGTCTGGTAAACCCAATCCTTTGGATATCGACGTTGTATTTTGCAATGGGAATGCCCTTTGTAACCATCAATGCCGTTTCCGGAATTATGTACAAGGATATGGGAATTTCAGATTCTCAGATTACATTCTGGACGGCACTTATTATGTTGTCATGGACATTGAAGCCGCTTTGGAGCCCCTTCCTGGAGATTTACAAAACCAAGAAATTTTTCGTTGTTTTTACTCAGTTTGCCATAGGGATTTTATTCGCTCTGGTCGCCTTGAGCCTTCCTTTACCGGGATTTTTTAAGTATAGCATTGCTCTTTTTGCCGTCATTGCTTTTTGTGGAGCCACTCATGATATTGTTGCCGATGGAACGTACATCAGTTTTCTTACCAATAAGGAACAGGCAAAATATATCGGCTGGCAGGGCGCATTTTACAACCTGGCAAAGATTATCAGCAGTGGAGCACTGGTCTATTTTGCAGGAGTGCTTGAAAAAACAAAAGGAGTTACTCACGCATGGATGATCATCATGGCAATTTATGCAGTAGTATTTTTTGCTTTAGCGATGTATCATTCATGGATTTTACCGAAAGAAAATAATGAAGAACAAAAAGTATTGAAAACAGCCGGAAATATCCGAAAGGAACTTCTGGAAGTTATCACTTCATTTTTTACAAAACCTAAAATCTTGTGGTGTATCCTGTTCATCATTTTATACCGTTTTGCAGAAGGTTTTGCCATCAAAATTGCCCCGTTGTTTTTTAAAGCGCCGAGGTCTTCAGGTGGATTAGGATTATCTACATCAGATATCGGATTGATTTACGGGACGTACGGCTCAGCGGCATTTATTCTGGGATCTGTATTAGCGGGCTATTTTATTTCTGCCCGCGGACTCAAAAAAATCGTTGATATGGCTGTGTTGTGCTTTCAATATTCCGTTTGTGGTGTATGCCTTATTGGCGCATTATCAACCGGCAGATCTTATGCCTGTGGCGGTAGCCGTCGTGGTAGAATATTTCGGGTACGGCTTTGGTTTCGTAGGTCTGATGTTGTACATGATGCAGCAGATTGCACCCGGAAAACATAAAACAGCCCACTATGCATTTGCAACCGGTATTATGAATCTCGGAGTGATGATTCCGGGAATGTTCAGCGGGATGATCAGCGACTGGGTAGGATACAAAATCTTTTTTATCTGGGTTTTAATCGCTACGATTCCTGCATTTTTGGTTACCCTGTTTGTTCCATTCCCTTATACAGAAAATAAAGAAGAACGTAGGTAGCCTACACTAAACCTCACAGGCTTTCAAAACATGTTAGGTTTAAAATAACACAATCAATTAGTAAACAATTAAAATAAAAAAGTAAAAATACTTTATGACAGCTCAATCAGTAATGATCCCATGGCAGGATCGCCCGGAAGGTAGCAATGATATCATGTGGAGGTTTTCCGAAAACCCGATCATTAACAGATATGCAATACCTACTTCCAACAGTATATTCAACAGTGCGGTGATCCCTTTTGAAGAAGGATTTGCAGGAGTGTTCCGTTGTGACAACAAAGCGGTTCAGATGAATATTTTTGCAGGTTTCAGTAAAGACGGAATCCATTGGGATATCAATCATGATCCTATTGAAATGAAGGCCGGAAATACAGACATGATCGAATCTGATTATAAATATGATCCGCGGGTGACCTTTATCGAAGACCGTTACTGGATCACCTGGTGTAACGGATACAACGGGCCTACGATTGGAATTGGATATACCTTTGATTTTAAAGAATTTTTCCAGTGCGAAAATGCCTTTTTACCTTTCAACAGAAACGGGGTGCTTTTCCCGGAAAAGATCAACGGTAAATATGCAATGCTGAGCCGTCCGAGTGATAACGGCCATACCCCTTTCGGAGATATCTACATCAGCTACAGCCCTGATATGAAATACTGGGGAGAGCATCGTTGCGTAATGAAAGTCACCCCATTTGAAGACAGCGCATGGCAATGTACAAAAATTGGGGGCGGGCCGGTTCCTATTAAAACAGAAGAAGGATGGCTGTTATTTTACCATGGCGTAATCAATACCTGCAGAGGATTCAGATATTCAATGGGGGCAGCGTTGCTTGATCTTGAAGATCCTACGAAAGTATTATACAGAACCAAGCCTTATCTATTGGCTCCGGCAGAATTGTATGAACTTACGGGAGATGTTCCGAATGTTGTTTTCCCTTGTGCAGCACTGACAGAAGGTGATAAAGTAACGGTGTACTATGGTGCTGCCGATACGGTAGTGGCTATTGCATTCGGATATATTTCAGAAATTATTGATTTCATGAAAAAGAACTCAATCTAAAGAATATGAAGTTTTTAAATATGGAAATTAGCTTAATTCCCTTTATTATTGGGATTTTTGTAATGGTTTTCCTATTTTTAAACCAACTTTTAAATTAAATCCTGATACCTTTGATCATGAAGAAAGAATTGCTTATCTGTTTTTTTACGGCCCTGGTTTCGATGACCAACGCCCAGCAAAATAAAAATGATGTGTTATCCTGGGTAGACCCGTTTATTGGAACCGGCGGGCATGGACACACATTTCCGGGGGCTACCACGCCTTTCGGAATGATTCAGCTGAGTCCGGATCAGAATACCAAAAGTGGTGACTGGGACTGGTGTTCCGGGTATCATTACAGCAGCAAGACGATCATGGGATTCAGTCACAATCACCTGAGCGGAACCGGTTGGGCAGATCTCGGAGATATTCTGGTAATGCCTACTGTAGGCCAGGTGAAGATGGTTCCGGGTACAGAAGCCAATCCTGACACGGGATACCGTTCAACATTCAGTCATGAAAAAGAAACCGCTTCGCCGGGGTATTATTCCGTAATGCTCGACAGTTATGGAATTAAAGCAGAACTGACGGCCTCTCCAAGAGTAGGTTTTCATAAATATACATTTCCAAAAACTGAAGAAGCGAATATCATTATCGACCCTACCAATAAAATCTTTGGAAATATCTACCACACTCTGGTAAGCGTAGAAGGGAATAATAAGATTAAAGGCTATTGCTACAGCAACGGATGGGGCGGAAAACGATTTGCCTATTTTGTGATGGAATTTTCAAAACCTTTCAAATCTTACGGAGTCTATGCTGAAGGGAAAATAAAAAACAATGAAAAGATTGCTCTTGCCAAAGATGCGAAAGCTTTTGTAAGATTTGCTACAGAGAACAATGAAAGCATCGAAGTAAAAGTGTCTTTATCTCCTGTAAGCACGGAAAATGCTCAGGAAAACTTTGACACCGAAGCTAAGAATGTCAATTTCGCTCAGGCTAAAGAGACCGCACAGAGTACCTGGAGAGACCTTATCGGAAGATTTCAGGTGACAGGAGGTACAGACAGTCAGAGAAAAATTTTCTACACCGGAGTTTACCATACATTCATTGCACCTAATTTATATATGGATGCCAACGGAGACTACGTGGCTGCTCAGGAAAATATGAACACCAAGTGGTTTACCAATTACAGTACCTATTCTTACTGGGACGGGTTTAGGGCAACACATCCGCTATTGACCATCATGGATCAGAAGCATACCAAGGAATTTGCCAATTCTTTAATCAGCAGATATACAGATCGTAAAGACCATATGCCGATCTGGGAACTTTGTGGCTACGATAACTTCTGTATGTTGGGATATCACAGTGTATCCGTAATCTGGGATGCCATTTCAAAAGGAGTGCCGGGAATTGATGCTGAAAAAGCATTTGCCGCGATGAAAGATGCTTCTTTAACTGACAAAATGAGCAGTAGCGATGGGGGCGGAGGTTTAAATGATTATATCAAATTAGGCTATACCCCTTCTGAAAACGGAGCTTCCGTCTCTGCAACATTAGAATATGCATATGACGACTGGTGTATCCTGCAGCTGGCAGAAAAACTGGGTAAAAAAGATGAAGCGGATGTATACAGAAAACGTTCAATGAACTTCCTGAATACATTCAACAAAGAAAATAATCATTTCTGGCCAAGACAAAAAGACGGGAAATTTATCCCTGATTTTACATTGAATGACTGGAAAAAATTACAGCCTCACTGGGTTTCCGGGAATATCTGGGCGTATGACTTTTTTGTTCCGCATCAGATTGATGAAATGATGAATCTGTATGGCGGTAAAAAAGGATTTGAAGAAAAACTGGATAAAACCTTTACAGAAAAACTGAACATGGAAGGGGAACAGCATGTTGATATCTCAGGATTCATCGGATCTTTAGGATTCGGAGATGAGCCGGGACATCATGTACCTTATTTGTACAACTACGCCGGAAGTCCTTACAAAACCCAGAAAATGGTGAAGTACATCCGTGATAATATGTACGCTGCAAAACCTGATGGGATTGTAAATAATGAAGATTGCGGACAAATGTCAGCATGGTATATTTTCTCTTCCTTAGGATTTTATCCTGTAACCCCGGGAAAACCTGTATATGCCATTGGAGCTCCCCAGTTCCCTAAAGCATCCCTGAAGCTGGAAAACGGAAAAACATTTACCGTGATTGCCGATAAAATTTCTGACAAGAATATCTATGTTCAGAAAATGTTCCTGAACGGAAAAGAATACAAAAGCTGGGAACTGAACCACAGCGATATTATGAATGGCGGGGAACTGAGATTTGTAATGGGAAGTAAGCCTGTAAAATAAAAGAATAAAAATAAAAACGAAATAATAGTATCAATGGAAAGGAGAAATTTTATTAAAACAAGTGCATTGGCAGGAGCCGGATTGCTGTTTACCCAAAATGTTTTTGCAAAGAATCTGATCATAGACGATTTTCCGGTTGTCCGTGTTCCGAAAGACAAAAGACATTTTACCAGTGAATCCGTAGAAAATGCGATTGCCGCTTTCAAAAAGAAAGTTAAAAATAAAGAATTATCATGGCTGTTTGAAAACTGCTTTCCGAATACTTTAGATACTACCGTTTTTTATAGTGAAGCCAATGGAAACCCTGATACCTATGTGATTACAGGAGATATTGATGCCATGTGGCTTCGTGACAGCTCTGCACAGGTATTTCCTTACCTTCAGTTCTCAAAGAAAGATGAAAAGCTTCACAAGCTAATTTCGGGGGTGATTCACAAACAGACCACTTTCATTCTGAAGGATCCGTATGCCAATGCTTTTTACAATGACGACCAGAAGATCAGCAAGTGGAAAGAATATGATCATACCGATATGAAACCGGGGATCCATGAAAGAAAATGGGAAATCGATTCATTATGCTATCCTATCCGTTTAGCATACCACTTCTGGAAAGAGACGGGAGATACAAAACCCTTTGATGCCAACTGGTTGCAGGGGATCAAACTTACTTTACAGACATTTACAGAACAGCAAAGGAAAAAAGACTTAGGTCCTTACAAATTTGAACGTACCACATCATGGGCTACAGATGGTGTTCCTATGGGAGGTTACGGATATCCGACGAAACCTGTTGGTTTGATCAGCTCGATGTTCCGTCCAAGCGATGATGCTACGATTTATGGATTTTTAATTCCGTCAAATTTATTTGCAGTCGTAAGCTTACGTCAGGCGGCAGAAATGGTTTCTCAGATTAAAAATGAAAAAGCTTTAGCCCAGCAACTGAACAGCCTTGCTGATGAGGTAGATGCTGCCATTAAGAAATATGGCGTTTACGATCACCCGGAATATGGAAAAATATATGCTTTTGAAGTTAATGGCTTTGGAAGTTATAACCTGATGGATGATGCAAATTGCCCAAGCTTGCTAGGTTTGCCTTATCTGGGGGCCGTGAAATCTGACGATCCTGTCTATGTAAACACCAGAAAATTTGTATGGTCAGAAAATAACCCGTTCTTTTTCAAAGGTAAGCTGGCGGAAGGAATCGGGGGGCCGCACATCGGACTGGATATGATCTGGCCGATGAGTATTATTATGAAAGCACTCACTTCAAAAGATAAAAGTGAGATCAGATGGTGTATAAACACCTTACAGAAAACTCATGGAGGAACAGGATTTATGCATGAATCCTTCCACAAAGACAATGACAAGAAATTCACCAGAGAATGGTTTGCCTGGTCAAATACATTATTTGGTGAACTTTTATGGAAAACCTTTAACGAGAACCCGGATTTACTGGCTTAGGTTAGGTATTTTGCAGTAGGTAACAGCATCCCTTTATTCCCGTTTTTTAGTTGAATTGTGTTACAAGGCTTTTTGCTCAGAAAGGCCTTGTAGGACTCTCATTGCTTAACTAATCCGTCTTTCCCCTTTTTCACAAAGAGAAACGACTAGATAAAACAAATCAGATAACTTAAAAAAAATTGTATGAAAAAAGCCTTTATTGCATTGATCCTATTGATCATTCACGTGGAATCTGTGCTTTACGCACAGCAGCTTAGCCCTATGGGAATCTGCTACGTAGAAGTAAATAACAACAATCTTCTCAACGCAGGGGCGTACAAGTTACAAACCTCAAACAGTTACCTCTTTAATGTCGTCAATATTTTTGCAGCGAATATTAATTATGACACCAGCCGTGGCAGGGCTTATCTGTACAGCAATAACAATGTCACCAAAGTACTGACTAACGCAGATACCTACATCAAACCCCTCCAGCAAAAAGGAATGAAAGTGGTATTAACAATCTTAGGAAACCATCAGGGAGCAGGAATCTGTAATTTTCCAACCCGTGAGGCAGCCAAAGATTTTGCATTACAATTAGCCAATACCGTCAATACCTATGGATTGGATGGAATTGATTTCGATGATGAATACTCGGAATATGGAAATAACGGAACCGGACAGCCAAATGACAGCTCTTTTGTAATGCTCGTTCAGGAGTTGAGAGCGCTGTTGCCTAATAAACTTATTACCTTTTATTACTATGGCCCCGCTGCTTCAAGACTTTCCTGGAACGGAAGCAGGGTAGGAGACAATGTCAACTACAGCTGGAATGCCAACTACGGATCATTTTCCGCACCTAATGTCCCTCCGTTGACGAAAGCTCAGATTTCTCCGGCAGCAGTTTGGTTAGGAAATACTTCTAACTCAACGACGACCAGTCTTGCCAGTCAGACCAAAACAGGAGGATATGGCTTATATCTTTGGTATGATCTGAAAGGGACCAATCAGGTATCACAACTGTCTGCAGGAACTCAAACTTTATATGGAGAACAAACCGTTTTAAGTACTCCGTTGCAATCATGGACAGCGGGAACCAATTGTGATGCACCTATCGGTTTATCTACAAGCAATCTTACAGGAACAAGTGCAAAATTAAACTGGACTGCCGTAGGAACAAGCACCTATGATATTGATTATAAAGCAGCTTCATCTACTACATGGACAAGTGTAGCAACTGCTGTTAGCGGAACTTCCGTTACGGTTTCAGGATTAACAGCAAATACAGAATATGACTGGAGAATCAGAACAAACTGTAGTGTCAAAAGTACCTATATGTTTGCTCCAAGATTTAATAGCGGAGGCGGAACAACCACCCCTACCGGTTCATATGCAGTCAGCCTTGACGGGACCAGCAAATCAGGATCAGCGGGAAATATCAGTCTAAGCGGTTCGGCATTGTCTTTTGAAGGATGGATAAAACCCGCTTCTTTCAAATCAGGATTCCCTTATATTTCAGCCATTATGGGAACAGAAGCAGGGGATGCCAATTCTGCATTTTTACGTTTGGGAGATGCCAGCTTGGCCAATAACAAACTGCAATTTGTACTCAGTATTAATAATGTACAACAAAAATTGGCCTCCAATACAGCATTAAATGCCAATACCTGGTATCATGTTGCTGCGACTTATGACGGAACAACGATGAAACTTTATATCAACGGAACACTTGACGCCAGCAAAGCTCAGACGGGAAGTGTGAGCTCAAACGGATCGTTCAACGTTGGATATCTATATGAAACCTCAAGGAATTTTAACGGAAAAATTGATGAGGTGCGTGTTTGGAAACGGGCATTAAGCCAGACGGAAATCAGCCAGAATATGTGTAATGTGAGTTTACCGGCAACATCGCTTGCAGCTTATTGGAAATTTAATGAAGGCAGCAGTTCATCTGTCCAGGATACTTCAGGAAACGAAGTGACATTGACCTTATCAGGAGCTGATGCTTCTATCTGGGCAGCAGATGTACCATGTACTACTTCCGCAGCAAGAACTTCAAAAAATACAGTAGGCCAAAAGATCATCGGTTCTGAACAAACAGGATTGAACAAACAGCTGAAACTGTACCCGAATCCTTTAGGCAGATCTTCCCAGCTTAGTATTTCTACCCCTGAAGATTACAACGGAGGGCAACTGAAAGTATACAACTTTACCGGAAGTTTGGTTGATACTCAGGTTTTAAAGAGTGGAAATCATGAATACAATCTGCAAAAGCTTCCTGCAGGAAATTATATCCTTCAGTTTGAATCTCAAAACGGAAGTGTAAAACAGACTGAAAAATTAATCATCAAATAAACAAATTCCATCATTGGGCTTCGGCCCAATGATTTTATCAAAACTAAAAAGTATACTATGAAAAAAACATCTATTCTTTCCGCCCTGGCATTACTGGGGGTTCAGACAGCTACCGTGCTTAAGGCGCAGCAGCTTAATAATCCCGTAGGGATATGTTATGTGGAGGTTAATAATAATAACATGCTGAATGCAGGTTCCTATACTTTGCAAAACAGCAATAAGCAGCTATTTGACGTTGCCATTATCTTTGCAGCGAATATCAACTATGATGTTTCCAAAAGCAGAGCTTACATCTCGAGCAATAACAATGTTACCAAAGTACTAAACGATGTGAATACTTATGTAAAACCTTTACAACAGAAAGGAATTAAAGTATTACTGGATATTCTGGGAAATCATCAGGGAGCAGGTATTTCCAATTTTCCCAACAGGGAAGCGGCCAAGGATTTTGCTTTACAGATAGCCAATACGGTATATACCTACGGTTTGGATGGAGTAGATCTCGATGATGAATATGCAGGATATGGAAATAACGGAACCGGACAGCCAAACAGCAGTTCTTTCGTCATGCTTTTACAGGAATTGAAGGCAGCTATGCCTGATAAACTGATCACTTTCTATTATTTAGGACCTGCAACAAGCAGACAGAGCTATAACGGAGATGCAGCAGGAAATTATATAGACTACAGCTGGAATCCATATTACGGAACTTACAGCGCTCCTAATGTACCGCCACTTACTAAATCTAAACTTTCTCCTGCAGCAACCTGGATTCAGAACACAAACCCTCAGTCTACTTCTACGGCTACCCTTACCACATTGGCTACCAACACCAAAAACGACGGGTATGGAGTATTTATGTGGTATGATCTGGGAGGAACCAATGTTGCCAGTTATCTGAGTACAGGATCCAATATTCTTTATAATGAAAATACACAACTTACCGGTCAGCTATACTCATGGTCTCAGGGAGTAGCTTGTGATCCGCCATTAGGACTCGAAGTAACAAATGTAACGGGAACCTCTGCCAAGTTAAACTGGACTTCCAACGGTTCCCAGACATATAATATCGATTATAAGCCGGCCAATTCTACAACTTGGGTAAGCGCAGGAACCAATTATTCAGGAAGTAATATTGTGATCAGTAATCTGAGCCTGAATACAGACTACGACTGGAGAATTCAATCCAACTGTTCTTCAACACTGACGAGTACGTATCTTTTTGCTCCGAGATTCAATTCAGGGAACGGATGTGCAACACCTGCCGGTCTCGTATCAGGAAGCAATCTGGGAACAACTACTCAATTATCATGGGAGGCCACAGGTGCTCCTGCCTATAATTTACAGTATAAGACAACAACAGCTACAAACTGGACAGATGTTCCGGCTGTTTCCACCAATACCTACACCCTTCAGAATCTTTCACCAAACACTGCGTATCAATGGAAAGTACAATCGGTATGCAACGGTGGAACGGTAAGCACCTATTCCGCGGAAAATACATTTAACAGTGGCTTTGCCCCGGTAACCAGCCCCGGTTCAAGATCGCTGTCCTTTAACGGAAGTACCAATTATCTTAATGCCGGTCAATTTAATTTAAGCGGAAATGCAATGACATTTGAAGGTTGGGTAAAAGTGAATGCCTTCAAAACAGGATTCCCATACATCACTTCCGTAGTGGGAATTGAAGTAGGAGATAATAATTCTGCGATATTGCGATTTGGAGATGGAAACCTTGCCAACAATAAGCTGCAGTTTATATTGAGTTTCGGGTCTTCACAGGTGAAACTGAACAGTAATTCAACATTTAATACCAATACATGGTATCATGTGGCAGCTACTTATGACGGATCTTCCATGAAAATGTATATCAATGGAAATCTGGATGCTAGCGTGCCTACAACCGGAAACTTTACCGCGAACGGTATTTTGTACCTGGGAAGAAACTATGATAATTCCCGTACACTGAACGGAAACCTGGATGAATTCAGGGTTTGGAAAAGAGCATTAACAGCACAGGAGATCACAGATAATAAATGTAACGTTGCACCTACCTCCACAGCATTGGAAGCCAATTGGAAAATGGATGAAGGAAGTGGAAACGGGGCTCTGGATGCAACGGCGAACACCCATTTTGCAACATTGACGAATATGTCAGACTCCAACTGGAGCACAGATGTAGCCTGCAATGCTTCTTTATCTGTAGAAGACTTAAAAGGACTTGCCAGCGGGAAAGAAAGCAGTGTTTATCCTAACCCTGTTAAAAAAGGAAGTGATATTCACTTTAAAATTGAAAATAATTCAGCAAGTGAAATATCTTTGTATGATATTTCCGGAAAATTGTTGAAAAAACAGCAAATTAATAAAAATATTAATAGAGTGAATACCCAGGATTTATCCCGTGGTGCCTATATTTATAAAATTATTTCAGCAGACAGACATCTATTGTCATCAGGAAAGATTATTGTGGAGTAAACCTGTGGTTTGCCGGAATATATAAGTAGAATTAATTTTGAGATTTGAGACCGGCAGGCAGGTTTTTTCTTGTCTGTTTGTTTTCAGTCTGAGAATAGTGAGTAAATAAATTAGAAAATAATGCAAAACATACTGGGGATAGATATTGGAGGCTCCCATATTACATTGGCTCAGGTAGATCCTGAAAAACGTGAAATCATTTCTTCAACCTATGTAAGGGAACATGTGGATTCTTATGAAAAAAAAGAAACAATTTTTTCTGCGTGGGTTGCTGCGATAGAAAAAGCTTCCCATGATTTGAAAAGAGAAGATCTTCTCATAGGAATTGCAATGCCGGGACCTTTCGATTATGAAAACGGAATTGCCTTGATGCTGCACGGGAAATTTCTTGACATTTACAACGTAAACATCAAAGAAGAGCTGGCAAAACGTTTGTCGATTTCCCTCGATCAGATTCATTTTGTAAATGATGCAGCCGCTTTTATGGAAGGAGAAGTTTTCGGAGGCTGTGTGCAGGACTATACACGGATTTTTGGAGTAACGTTGGGAACAGGATTTGGAACCACCTTTTATAATGGAGAAACAGCTACCGATGAAGATCTTTGGGATGCTCCGTTCAGGGATTCTATTTTTGAAGACTTTATGGCGACACGTTGGTTTGTAAACCGTTACGAAGAATTAACAGGTGAAAAAATTTCAGGAACTAAAGAACTGCTTGAAAAACCGCAGGACATTCAGAATATGATGTTTGAGGAGTATGCAGATACCTTTTCACAGTTTATTGTGCAGCATGTCAGCAAATATCAGCCGGAAGTTTTAGTTATAGGAGGTAATATTGCCAAAGCATATCCTCATTTTGAAGCAAAATTTAAGGAGAATCTCTCCGCAAATCATATTAACCTGCCCGTGAAAATCTCTGCAATCTTTGAAGATGCAGCCATTTTGGGAGCGGCCAGCTATGCTCTGAAAAAAGCAAAATAAATTAAAAACGAAACGATACAATGAAGTCTCTATTTTCTACTTTTTTTCTTGTATTACAGGCCTGGGCCTTCGGTCAGAACATGTCTCCCGTAGATTATGTGAATCCGTTGATGGGAACCCAGTCCAAACCTTCTTTATCCAACGGAAATACCTATCCTGCAGTGGGACTTCCATGGGGAATGAATATCTGGACTCCCCAGACCGGTAAAATGGGTGACGGATGGGCGTATACCTATGATGCAGATAAAATTAAAGGATTTAAACAAACCCATCAACCTTCTCCCTGGATGAACGATTACGGCGCTTTTGCCATGATGCCCGGAGTAGGTAAATTGAAATTTAAAGAAGATGAACGGGCAAGCTGGTTCAGTCATAAAGCTGAGGTATCAACACCTTATTTTTATAGTGTGTATCTGGCAGATATCAATGTAACTACTGAATTTACGCCAACAGAAAGAGCCTCTTTCTTTAAGTTTGATTTTCCCAAAACAGACAGTGCCTATGTGGTCATTGATGCCTTAAACAAAGGTTCATACATTAAGATTTTACCTAAAGAAAGAAAAATCCTGGGCTATACTACCCGATATTCAACCGGGAAATATGAAAATTTTAAAAACTACTTTGTTATTCAGTTTGATAAAGATTTTGAGCTGACAAGAACATGGAAAGACAATCAGCTGATCAACGGCCAGTTGGAGGTAACCAGCGACCATACCGGTGCGGTTGTAGGTTTTAAACTTAAAAATAAAGAAGTGGTTTACGCTAAAGTAGCTTCCTCATTCATTAGTTTTGAACAGGCAGAGCTGAACCTTACAAGAGAAATCGGTAACAGAAATTTCGAACAGGTAAAGACAGATGCCAAAAATATCTGGAATAAAACCCTTGGAAAATTAGAAGTAAAAGGAGGAACAGACCAGCAGATGAGAACTTTCTATTCTTCGTTGTACAGAACCTTGTTTTTTCCACAAAAATTATATGAAATTGATGCACGGAATAAAATAAAACACTGGAGCCCGTACAACGGTAAAATCGCTGACGGAAGAATGTTTGCCGGGACAGGTTTCTGGGATACTTTCCGAGCTTTATATCCGTTCTTAAATCTCGTGTATCCAAGTATTAACGTGGAAATGCAGGAAGGTCTGGCAAATGCATACAAAGAAGGCGGTTTCTTGCCGGAATGGAGCAGCCCCGGATATTCTGATATTATGATTGGGAATAATTCGGCTTCCGTAGTGGCAGATGCTTATATCAAAGGACTTCGGGGATATGATGTAGAAACGTTATGGCAGGCGGTAAAACATGGTGCCGATAATGAAGGTCCTATTGAAGCAGTAGGGCGTGCAGGAGTGCAATATTACAATACATTGGGCTACGTTCCGTATGATGTGAAAATCAATGAAAATGCTGCCAGAACACTGGAATATGCCTATGATGATTTTTCTATTTACCAATTGGGGAAAGCTTTAGGAAAACCTGCTTCAGAAATTGATATTTACAAAAAAGAGCGTATAATTACAAAAATGTGTTTGACAAAGAAACAGGTTTAATGCGCGGTAAGAATAAAGACGGGAATTTCCAGAAACCTTTCAATCCTTTTAAATGGGGCGATGCCTTTACAGAAGGAAACAGCTGGCATTATACGTGGTCTGTATTCCAGGATATTGACGGACTGGCAGAATTGATGGGAGGTAAAAAGAAGTTTGAAGCCAAACTGGATGAGGTATTTTCACTTCCTCCTGTTTTTGATGACAGCTATTACGGCGGAGTAATTCATGAGATCAGAGAAATGCAGATCATGAATATGGGGCAGTATGCTCACGGAAACCAGCCGATACAGCATATGATTTATCTTTATAATTATGCCGGAGCTCCGTATAAAACACAATACTGGACAAGACAGGTGATGAATAAACTCTATATGGCTACACCTGACGGATATTGTGGAGATGAAGATAACGGGCAGACTTCTGCGTGGTATGTTTTCTCAGCCCTGGGATTCTATCCGGTGACACCGGCTACGGATCAGTATGTACTGGGAGCACCATTATTCAAGGAAACAACCATTCACCTTGAAAACGGAAAGAAAATTGAAATCAAAGCACCGGAAAACAATGCTGATAATCTGTATGTAAAATCACTGAACGTAAACCAACAGCCTTATTCCAAAAACTGGTTAAGCCATCAGGAGCTGATGAAAGGAGCTGTTCTTGATTTTACAATGGATAACAAACCGAACAAAGAAAGGGGGTCACAGGAAAAAGATTTTCCTTATTCAATGTCAAAAGAACAATCGAAATAAAATAATTTAACACTTAGAAATAAACTGTATGAGTACAGAAAAGAAAGAAATATTCGAGAGAGTAGAAGAGATGCTTGGAGCACAGGGATTTACTATTGCAGCAAAAGATGATACAAGACCCTGGGGAGGATTTTTTGTGATTGATGAAAATCAGGCTCAGGATTTTGCCAACCAGTATTTTGACGGGATTGATGTGGAAAACTTAAGAATAGGAGGAAAACTAAGTCCGAAAATTCTTATTGTTGCTCCACAGGCGAGATTAAGCTGGCAGTATCACCACAGAAGAGCCGAGATCTGGCAGGTTGTGGAAGGTACCGTAGGAATCAAAAGAAGCAATACCGATGACGAGGGTGAAGTAGCAGAATACAATCCAAAAGATCAGGTAAAACTTCAGCAGGGAGAGAGACACCGTTTAATCGGTCTTGATGGCTGGGGAATTGTTGCTGAAATCTGGCAGCATACCGATGCTTCCCATCCTTCCGATGAGGATGATATCGTTCGTGTACAGGATGATTTCGGAAGATAACTTACAATAAAGCATTCACATTTCTTCCCTTCACCAATTCTGAGGGGAAGAGTGTAATGTCACCAGCCTTTTTCGGATTCAATATTTCTAAAGCGACCTTTCTTTCACAGTTGCACCCTGATTCTGAACTTATCATTTGCGCTCATCATTTTTATATGGCGCAATGAATTTCTTTTTAATAATTAAAATAGCTGAAGATCATGATAAAAAATATGCTGTCACTCTGTATATCTGTTGTATGCGGAATCATTATACACGCCCAATCATTCGAATCGCCCAATGGTAAACTGCAACTGAATTTTACCATCAAAGAAGAAGGAAGCCCGTATTATACGCTTCAATATAAAGGGAAACCCGTTGTGAAGGATAGTAAACTGGGATTTATTTTAAAACCTTCCACCTCTTATTTTTCAGGATTTAAAGTGGAAAATATCAGCTATACTTCTGAAAATACTAGCTGGAAAACCGTTTGGGGACCGAACAAAGAAGTAAACGATCATTATAAAGAAATGCTCGTTCATCTCGTGCAAAATAAAACAGGCTGGAAACTGGATATCAGGTTCAGACTTTTTGATGACGGATTGGGCTTCAGATATGAGTTTCCTGTTCAGCCTGACTTGAGACATTTTACGATCAGCAATGAGCTCACCTCCTTCAATCTGGCCAAAGATTATAAAGCATTCTGGATTCCCGCAGATTATGATACCAATGAATTTCCGGTAACGACTTCAACATTATCCCAAATTTCAGGATTAATTGATGAAGTAAGAAAAGAACCGTTGGCAGCCAAAGCTCCAAGTACAAGTTTAGCAGTACAAACGCCTTTGATGCTGAAATCTCAAGATGGAATTTATATCAACATCCATGAAGCTGCACTAGTTAACTTTCCGGCGATGACTCTTAACCTTGATGATAAAAACTTTATTCTTTCTTCCAATCTTACACCCGATAAAAACGGCGACAGGGGATTTATTCAAACCGGTTCGATAAGTCCGTGGCGTACCATGATCATCAGTGATGATGCAAAAGAAATATTGTCTTCCAACCTCATTGTTAACCTTAATGAGCCCAGCAAAATAAAGGATACTTCCTGGATAAAACCTACGAAATATGTAGGTGTATGGTGGGAATATTTTACTGGCGGTGGTTCTACGTGGGCCTACTCTGACAATCAGGACATCAGAATTGGGGAAACAGATTATAAAACACTGAAACCGAACGGCAGACATGGTGCCAACACAAAACATGTAAAAGAATATATTGACTTTGCCGCAGCGAACGGATTTGATGCTGTCCTGGTAGAAGGCTGGAATGAAGGCTGGGAAGATAACCAGGCGTACAGAAAAGAACACATTTACAACTTTACCAAAGCATACCCGGATTTTGATGTGAAAGAACTCCAGGCGTATGCAAACAACAAAAATGTAAAAATCATCATGCATCACGAAAGCACTTCTTCAGTGGTGGATTATGAAAGACAATTAAAGGATGCTTTCAAATTTATGAAGGAAAACGGATATGATGCTGTAAAAACAGGATATGTAGGACCAATTATTCCCCGGAGTGAATATCATGACGGGCAATGGATGGTTAACCATTACAGATATGTTGCTGAAACCGCAGCCCAGTACCGGATCATGGTCAATTCCCACGAAGCAGTACGACCTACCGGATTGCACAGAACATATCCCAACTGGATTGCCCAGGAGTCAGCGAGAGGAACTGAATTTGAATCCTTCAACGGAAATAAACCGGATCATACCACAATTCTACCTTTTACCCGATCGATCGGCGGTCCTATGGATTATACGCCGGGAATATTTGAAGGTGATCTTTCTGTATACGGAAACAATAAAGCGAAATTAAGCACAACGCTGACCAAGCAGCTTGCTCTTTACATTACGATGTACAGTCCCCTACAAATGGCAGCAGACCTTATTGAAAATTATAAAAAATATCCTGATGCTTTTCAGTTTATCAAAGATGTGGCAGTAGACTGGGATTCATCCTACATTCTTGAAGCAGAGCCGGGAGATTATGTGACTATTGCAAGAAAAGCTAAGAATAAAAATGAATGGTTTGTCGGAAGTGTCACCGATGAAAATCCAAGGGAAGCTACGGTAGACTTATCATTCCTTCCTAAAGGTCAGAAATTTGAAGCCATTATTTATAAAGATGGAAAAAATGCGAGCTGGAATCACAACCCGAAAAGCTATGAAATTTCCGGACAAAAGGTAAAATCAAGTGATAAACTTACAATAAAAGTAGCTCCGGGAGGAGGATTTGCCATCAGTATAAAACCAATATTATGATGAAAAAAGGACTGGCGGTTTTAAGTCTATGCTTCACCGGTATTTTCGGAATTTGTCTGGCACAGGATCCATGGGGAATTAAAACAGGGAATATTAACCCGGATCATTACACCGGTGTGACGGTTTCCAACGGAATGATAGGAATGATTTCCTCACCGGAACCTTTGAAAGCGGGAAATGTTATTCTGGCCGGAGTATATGATCAGTATGGAAGAGGAAGAACCAGTAATTTTCTTTCCAATTTTAATGTGCTCGATTGTAATCTTGTTATCGACTGGAAAGAAATTAATCGTAAAAATATTTCCAATTATACCCAACATATCAATTTTAAAACAGCCACTTTTTCCGGTTCATTCGATTATGCAGACATAGCCTCTGTAGAATACCGATATACAGCGTTGAGACATCTTCCCAATAATGTAATTCTTACCGTGACCATACATCCTAAAAAGGAGCTTTCATTCGTTGCAGAAAGTAATCTTAAAACACCACAGGGATTTCTGCCCCTTCAACAGAATTATAACGAAGTAAGCCCTCCGCATGCCACAATACCTCTCTTAACCTCGGTAGCAAAAAGTCCGACAGGAGCTCTTACGATGGCAGCAAGCACCACATTTGTATTTCCTGACGAACAATATAACCAGCCAAAAGTTTCACATGAAATGCGTGACAGCGACGCTCATCTGATGAAATTCGTGAAAAAATTAAAAAACTCAGAAGTCTATACTTTTTCTTTGATAGGTTCTCTTGTATCCTCTTCCCAGGTTCAGGATCCATACAATACGGTGGAAAGATTAAGTATCTACGCCAATTTGCAAAATCCGGCTCAACTGTATAAAAAGCATGAAGAAGAATGGAAGAACTTGTGGAAAGGCGATATTGAAATAGAAGGGGATGCACAGGCTCAACAGGACGTCCATAATATGCTGTACCATCTGTATTCCTTTTCAAGAGAAGGGTCAGATTACTCCCTATCTCCGGCCGGATTGAGCGGAACCGGCTATAACGGGCATGTTTTCTGGGATACGGAAATGTTTATGTTCAAACCTTTGTTGTTTTTCCATCCTGAAATTGCAAAAGGACTTGTAAACTATCGTTTTAACAGGCTGAAGGCTGCCAAAACAAATGCTATGATGCATGGATATAAAGGGGCAATGTTTCCCTGGGAAAGTGCAGTTTCAGGAGAAGAAGAAACCCCGGTCTGGGCATTGTCAGGGACATATGAGCATCATATTACCGGAGATGTTGCTTTTGCAGCCTGGAACTATTATCTCATGACTAAAGATCTGCAGTGGCTAAAAGAAAAAGGCTGGCCTCTTCTAAGTGAAACAGCAACGTTCTGGCAATCCCGCGTAGAAAAAGTGGGGAACAGATATCACATTAAAAATGTAGTCGCTGCCGATGAATGGGCAGAGAATGTTGATAACAATGCGTACACCAATGCCATTGCAAAACAAAATTTCAGGTTTGCCAATGATGCTGCCCAGTTACTTAATATACCTTTCAATAAAACCTGGCATGACATTGCAGAAAATCTGGTGTTTACGCGACTTGAAAACGGAGTGACAAAAGAACACGATACTTATAACGGAGCATCAATAAAGCAGGCGGACGTCAATTTACTGGCGTATCCGCTCAATACCATTCAGGATAAAGAACAGATCAGAAAAGATTTGAAATACTATCAGGAAAAGGTTCCCAACAAGAAAACCCCTGCGATGACCAAAGCTATTTTTGCTTTATTGTACAGCAGATTGGGAGAAGGTGAAGAGTCATATAAATGGTTTAAAGAATCTTACGAACCTAATCTTTTGCCACCATTCAGAGTTCTTGCTGAAACGGAAGAAGGAGATAATCCTTATTTTCTTACGGGTGCAGGAGGAGCATTGCAGGCTGTAATGATGGGATTTGCAGGTGTGGATATGGATGAAAAAGGTACCTTAAAATCAACTAAAAATGCTTTGCCTCCGGATTGGAAAAAGGTCACGGTAAAAGGAATCGGTACCGGAAATATAACCTTTTCAAATAGTCAGTAAATTGATAATGCATTAAACCTGCCTTGCCATCTTAATTTGGTTGTAAAGCATATGGATTTACGAAAAACAGCAATAGGAGCGGGCTTTAGTCCGCTTTATTATTATCTCCGAAGGAATCCGGCTTTAGCCAAAACCTATTGATTTTAATTTATTTAGCCACTAATGCATGAATCCTTTTATTCGTGCATTAGTGGCCTCCTTAATAGACGGAGACTTAGCCCGCTTTTCAATCGTTAATCCTTTCCTTCCATTCTTTTTCGATCTCTTCCAATGTTTTCCCCTTAGTTTCGGGAATCATTTTCCAGATAAAAAAGAAGGTAAAGACTGAAATGATCATATACATCCAAAATGTAAAGGCGCTTCCCACAGATCCGATGAGTACCGGAAAAGTCTGTGAGACCAGAAATACAGCCAGCCATAGAAAAAAAGTTGCCACAGACATAGCTGTAGCCCTTGCTTTTGTGGGGAATATTTCAGCGATGACCACAAAAGTAAGCGGTCCCAGCGACATTGCAAAACAAGCAATATACCCAAGTATTGCGATCAAAAGCAGATAACCTTGTTGCTGCTTGTAAAAAACAAGCCCGGTAGTAAACAGGCAAACGGCCATTCCTGTAATTCCAATGAGCAAAAGCTTTTTTCGTCCCCAATGATCTACATATTTTATGGCCACTAAAGTGAAAATGACATTGATGATTCCCACTAAAATAGTTTGCATAAATGCTGATTCTGACCCTACTCCCGTAGATTTAAAGATTTCGGGGGCATAATACATTATAGCATTAATTCCGGTGATCTGAGAAAGGACAGCCAGTGCGATACCGATAACTAATGCCCGTTTGAGTTGAGGCGTTTTTATATCAGCAAAAGAAAATGGGGTTTCGTCCCGTAAGGATTCATCGATCGATTTAAGTTCCTGCTGAGCGAGTTCATTACCGTTGATCAGACTAAGAATATCCAAGGCTTCGGTATTCCTTTTTTTGCTGCCAGCCAGCGTGGGCTTTCAGGAACCGTTAGCAGTAAAAGGATAAAAATAATGGATGGAATAGTTCCTGAGCCAAACATCCATCGCCAGCCGGTGGAAATATTCCATATTTCATCATGAATTCCGGCGATATAAGCATTGACAAAATAAATAACGAGAATCCCTGTAACAATACCCAGCTGGAAAATTGAAATTAAACGCCCTCTTATGGCTGCCGGCGCCATTTCTGAGATATACATCGGTGACAGCATAGATGCAATTCCTATTCCCATTCCTCCGATAATCCTGAATATGACGAAAATCCAAAGGTCAGGTGCAAGAGCTGTACCTATGGACGAGATGACAAACAGGATACCGGAGAGCATTAGTACTTTTTTCCGACCGACAAGATCACTGAGTTTGCCCGAATACATTGCTCCCACAATACATCCGAGCAGTGCACATGAAGCCACCCAGCCTGTCATGACATCCGAAAGCTGATAGTAAGTTTTCATAAAACCCACGGCTCCGGAAATTACTGCCGTATCATAGCCAAATAATAATCCACCCACTGAAGCTACCAGGGTTGATTTATAAATAAGCGTTGAGTGTGAAGTTGATGACATAGCGTTTATTTTAAAACTTTATGGGAAATCATCTCTGTTCGGATGCCGGCTTTAATCGTTGCGCATTCTTTTCCGGCACTTTCCCCGTGAGGAGTGATGGTGTAGGCTCCCAAATGAGCAGGAACAATAAACGTTTCTGCATAATGGATGATATAAGGTTCGAAACTATGATCAGGACTTTCTATGATCACTTCACGGCCCTCGACCAGATTCAGTACGTTAACCACACCTTCCGTATGATGAATCACTTTTTTGCTAAACCAGTGTCTCCGGGTTTCAATGAACGACATAGAATCTAATCCCGTACGTTCTTCGCGCCAGCCGTCACCTTCGTTTACGGGCTCTGTAAGATTAAGAATATGTTCCTTTGCCCATGTAGCGGTGCGATCCCATTGAATCACATTTTTTCCGTGTTCCAGGGATATCGGTCGCGGCTTTCCATCCAGCCCCATTCTTCCCCAATCCCAGAGTTTAAACGTAAAAATGTAAGGAGTGGCACTGATCTCCAATACCACAGAATCAGCCCCTGAGCAATGCACCGTTCCTGCCGGTATGGAAACATGATCGTGCTTTTGCATGGGCCATTTTTGTACGTACTGATCCGCATCAAAAGGAATAGAATTGTTTTGTGCAGCTGTGAGATCTTTCATCATACATTCCGGATCAATATTTTCTTTCAGACCAAGATAGACAAAAGAATCCTCTTTTACATCCAGCATATAATAGCTTTCATCCTGAGTATAGGTCATCCCGAATTTTTCTTTAATGTACTCTTTCAGTGGATGTACCTGCAGGCTTAAGTTGCCACCCTCCATCGTATCCAGAAAGTCGAAGCGGATAGGGAATTCATCTCCGAATCCTTCATATACCTGTTTACCGAGCAAAGCTTCCGGCTGGAAAAACACAAGATTAAGAGACGGAATTTCAACCACCTGTTCTCCAAAACCTAATAGTAAACTGTTTTCTTCAGGCACACAATCAAATCCCCATGCAAAATTGGGCTGACTTCTGTCCAGGTCACAGACTTCTTTCAGCCATTGTCCGCCCCATGGTCCCGGATCAAAAAAGGAACCACCCTGAACGGCTGGTGTACCGTTTGCTGAAGAGCTTCAGATAAAGCTGCTGTCGTTATCATTTTGGGCTGACGCGGAATGGTTGTATCTACTACAAAATGGCACTTGTTAAGAATTCTTTTTTATAACGGTCACCAACGCGCCAGTCGACGAAATAAGCATGTTTATACTGATAGGCAAAAGAATCTGTGTAGTTGGCTCTTCCAAGATTGCAGGCTGTGTTTTGTCGGAAACGTTTCTGTATTTCCCATCGGGGCATATCTGCATACAGGATAGCAGAAGGGTTTTCGCTTACTAAAGTGGCTCCCGGCCCAATAATTACTTTACATCCATGTATTTCATTCAGCTTTTGATGAAGAGCTGTTATTTTGGAAGGGTCAAAATATTCTTCCAGTTCCAATGGACTTATATAACCGAATACCGGATCATCAGTCACATACTTTTGTAACATTGCAGAGATTTCGTTCTCCGTTTTCATCACTTCGATTGTATTGATGATCAGTTCAGGCTGTAAAAATTCCTGTACTGCAGCAATTACTTCATTGATGAATACTCCCGGGTAGCATTCAATAGCAATAGTTTCAGGAGTATTTGTATTGAGTTCTTTTAAAATATCTTCCCAACCCGTGATACAGGTATGATTTTTTATCTGAATAATGGGAAATTTATTGAAATTTGATTTCATTCTTTTTGATTAATGGTTGATAAGATGAGCGATTCCAAGTAATGCTGCGGTGCGGGGGAAATTTCCTTCTTCAATTTGTACTTTTCCCCACGGTGTCCATGCGTGATTTTCAACATATTGTCTGATAAAAGGAAGAATATAAAAGTTGCTGGCCATAATACCTCCTGTAAGCACCAGAACTTCCGGATCGTAGGCATGGATGAGGTTGATGGCGCAAGCAGACCAGGCCTGCAGACTCCGGTCACGAATAGCTTCAGCCACACTGTCACCCTCTTCCGCAAGCCTGAAGATAAGTTCGTAATCAATAACCTGGGGTAAAGACAGTTTGCTGCCTGTGAAGTTTCTCTCCGCTGTTGCGATAACCGGTAGATTCCAGGTGGAGGCTTCTGTCTCTACACAGCCTTTATTCCCGCAATTACAAATGTTTCCAAGATAATTAATGACTGAATGGCCTCCCAGTATGCCGGCGGTAAAATGTTTTCCTCTCAATAACCGGCCTTCCATCACTACAGCACTTCCAATGCCGGTTCCTAAGGTCATCAGAACAATATTGTCGTACGTGTCAGCTTTGCCATATTTCCATTCTCCAATTAATGCAGACCGGGCATCATTTTCAATGGAAAAAGGGAGGTTAAAAGTCTCTAAACACCATTTTTCAAGATTTATTTCAGGGGCATCGCCAAACTTTTTATCAATGGAAAGAATTTTTTTCTGGACGCTGTCAACAATTCCCGGGGAAGCAATACCTAATCCTGAGATATCGGATTGAGTAAGGTTATGTTGAGCTAACATGATTTCTATGGTTCTCTGTATGAGAGGTAGCTTTGGAGCAAGTCCTTTTTCGGAGTCAGCATCAATCGAAATATAAGATAGAACGGTCTCTTCCTGTACAAGTCCGATTTTAATCTTTGTTCCGCCCATGTCTATGGCAATCACTGGTTTTGACATTGTCTGATTTATTTTAAATGTTGACAAATAGTAATAGTTGATAATCAAACCTTACAAGTTTCGAAAACCTGTAAGGTTCAGATAAAAAGTATTCATTTTAGAGTGTTGCCGCTAGAAAATTAATTTAATCTCAAGCACATCCATTCCTTCTAAACTAAATTTTTCGGTAATAGAAAATTCTTTTCCTGTTTTAAGGTTAATAAGCTTTACCGGCTTAAGTTTTTCCCATTGAAATGCAGTTATCTGTCCCTTTTCATGCGGGTTATATAATCTGATGATAAAGCTTTGATC
Organism: Chryseobacterium indologenes; assembly: GCA_016025055.1. NCBI lineage: Bacteria > Pseudomonadati > Bacteroidota > Flavobacteriia > Flavobacteriales > Weeksellaceae > Chryseobacterium > Chryseobacterium indologenes. The sequence continues at coordinate 1,914,211 of CP065590.1, forward strand.
TTCCTGAGGAGTAATACTTGTGACCACAATTTTATCATTGTTCATATGAAAAAGACTTCCACTACTAAAAGATTGTTCTTTGACAGGAACTGCGATAAGAGGCTGTGTAAATGCAGCAGCTGATTTTTCATTTTCAACAGAATTAAAGCCATCGTGAGGACGTAGTACATAGTGGTAATGTACAGGACCTTCCTGATCTGCTTTATAGTTGGTGTGCCAGTAGTTGTTCATGGCATAACTGAACCAATTTGTCGTTCCCGGTGTTCCGTTATCTTTCCACTTTTTGTGGCTATTGTCGATGACCATTCTTTCGTCAATCATTGTTGCAGCTTCTATCAATGGAGTTTCGAGCATCATCCACTGTATTCCTTTTTGTGCTGAAGAAGCATCTACCCAGCGACGGCTGTACCAATAATCCATATTAGAACCCGGCAGCTGATCGGTAAGGTATTTCATGTTGCCATACCCGGCATCGACAGTGATATTTTTAAAATCAGGGTTAAAAGGAAATCCAAAATGAACGGCTTCTTTGGTACGGACAGGCTTTTTATCAACAATATTTTCCAGCGCTATTTCGTCACTGCCTGCGGTGATGGTAATCATTCGTTCCAGTTTACGAGCACCCGGAGCTTCAGATACTAATGAAATCTTTGCTACTACAGGTCCGTTTTCCAGTATTTTTACCTGTACATCTGTATTTGATAAAGCTTCTTTGGGATCGGATCCCGGAACATACCAGTAAGAATTCAATCCCTGGTCATTAAAACTTCCTGCGTAATTGGTCTTTGTTGTATCGGTAAGATGAGTAATGCTTCCCGTTTTTTTATCCCAGCTCACTGTAACTTTTCCATTAGAAATACTGGAGTCAGTAATGATGAATGAAGAAGGAGAGGAGATTTTATTTTTAATCAATGTATATGTTGCTGATCCCAGCGCCGGAATGTTTTTGGCTAAAAATGTCATGGTTCCGTCCTGTAGTTTTTGCAGAGGAATCTTTTGACCTGTGGCATCCTGCACTGCGTTAGCCTGTGTATTTTCCGGGATAGTGACTATACCTTCTCTTGCCCATGATGAGGTATTGAATACTGCTATTGTTTTGGATGCCGGATCTGTTAAAGGAAGAAGAAGTTCTTTTTCCAGTTTTTCGGAAAGGAAGCTGCCATCGGCCGAGAATTGTTTTTTTACTTTCCACTGATCTGCCACAAAGGGGAGGTCCGGTGCCGTAATACTGTTGAAAGCTCCCCACGTATGCTCATGGAATAAAATCACATTTTTCCATGCTTCATAAAAATGCCGGCTGTTATATTGTCGGGGATTTAGCATAGAATAAAGTGTTGTCAGTTGTTGCAGTTTTAAGCTGCTGTTTCTGTTGATTCCTTCTTCTTTGGCAGTGGACATGGCTCCATCCTCCCAGTAAGGGCTGATGTCTCCTTTTACAACAGGGATTTTGTCGCCATATTTCTTCTCAAAGACTTCGAACATTTTTTCATTGGTGCTCAGTACAATTTTGGGTGAGGTGTATTTTTTATTCCATTCATCTACAAATTGGGAGACGGTAGGATCTATAGGGCCGTTGTCCGCAACAATATTGTAGCGCCATTGTACCATATCATAAGGATAATTGGTATGGGTAAGGTCTTCCAGATATTCTGCAATTTTTTTCTGGCCATTGTCAAATACATCACCGGGATGTACACCATGCCATGAAGAATAGCCTCTTCCCGCTGTCCAGAATAGTATTTTTTCTTTTCCTGACGGAGATTGCCACCAAACCGGTTTATCTCCCCAGTTTTTCACAAAGTTTCCGACACGGTCTCCCAGATAAGGATTTGTTTTTCCAAGATAATTGGGACCGCTTGAGAAGTATTTTACTCCTGATGAAGTAAGTGCAGGAACTAATGACCAGGCAAATCCCGGTACATCAGACATCATGGCACTTTTGATTGGTAAGCCTAATTCTTTTTCCAGTTTTTGAGCATATTCTGTATAGTGGAATAATTCTTCCGGCTGGCTAAGCCCTGTTAAAATATTGCCATACATGGCAGAAAGGCCTATTCCCCCTTCCTGTACTGCTTTTACAAAGGACTTTTTATCTTGTGCAGACGCATTTTTCATGAAGTTTTCAACATCCCAAAGGGCTTCTACATTATATTTGAAACGGGCTTCTTCAGGAAGATTTTTTGTCTTTTCAATCATCGCAAGAGCATCATAAATATTCTTTGTATGAATTTTTTCTACCTCCGACTGTAAATGGGAATATCCTACATCGGTATGAGAGTGATGGATAAAATATAATGTTCGTGGTACGATAGCCTGAGCCTGAATTGTTTTCCGAAGAAGCTCTTTCCTGCCGGAGATCACGACCAGTTCCAGTTTACCTCCCTCGGCTGAAAGAGAAACAGGGATGTCAAAAGTTTTAATACCGTCCGGCATGGTAAAAGTAAAGGTCTCTTTATTGTTTATTATAGCCTTTATTTTTTCTTCCGGACCGAAGTGAAGGGTCGTAAGACTCAGAAGGCGTTTGCCGTCTTTTAACAGAAAAGGAGTGGATTGGGCATCTATTTTTTCCTGGAAAGTAAATTTATAAGTCATCATCCAGTCTCTGCTGTTCTGGGCCTGGCCAACAATTTTTAATCGGAGAGGTTTTCCTGGGGTTACTTTATTTGCGGGAACCCGCAGGTAGGCTAATCCGTATGAGTCTTTTAATCCGTCTGTCTTGGTTTGGTGAAATACAAAGGCAGTACTGTCTGCGGCTTTGGAAATCCAGTCCGGATGTTGGTTGGCAGGGTAGGTTGTCAATGTTAATGTTTTCTGATCATTGATATACAGATCAAAGTTTCTGGCACCTCCGCTTGTTCCTGAAGAATGCGAAACCAGCCAGTTAAAATAAACGTATTGACCATTATTTTTCAAAGGCACAGAAGCGGTTTCCCACTCGATTTTTTTTTTTCCGTCTGTAGTTCTGGTAAGGAGTGCACGGTTGGCATGATCAGGAAATGCTGAGAAATAATCGATGTTTTCACCGCTTATCTCGCGTTCATACCCGTTAATTGCCTGTATATTCCCGAAGTAAGGAGCTTTTTCCTGAGCATACATACCATTGCCTGTCAGCAGAAAAGATATCAGTAAAATAAAATACCTGTTATACATGAGCTTAGTTTTTATGTTTATATGTTAGAATGTTTGAACATATTGAATGATAAAAAAAGGAAATTAAATTTCCGGAGATTTATTGATATCGATCGTATAGGTAAACTTATCCGAACGATAATATCCTACGTTATATTCCACGGGTTTTCCGTTAATATCATACACAAAACGCTCACGCTTCAATACGGGAAAGGAAGCAGAGACTTTTAGCTTCTTTCCAATGACAGTTCCTGCCTGGCAGGCACTTATATTTTCGCGGGAACGGTGTACAATAACACCATGTTTTTCCTGCAGCATGCTATACAACGGCATATTAAAGTCCTCACTTTTATCAACCCCGATTCTCGGATGGAAAAAGCTTTCAAAATATACAATAGGATCTCCTGAACTTTCTCCTTTTAATTTTGACAATTTAATTATCTTTTTATCTGCCGGACAGTGAAAGAAATTGCAGATATCTTCATTGGGCTGCTCCATACTTGTTTTCAGGAGCTGATTGACTACCTGAACTCCTTTTTCCTGCATTTCTCTGGTAAAGCTGTACCAATGATCCAGTCCGGTTACCAGGCTTTTCTTTTCTGCCACCCTTGTTCCGATCCCTTTTTTACGAATGATCAACCCTTCGTGTTCCAGTTTATTAGTGGCCTGGCGGATCGTGTTTCTGGAAACTCCCCACAAGTTGGCCAGATCCACTTCTTTGGGTAATAGAGCTCCTTTTTGGTAAGCTTCCATTTTGATAAGCTTCCGGAAAAGTTCTTCTGCCTGCACGTGTAAAGGGAGCTTGCTGTTGTGATCAATACTGAAATCCTGAAGTGGTATGTTCATACATATGTTAAAATGCGAAGATAGTAAAATTTTAAAATGAAATAACTTTTTTGTAAAATTTGTACAATCCTAACTGGTACATTATAGGTTATTTACCTCCTGGCTCTTCTAAGATATGGAGTAAACTGTTGTTTTTTTGAAGGTATTATTCAAATGATCATTCAGGTGCTCATCTTAGAACAGGTGCGTAATTTATGGAGGATAATATTCTTAATAAATAATTATTTAATGCAAAATATCAATATACATGATGTTTTATGCTGTTTTTTTATTCTGTATCAATTGTCCTGAATTCTGAGTTTAATCCGATCTTTTGACTAATTGATTCATTTTTTTGTAATAAATTGCTGATATACATAGAATATTTATTACATTTGAATTTATTTAAATACTAATATAGAATTCAGTCCATTAAAAATTATTTAATAAAAGTGAATTATTAGTGTTTTTATAAGCGAAATGTAACGGGTAAACACTTATCTTTAAGTCGTCAAAAATGTACTACCTATGAAAGCAAGATTATTATTATCAGGAATCTTACTATTATCTGTCGTGACGGCATGTTCAGATAGAAATGAAGAGATGGAAGTTGCAAGGTCAGCTGATCATAAGAAAATAGAGGTTGGAGCGGGAAGATCAGAAGCAGCCAGAGTCGTAAGTGATTCCCTGAAAAAACAGACTATTTTAAATGAAGCCACCAATAAACAAGGAGACACAGAAAGCTACTCAGAAGCCGCAGACACCATCGATCCAACAAAATCGGATCGGCCTAAATAAACGGACTATTGAAATAATTGCTTCGGCATTTGTTTTAATTTCTGCTATATTACCATTCTTAAATAATATAGTAGGATACTTTATTGATGTCAATGTGCAGCTGGCTAATACTGCCGGCGAAAGAAGACTGGATCTTGATTCAACGATTTATTTCCTGTCTATATCATCTTGCGTTATATTACTGGCATTAGGAGGTTTATTCAGAGCTCACAGATATACGTATTACGTAGCTTTAGTAGCGGGTTATTTTCATTTGGTAACCTACATCAAGTTTATCTTTTTCAACGAGAATAAAATATCAGCCATCGCTGATATTGCCATTATATTGGTTTTGATATTGATTGTTTTTCTGGTTTTTAAACTGGATAACTACTACAGAAAACTGCATCTTTTGGATCAGTTCAATAATAGTACGCTGGACAGGTTCTCTACGATTCTTTTTAAACGTAATGACATTGAAGATAATGAATAATCATAGAGAAAGATTGAAAATTCTTGTGGCCCTTTCTGATAAGTTGTGGGAGGATTATTCTGAGCACATTATTTCGGAAGAAGAATACCTGAAAAAAATATACCTGGTAAAGAAAGAGATTAATAATGGATTTATTGGTACCATGGAAGATTTGAACCTTTTCACAAAAGATCTGGGATATCTGGTGCTGATGTCTCCCACCAAGACATTTTTAGGTGGTTCAGATAAAATAATAATTAACAGGAATTAATATTATTTGACCGCTGTTTTTGTCAGAGATAAAATTTCTTCCAAATATTTATTTTGCTTTATTATAGCTTCATCATACTTTTTTTCCATCCTTGAAAGTTGACTCTGGATAAATAAGATACCTTTATCCTGAGTATTATATTGTGCAAATAAGTTAGCAAGCAGATCACCCAGCTTTTCATGCTCTTCTTCACGATAAACATCCATTCTTTGCTGTTCTTTTTGCGAATCTGAATCCAGATTCAATTTCCCGTGTCCGGTAATCAACCAATTTAAATTCTCATTATCCTTTAATTCGGGATAAACATTCACAATCTTTGCAAGTTTATCTACTCCAAGATCACTTTTCAGACCTGCTCCTTTAAAATTTGAGGATGACATGCCTGTTTCTTTGTAAAAAGTTTCCTTCTTAATGCCCCTGTTTTCAAGGAAAATGAAAATTCTTTCTTTTATGGTTTGAATTTTGTCCATATTTTTTTTAAATTGGTCTAAATTTAGACTATATTTGTCAAAGATAAAAAACATTATTAACATAACAATGTTAATAATTGAAGAATTAAAATTAATAATTAAAGCAGAAATATAAAAATCAATAACGCCATGATTAGTAACAAGCACAACAAAATCAAAAAACTCTGCAAATGATCTGTATGATATTTATACGTTTCCAGATAGTTTACATGAGTATAAAGAAGGTCATAAGATTACAGAAGGCATTAATAATGTAGCTGTTTATGAGAATTGTTTCTGGCTGCTTGACCTTATTTTAAACCAACAAGTTCACCCCGGATTGGATTGTGAGGTGCAGAACTGGGAATTACAAAGAATAGAAGATGGGCTATTCGATCTGAGTTGCTCATATGAAAACGATATAACCATACATAAAGTGAAAGGTTTAGAGGTAGGATTTTATTTTGATGACTTCAGAATCATGAAGAAAGGGAATATATTTTGTCTGCCCATAGAGAAAGAATTGTACTAAACTTTGGATGAATCCATAATTAGTAAATGTTAAATGTAAATGTGTAAATAGAAACAGCATCAAATTTTGATGCTGTTTCTGCTTTATGTACAGTGTTATTTTAATATTTCAGTGGTGGTGATTTTTGAAAACACCAAGAAATTGATTCTATCTAGACATCGAATTTCTTGATCTTATATGCAGTTCTGAATCTATCTGAAGTTTTCTTCCTTCAGGTGTAGCATGATCATTCTGAGAATGCAGGCGATAGCAATAAAGAACGTTCGGAATATATGTGCAATGCTCATATCCAGCAATTTCTATTAATGGAAACATGATGGCCATATCATAAGTTGATGGATAGAAGAGTCCATGTTCTGTTTTTAAATTTTGACAGGCTGGATCTTTTCGTAGAAAGTTTTTAAACAAATGATGCTTAAAAGTTTTAAGGTGTGTCGCCTTCCATGGTGAGGCTCTTAAATTTTTAAATTCTTCTTCAGTATAAGGAGAGATGCTGCCAAGATTTCCATAGGAATCAATAAATTGTCCATAAGTAAGTTGGGTTGATTCGTCATTATAGGTATAGTTTAGGATTTGCAGAGAATATTCACCAAACAAATAATCATCACCGTCTACAATAGCAATGATATCATCATCTTGCAATGGAATTTCAGTGAGTCCTTTGTGAAGATTTGATAATGCTCCCATTCTTTTTTCACGCTTTACATAATGAAAATGATCTGCAGCTTCCAGAAGTTCTTGTATGAGTTCAAAAGAATGATCATCGGAATTATCATCCAACAAATAAACTTCATAATGAGTATATTGTTGAGCTAAAATGGAATTGACACAATCGACAATATAATCTCCAGGATTTCTAAAAGGAACAAGAATAATAATTTTATGTTCAAATAGTTCTTTTGCCATAATATTCTATTTTAAGATTTAAACAGAGAAGGAATCGATATTGTAATTTGTTAGCAGAAATAAAAGTTCATGATCCTGTAAATCTGCATGATGCACAATAGGCTTTTTAAGAGTGTCAAGTATAAAATGATTTGAAAATGTAGTACATGATAAAATCAAATCTAAAATTTTATTTTCCGCCAGTTTGTACTTTCTTTGTTTGGCGGTTAATAAAAGAATCAGGAGATCTTCATAGGGGTAATTATTTTTATTAAAATTCAGCTCCAGATGATGGATTATCTTTACCAGCTGCTGTAAAAGTGTTTTTTTCCATTCTGTCTTTTTTATATATTCGAGGCAATAGCTAATTTTTAGGAGAATTTTACAACAGTTATGCAGCTCCGTGGGGTCTATATTTTTTTTATTCAGACTTATTTCAAGATAATGCGTAAAGATGTCAAAGATAAGATTGATACATTCATAATGAATGAATTTACGATAATGCAGCTCTTGCGGGTTTTTATTAAGATGGCGAATAAGAGAATAATTGACAATTTCTAATAGGGTATCCGTCTCATCCTTGCTATTGCTGATAATTTGTAATGTGTACTTGTAGACCTGATCATCCACATCCTCCAATATTTCATCACTATCGATATCTATATATTCCTGATAGTGCAAATAAGCTACCAGCCAGCCAAATCCTATAATTCCATTTTCAAAGCTATAGTCATCTGATTGAGAAATGCTTTCAGCAATTGTATTTAGAATGCTTTCACCTTCTCCGAATTGCGATCTTTCATTACTTAGAAATAAACGCAGAGCAATGATGGCTAGTCCATTATCTGTTAATCCTGTGTTCATAAGAGTAAAAATATAGGGTCTTCTACTTGTATAAGAGATTGAAAGTCTGTAGTTGTGGAACCTTCAGCTTTTTGGATGGTTGTTGCAGTTTCGTATCTTGAGAATTTGCCAATATTTTGTGTTAAAATATCACCATCCAAAACTTTAGAAAAAGCAGTGTCGAAAAGCTGATCAATCTTGTAATATACAGGAAACTGGTAATAAGTATAGGGAAATTCGACAATTTTCATAATACTTACAATAGGAATAAGTACAGGGCCTGGAATCCTGATTGTCGTTTTTTCCCGATTATCGCCCGAAAATTCGGCAGCATCAATTACCTCGGTGTCCAGGTGCTTTAATAGATATGCTTTGATCTTATTAAATGTACTTTCGGTTGTATTTTCTACCACAAACAAGGAATTTCTTAATTCAATCCGGTCTCGATCCAACTCCTGTTTTCTCATTTTTATATGCTTTATCAGAGGATAGCTGCAGTTGGTATCCGGAATTGCATATAGATTATTGTCATACCACGGAGCATATTGGATGTAATCTCTTTTGTAAAAGAATAATTCTCTTTCCTGATGACTTCCTGAGTAATGAAGAATAGCTTTTTCGTGATAATCATGAATCGGATCAGTTGGCCAGCAAAAATCCAACTCAGGATGTATCTGTACCTTCTTATTAAAATACCAGAGATTATACAATACAGCCCACATGTCAGCGCACCAGGCTTGTACTTTTTTAGGCATATATTCCGGATTGCCGATCAGTTTCTGTTGTTCATCATTATTAAAATCTTCAAGTAAACAGAATATTGATTCCGAATCCTCATACACTTTTTCCCAAAACTCCTTTGTAATATGTTTTAATAAATATTGTGCTCCACCAGTGTGAGAATCATTTTCTATTACAGTGTCTTCCGAAATTCCTACAATAGAACACATCTTTTTTAAAATTTTTTTGTTCGTGCTTTTTACAACGTAATTTGAATCCAAATAAGAGCGTGTGTCTGATACATAATTAATCTCATCTGTTTCTACGGATGGAATTCTGCTAAAAATAATATCAGAATCGTGATAAAAAATTATCCGATTATTCAAGGAAGGAAATTGTTCCCAGTGTTTTGTTAACAAATGAGGACGTATCGTAGAAATGTATTGGTTCCGGGAGCGGGTGTCCGGATATAAAAAGAAGCTTGCAAATGTGTGATTGTCTTGTACAAACTGATTGAACTCTTTCTTAAGACCTATAACAGGATTAAATCCAATTACAATGTGTATATCCTTTTTTGATATACCAAGTTGGCTTAGATTTCTTATCAGAACCTCTAATTGCCAGATAAAATAAATGTCATCAGGTTGAGCGGAAAGAAAAAGCATATTTAAGGTATCAGATTTTATAAATGAGAAAAAAATCTGATAGACAAAACCTGTCTATCAGAAACCAGCTTGTTAGATTTTTAAACATCTTAAACAAGAGTAAAATATGCCGCAGGCAGTTCCCTCAGGGCATTCTGAATTTGAATGGCACATATCTCCGCCACCACAGTATTGATCTGTCGGGTCGTGAAGTCCGCCAAATAAATTTTTCAGTTGTTCTCTACTAAGTTTTTCATTAACACCTGATTTAAGATGTTTTAAACTAATTTTTTTCATAGTTGCTAATAATTTGATGTTGTAGTGACTACATAAGCCCAGTCACTTTAGGCTTAGATCTGGATAGCTTTTGTGTAAGGTGCTTTATTCAATGGGTGATTGCTCAAACTGTGATTGATTATTCACATTTTGGTCCACAACATTCGTAACCACCTCTTCCATTACTTCTTGCATCTCCTGTACAATTGTAATTCCAACATAAAGGTTGGCTAAATACACATGCTCCGTTCCCTGTGGCAGCAGCAATTCCACCAAACACATTTTTCAATTGTTCCCTTGTAAGTTTTTCATTCACCTCTGCTTTAAGATGTTTTAAATTAATTTTTTTCATGAAAATTGATTTATTAGTTTTAGCAGCCACATAAACCCGGCTACTTTAGGCTACTGCATAGTACATAAATTCTCTGCAGATTTTATCAAGTATTTTATAGCTAAGGTCATTGTTGTTTTTGAAAATGGAAGTGGTACTTTCCTAACAAACATATCCAATAGTCCCCGATTTTAAAAAATATAATCCATCAGATTTATAAAATTGGATATTTGAATATCAATATTTTTTACATGTAAATTATTGATTGTCAGTTGGTAGTATTTGCTGTCTTATGTATGTCTCAATTTTTTTATTTCTCTGCATTATTAATTGACAATAGCTGTTTTTTATTAATTTAAAAGCTTTGTTGAGATAAATAAATCCCGAAATTCACTCAAAAAGAATATGCTTGCCTACTAAAACAAAAAAAACAGCATTTCTTCAATGCTGTTTTTATAATTTTCTATTAGATAAATTTAGAATGTCACGTCCAGTCCGACATAAAAATTAGCTTTCATAATCGGGGCATATACCATTCCGCCATCAAAATAATTTCCAAAAGGATTTCTAAAATCTACAATCGCATTTTTTTGATAATAGGAAGTAAGGTTTTCACCACCTACATAAGCCCTGATCTTTTTATTGAAATTTCTGGAAATCTGAGCATTCAGTACTGCGTAAGAATCAGAATAGGCAGGTAGCTGGAATTCGGCAGGATTGCTTGCGGTATCAGGTAACCTTTGTTTTCCTACCCAATTCAAAGTGGTATCAAAACTCCAGAATCCGCCTTTATCATTTTTATTGGTTGCATAGGCCAGATTTACAAAACCTCTATGTTTTGCCATGAAAGGAACCTCTCTTCTTCCTCCTAGATAATCTGCCTGTACATCATAATATTTATACGCCAATCTTACATCAAAGTTTTTAAACGGAGTAAAATCCCATTGCGTCTGGAATGAGTTGGCAAATGATTTTCCTTCAAGATTATAGAAAGTCAGCTGTTGGGGAGAACGGTCCAGATCCACCAATACCTGGTCCTGGAAGTCTGTTCTGAAGAAATCTGCAATAATTGTTGATTTTCTTCCGAAAAGCTTGAATTCCTGTTGTAAACTGGCTCCATAATTCCAAGCGATTTCTGGTTTTAAACCATAAATATTTCCTCCGTTAGGCAGAATATTAATCGTTCTGTTGGACGCAAAATACTGTTGGCTCTCGGCAAAAACATTCGCTGTTCTGAATCCTCTGCCGGCAGAAAGCCTTAAGATCGTTTGCGGCGTAAAGTCGTATTTGAAATTAAGTCTTGGGGTAAACTGGGTTCCTGCCAAATTGTGAAAATCTACCCTTGTGCCTGCCACTAAGGTATATTTTAACCCTGTAAGTGTATATTCTGCAAAAATACCGGGAACAATCTCGTTTCTTCGAAGATCATCCGTTACATAAGTCTCTTTATAGCCATCATATAAAAAGCTTGCACCGGCTTTATATTTGTGATTGGTATTTCCGATAATACTTTCAAAAATTAAATTTGAATAATAGGTATGTTGCTGTCCCGCATAATTTCGCAGTCCGAAAAAGCTGTCCTGCTGGTGGTATACGTACTGATTCATCCAGCCAATACTCTGGTAAGGTTTTCCTTTGAAAACATACCCTGTTTTATTCCAGACCTGAAATCTCGATATATCAATTCCTACCCCATATGCAGGCTGCTTATCCTGCGCCAGCTTTTTATCAAAACCAATTTGTCCTGCAGTTCTTTCGTCTCTGATGAAATTAATTCCAAAATGAGATCCGAATCCCGATTTCTCAAGATCATTGTAGTTTAAAAGGTAAGCTGCGTTAATTTGTGTTCCCTTCGGTCTGTCAAGAAAACCATCATGATTCATATCCGTATTCCCAAAGGTACCGTTTCCGTGTAGCAGAAAGGTTTGTGACCATTTGTCATTAATCGGGGATACGTGGGTAATGTTGGCTTCAGCTCTTCCGTTAAAATCAGAAAAAAGATTGAGGGAAGTTTCCGGTGATTTAGCATTTTTCAGAAGCTCAGTATTGATCTGTCCTGTAATGCTTTCGTAACCGTTGGTTACTGTACTTCCTCCTTTTGTTAATTGGATACTTTCAATCCATCTTCCAGGAATGAAATTCAATCCGTACGCAGAAGCAAGACCCCGGATTTCGGGCAGCTGTTCTTTCGTGAGACTTGTGTATTTTTGATCTAATCCCAGCATTTTCAACTGCTTTGTTCCTGTAACCGCATTACTGAAAGAAACATCCACTGTTGCATTGGTCTCAAAACTTTCAGATAAATTACAACACGCAGCTTTTAATAATTCTTTTTATCAATATTGAAAACCAGTCCTGCTTCTTTTTTACTTACGGAGGTTGCTGCTTTGGATCCTGTCACTACGACACCTTCAATTTTTTTTTCAGTTGTACTCTCTGAATCGCGATGAGAAGGCATTTCGTGATCTTCATGTTTTGTTGCTTCATCATCATGTACATTCGGGTTGGCCTCTCCGAAAGGAACGTCCCTGTCGTATAGACAACATCCCGGAAGGTTTTTATAAGTGGCATCGGTCGTTTTATACTTTTCATTGTCGTGACCGGCATCAGCGATGGATTTTAAAATTCTGTCAGGAGACGTTTTTGAAGAATCGAATTGCAGGACGACAGTCTGTTTTTCAGCACTCCATTCTGCATGGTCTGCTCCTGCTTCTTTTGCAGCCTTCTCAATTCTGGCCTTACAAGAAGCGCAGTTTCCTTTTACGAAAAACTCATTTTCATTTTTTTTATGATGTTCATGAGCTTCTGTCTGTGAAGATGCCGGCTGCAGGTTTCTTTCGTAATGACAACACCCCGGAAGCCCTTCATACGTTTCATTGGATGCTTTGAACTTCTCGTTATCGTGTCCTGCTTCGGCAACCTTTTTTAGAATGTCTTCGGCAGAAGTTTTGTCGGTTTCAAATGTTAAAGTCTGAAGATCAATAGAATAGTCCGCTTTTTTTGCTCCTGCTTTTTTTGCGGCAGTCTCAATTCTTGTCTTGCACATCTCGCAGTTCCCTTTTACTTTGAACTGGTTTTTTGTAAGATTTTGTGCAGCTATTAATTGAGTAAATAAGAATAATGTACCAAGTAGTAACTTGGAAATATATAATTTCATTTTGTTTAAAAGTTTAGATTAATTAAAAAAGGGTTCATTACGTTATATAATGAACAGGCTGTATGTAATTATCCTATCTTCGGCGGCTGCCAGATTTCTTTTAAACGATCTGATAAATAAGGATCTGAGTATTGAAACTGCGGGTTCTTATTGGCTTTGTAATAAGACAGTTCCAGACGTAAATTTTTTGAAAAAGGAGTTTCTATAAAGGTGAAACAGGCTATACAGGATGAGCAGCAGTCATCATTACAGGAAGATTCTTTTCTGTCTCCTTTATGTTCTTTTGAAGAGTGGTTTTTACAGCAATCACTCTTTTGGGTTTCTTCCTTGCAGCAGGTTTTCTGCATAGATTCTGCATAGAAGCTGTCTTTAGGAATCAAGAAAATTCCTAAGCAAAAAACTATCGTCAATAGGTGAAACAGCTTCATGTCTGCAAAATTACGAAATTTATGGTAAAGGATCACCAACTTTTATAGAGCAACTGTGCCAAGGTTCACCATGGGCCGGATTTACTTTAGGTTTTTCTCCCATGGCAAGATTCTGTTGTGCGGGAGACGGTGGAGGTGTTACCTGTGCTGTATTCTGAACGGGCTGAGAGGCGGGTGCAGGTTTGCTGTTCAATGGTTGCCCTACCGGGATATCACAACGATGGCCTGGCTGTCCGTGAGGAGGGTTCATGCCCGGGGCTGTTTTTACTTGTTTAGCGTTGTTGTCAATTGCTATTTTGCCCGGTGAAACTGCATTAGGATCAATCTGAACAGTGTTATTACTGCCAACTGTTATATTTTGTGTCGCAGAGTTTGTGGGTTGGCTATTTAAAGGCTGTCCTACAGGAATGTCACAACGGTGACCCGGCTGTCCGTGCGCAGGATTCATTCCTGCAGCTGTTGCTACGGGAGCAGGATTAGGATTTGATTGAATTCCGGCCTGATCCATCAAAGCTGTTTTTGAAGTTGTATTTGTGGTTACAACAGATTGCTGAACACTGGCTTCTTCTTTAATATAAGTAGCTCTTTCATCTTTCCTGCAAGACGTTGCGAACAAGGATAGGGCTGCCAGGTCTAAAAATGTATTCTTCATTTATTCATGGGTATAAAACAAAATTAGCAAAACATTTTCAAATGCTTTGCTAATTTTATATTTATAATCCGGTTTTGGGCTTAATTTTTTACCAAAAGTCTGAATCCTTCTCCGTGCACGTTGATGATTTCCAATCCTTCATCATCTTTCAATAGCTTACGAAGTTTAGCGATATATACGTCCATACTTCTCGCTGTAAAGTAGTTTTCTTTCTTCCAGATCTTTCTTAACGCAAGATCTCTGGGCATGAAATCGTTTCTGTGGATACATAGAAGCTTTAACAGCTCATTTTCTTTCGGAGAAAGTTTGTATTCTTTATCACCCACTTTAAGCTGTCTCAGCATAGAGTCGAAGAAAATATTGCTGATTTTGAATTGTTCCTGTTCTTCATTTTCCAGGGTAGAGCTTCTTTGTAGAATAGCTTTGATCTTATATAAAAGAAGTTCAGTATCAAAAGGCTTTGTAATGTAATCATCAGCTCCCAACTGATATCCTTTCAAGATATCTTCTCTCATATTTCTGGCAGTAAGGAATATGATAGGAGTATTTTTATCAATCTTTTTTACGTCCTCAGCTAATGAGAATCCGTCTTTTTTAGGCATCATGACGTCGAATATACAGATGTCGAATTCATTTTCCGTAAATTCTTTCAATCCTTGTTCTCCATCCGTTGCAAGGGTAACTTCAAAATTATTGATCGTTAAATAATCTTTAAGTACCGCCCCGAAACTCTGATCGTCCTCTACTAATAATATTCTGTTGCTCATAATTTTAATAATTAAATTAATAATTAAGAATGAACTTCTTCACTCTATCTTCTTATATATTGTTATTTGGTTTATTAGATGTCCAGTCTTTTTTATTTTTTATATCACGTTTAGCTCATGGGCAGTTTTATGATAAATGTACTTCCCTTACCTTTATGGGAATCTACGATAATCTGTCCTTTATGCAGCTCTACAATTTTTTTAACATAAGAAAGGCCTAAACCTTGCCCTTTTACGTTATGGATATTTCCGGTCTCTTCCCTGAAGAATTTTTCGAAAATTTTGGTTTTATTCTGGGTTTCCATTCCCATTCCTTTGTCAGAAATTTCTATCACATACCAATGGCCTTCATTTCTTGTTTCAATATGAATTTCCGGTGCTTCAGGCGAATATTTGTTCGCATTATCCAATAGGTTAACCAGCATATTGGAGATGTGGAACTCATCTATTTTAAAATTGTACTGGGTCGCATTAAATTGTTGGGTAAGTGAACCGTTTCTCTGTTGTACAATCAGATTGAAAGATTCGGTAGTCTTTTTAATGAGCTCTCTTACATTGGTTTCCTTTAAAAATAATTCAACCTCATTTCTTTCCAGTTTAGACATATTAAGGACATTTTCTACCTGTTTTTTCATCCTTAAATTTTCCTGTTTAATGAGCTCCGAGTAATATTTTACTTTATCAGGATTGGTTGCAATTTTGTCATTGGCTAAAGAATCTGTTGCCACTGAAATTGTTGCAAGCGGTGTTTTGAATTCATGAGACATATTATTGATGAAATCTGTCTTTACTTCCGCCAGTTTTTTCTGTTTCATCATATAATTGATGGAAATAATATAAATTCCAAGAATCGTAAGCAGAGAAAGAAAAGTTCCTAACAGCATCGGCCAGTTATTCATTGCGAGAGAATATTCTTTCTTAGGGAACACCAGGGCCAGACTGTATAAGGTGTTCTTTTTATCTGTAAAAAGGGGATAACTGTAGGTGCTATTATCTTTTTCTCTTTGTATGCTTTGTTCACGATGCTGGTCAGCTTGCTGTTCTTATCGAGAACTCCATATCCGAATTTTGCCGTAATTCCCCTGATCTTTAATTCCTTGGTAATCACAGAATCCAGTACGGTAGGATCCACTCTTTTGGTAATGGGAAGATTATTCCCGTATACCTTTACAAACTCTTTCATAGAGTAATCGCCCGTTTCAATATCCTGGTTGATATCTGCTGTTAAAAGCTCACGGTTGGTCGTGTCTTTTTTTATTTTATAGGCGGCTTCGTCAGTATATAAAGTGGTCAGTTTTACAGAATCTCCCTTTTGAGAAATAGGAAGCTGGGTTTTGGAAATGATATTTTTTGAATAAATAATCTGCCTTTGTGTCCCGGAATCTTCTACCTGTTGAATGGTTGTCAGAGATGGCTCTTTGCTGTTGGCAACAATATTATTCCTGAAATTTTTATAATCCTGATTCAAATATTTATCGGCTTCAATCTCCTCTATACTTTTCGAAGTACTTTCCAGTACCGAGTAGACTTTGTTTGAAAAGTCCTGTTCCAGAGCACCATAATAGCCTTTCAGCCAATAAAATTGGAGCGTAACGAAGACAATCAGCGAGATTGTCATAAACACCGAAATTATTGGGATGAATTTGTTATTCATTATGTAATTATATATGTTTTGGAAAAATGAATGTTAAAATTAATTGTTTTAAGACTACGTAAACAAAAAACGAGCCAAAAAATTGTATTTTTTTTTCTTAAAAGAGTGTTTTTTAACATTTATTTATGAATTATTACCATTGTAAGCTACAAATCCGTTTTAAATAAAGGGATTTCTTTTTTATTCCCATCGTGTAACCTGAATTTAATTTTTCCGCCAAAATAGCTTGCCTTGCTGGTTAACATAATAAAAAAAAACTTTGAAGTATGAATTATATTTATAAATTTGGCACTTATAATTAAAACTAATAACTCATCTCTGCTTTGAGATGAAAACTAAATAATTTATTAACATTTTAAATTTTTATTGTTTATGAAAACAAGAACAGAAAAAAGCAATTAAACACCGTTGAGAAAAAAGCATTAAAAAAAGACCTGTTATCTTTCGTAATGGGAGGAACTGCAGCTGGAAGATGTAGCGAGGTAGGTTCAAAGTATGCAGATTCTATTTATGTAAAACGTCCTGGTGAGGAATTAGAGGGGTAATTAATATCTTATCTGTAAATAAATTGGCTGTTCGTTAGTAGTAAGGAACAGCCAATGTTTTTAAAACATGAAAATAGAATCATTTATCTTGAAAATTGCAAGCCACTGCAATTTAAACTGTTCTTATTGCCATATGTACAATATGGGAGATCTGACCTATAAGAATCAACCTAAATTTATAAGCAAAGAAAATCTTCTCAATTTTTCTACAAAACTACGGAGTTATACAGGGAAATATTCGATTCCTCACGTTTTTATTTCTTTCCATGGCGGAGAGCCGTTGTTGACCAATAAGGAATATTTTGTGGATTGTATTGAAACCATCAAGGCAATCAATCAAGATCTTGAAATTACTTTTCTTATGCAGACCAATGGAGTGCTGCTGGATAAAAAGTGGGCGGAAATTTTGAAAAAATATTCTGTGAATGTTGGGATAAGCCTTGATGGTGAAAGAAAAATTAATGACCTGTTCAGGAAAAAGCATAATGGAAAAGGGTCGTATGACGATATTATAAGAAATCTGAAGTCAATACAGGATTTTGATGTCGTGAAAGGGATAATTTCTGTGGCCAATCCCGATGTTGATCCTTTTGATTTTTATTATCATATGAAAAAGGTGAATCATCATCAGCTTAATATTTTGCTGCCGAATATCAATTATTCGAATATTCCAGCTTTTTATCTGCCGTTGGACAAATTTATTCCTGAAACATCATCATGGCTCATCAGTCTGTATGAAACCTGGAAAGAAGATACGAACAGATTATCAATACCTTTTTTTGAACTTATCATTCAGTTGATTTCAGGATATGAAAATTTTGGGAATCATCTGATCGGAAACTGTGAAAATGGAGTTGCTGTTATTGAGACCAATGGCGATATTGAAGTTATAGATGCTTTAAGGACTTCATTCAGCGGGGCAACAAGAGGAAACATCAATGTAGCTGATCATGATATCGACGAATTGCATCATATTGGGCTTTTCAAAAAATATTACTTTGCTCACACGACCGATTTGCCCCATGATTGTCAGAAATGTGAGATAAAAGAAGTTTGTGGCGGAGGATTTTTGGTTCACCGATATAATAAAAACAGTAATGACTTCAATAATCCTTCAATATATTGTGAGGTTCTTACTGACTTAATAACATACATCAAAAAAGATTTGTTTTATGAAACTGCTTAAAGGAATTAATGTATTACCCAATATAGATATAGAAAGCATTGAAATCAACGGAGGTTCAGTACACCACTCAGCAATGGAATTTGCCGAATTGGATTTTCCTTTCAGAGATAATGCCTTTATACCCAAATCCGACTGGAGAAAACTGGATGAGCATGAAAAGGACCTTATTATTTCTGATCAGTATCAACATTCAGATTATTTATCGATTGGTAAATTGCCTGAAAATCTCATAGATCTTATTAAAAATTTTGACATCCATTCTTTACACGAAAGAGAAGTCGTTTTTGAGAGACTGAAAGAAAACTCTGAGATCCTTGAGTTGTTTAATGAGAAACTGAATTCTTTTGTAGAAGATCTTTGCCCCAATACCGATACGCTGGAATTTCACAGGCTTTCAGTGATACCCAGCGGGCGTTATGTTACCAGTATTAACCTTAATATGGATGATTTTGAGTACATAGGGCTTCACATTGATCACAGTACGGTTTTCAATATTGAATCTGCCCATGCCTCACGAAACAGAATGTGTATCAATATAGGAAACGAGGACCGGTATTTGTTTGTAATTAATCTGACATTGCTTCAGATTAAAGAGATGCTAAGTCAGGTGATGGATAGTAATACTTTAAATGTTGAAAATATTTCGGATTGTTTTTTTAAATACTTCCCGGATTATCCTGTGCTTAAAATCAGACAAAGGCCTTTTGAGTATTATATTGCACCTACGGACAATTGTATTCACGACGGCTCTACCTTTGAAAATAATTATTTAGATATAACGGCTACTTTTTTAGGTAATTTTGAAGTAAATAAGTAAGAATGAAATTTAGGTTTTCTCTATTGGCCCTTGTAATCTATACCATTGCCTGGACCCAGAATACAGAAATAAAGGAGTATAAAGACATCTATAAAAATACAATTGTCAATTATATTGTATGCTCTGTGAAAGGAGAAGAAAATGTAAAAAAACCTGTATTCTTTTTCTGTCAGGGAAGCCTTGCCAGACCTTTAGAATATGTCACAAAAAAAGGAACATTTCCTACGTTTCTTCCTTTTGACCTGGATATTATTGTCAAAAAATATCATTTGGTCGTTGTCAGCAAGCCGGGAATTCCTATTAAAGAAAATCTGAAAAACCTACAGGAAGA
Source organism: Chryseobacterium indologenes (assembly GCA_016025055.1). Lineage (NCBI taxonomy): Bacteria > Pseudomonadati > Bacteroidota > Flavobacteriia > Flavobacteriales > Weeksellaceae > Chryseobacterium > Chryseobacterium indologenes. The sequence continues at coordinate 1,933,902 of CP065590.1, forward strand.
TCTAAGCTATCCGAAAGAAGGCCTTCCTCCTGCAGAATATATTTCAAATAATAACCTGGAATACTATTACCAACGAAACAACGCCCTGTTAAAAAAATTGTTAAAACAAACCTGGGCAGATCCGAAAGAAGTAGTAGCAGCGGGACATTCTGAAGGTTCTTATGTTGCATTGGAAATGGCCTCACACAACAATAAAATTACACATCTTATTTATTCCGGGGGAAATCCTTTGGGAAGGATGATGAGTATTATTAACGAAAATCGTCAGAGTGCTGAAGAAAAAGAGAACTGGACCGGTGAAAGTCTTGATTTTTGGAAAAAAATTGTAGCAAATAAAGATAAAAAAGAGACGGATAAAGAAAATACCAGTTTTTATCATTACACGCTTTCTCAAAATTTTACCCCTACATTATTAAAAATTAAAATTCCGGTTTTGGTTACCTATGGCACAAAAGATCAAAATGGTATTTTTAACGATTATCTTCAGGTGCTGGCTATTCAGAATCATAAAGCAAACTACTCCTTTACATCTTATTTTGATTGTGATCATAATTTTTTTCCGGTGAAAAACGGCGTTGCGGATCATGAGGTGGATAACTGGACTGTGGTTGCCAATGATTGGATGAAATGGCTTGAAAAGAAGTGAATATACCGGCAAAATAAGTGATGATCATTTCGTTTACTTGTCCTATGAAAAGTGCCGTCAGTAAATAAAGCATTACCTTTATTAAAAATAATTACTTATGGAATCTAATATCACTTTCAACAAAGATTTTGAGGCAAATAGTGCTTATGTAATGAAAATTTATAACGCTGATGTTTCAAAAGTATGGAACTATTTTACCCAATCTCAATTATTGGATCAGTGGTGGGGTCCTCAACCCTGGAGATGTGAGACGATAAGGCAGAATTTTGAAAAAGATGGAATTTGGTTATATGCCATGGTAGGCCCCAATGGTGAAAAATCCTATTCACAATCAAAATATGGCGAGATTATAGAACACAGAAGCTTTGACTGGATGAGTGCATTCTGCGATGAAGACGGGAATGTCAATGAAGATTTTCCATCATCAAAGTGGCTGATAGGTTTTACTGGTGTTGAAGAAGGCACAAAGGTTACCATAAATATCCACTACCAGTCTCAGGAAGTCATGAAAAAAATGTTTGATATGGGCTTTCAGGAAGGCTTTACTATGGGACTGAACCAACTTGAGGAGATTCTGAAATAAAGAATCATAAACTCTTTACCACATAAAAAAGCTTGGAAAATATCCAAGCTTTTATTTTTATAGTAATTCTTCCTCCTGGAAATACTGAATAATAGCCTTTTTCATCAGCAAACTTTGCTCATTGGGCCTTAATTCAGGAAGGTCTTCCAGTTTGTCAAACTGTGGCCACCCATCTTCATAATGAGTGAATTTATAATATCCAAACGGCTCCAGCAATCTGCATACCGCTATATGAATCAGGTTGACTTTATCCTCTTTGGTATATTTTTGTTGTCCGCTTCCTAGTTCCTGAAGTCCTATCAGAAACAACAGCGTTTCAATAGGAGGATTCTTCTCAGTTTGAAAATTATCTTCAAAGAATTGTTCTATTTTTTTCCAGTATTCTGCTTCGTTGATCATCGCTTATCTCTTATCCGTTACCATTTATCTTCAGCAAAAATGCATATTCCAGCGCATCTTCCTTCAGAGATTCAAATCTTCCGCTTGCCCCTCCGTGCCCGGAACTCATGTCTGTTTTAAAGACCAGAATATTCTGATCGGTCTTTAATTCCCTTAGCTTGGCAGTCCATTTTGCAGGTTCCCAGTATTGTACCTGCGAATCATGGAATCCTGTAGTGATCAGCATGTGAGGGTAATCTTTTGCCTCTACATTATCATATGGAGAATAGTCTTTCATATAACGATAATATTCCTCATCATTTGGATTTCCCCATTCATCATATTCTCCCGTTGTCAAAGGAATAGTGTCATCCAGCATCGTGGTAACAACATCTACAAAAGGTACCTGCGCAACAATTCCGTTGAATAATTGTGGTTCATAGTTGACTACAGCGCCAACCAAAAGACCTCCTGCACTGCCACCCATCGCATACATATGTCTGGAAGAAGTATAATTTTCTTTAATCAGATATTTCCCGGCATCAATAAAATCGAAGAACGTATTTTTCTTAAACAGCATTTTTCCGTCCTCATACCATTCTCTCCCCAGGTATTCTCCTCCCCGGATGTGAGCAATTGCATACATAAATCCTCTGTCCAGAATAGACAATCTTACGTTGGAAAAACTTGCGTCTACAGTGTGTCCGTAGCTTCCATATCCGTACAGAAGAAGAGGAGTGTCTGCTGATTTTTTTGTGTCTTTGTGATACACAAGTGAAACGGGAATTTTTGTTTTTCCATCCCTGGAATCTGCCCATATCCTTTCGGAAATATAATTTTCAGGAAAAAATTTTCCCCCAGCACTTCCTGTTGTTTCAGAAGTTTCGTGGTTTTATCCTTCATATTATACTCGTAAGTAGAGCTTGGTTGAGTTAATGAAGTATATCCGTAGCGTAAAACTTCTGTGTCAAATTCAAGATTAATACCGATATACGTTGTGTAGGTTGGATCTGAGAAAGGCAGATAATGAGATTCCTGTGTTTTCTCATCTATAATTTTGATCTGTAAAAGACCTCTTTCTCTTTCTTCCAGTACCAGATAATCTTTAAAAATTTCAAAACCTTCCAGCAAGACTTCAGCACGGTGAGGGATCACATCTACCCAGTTTTCCATACCACAGTTGTCGATCTTCGTTTTTACAATCTTAAAGTTGATGGCATCGTCAGCATTGGTGATGATATAGAACTCATCTTCATAATGTTCTACAGAATATTCAAGATCATCTATTCTTGGCTGAATTATGGTCCAGTCTGCAAAAACATTGTCAGAAGGAATAAAACGATGCTCATCAGAAATTGTACTGGAGCTTGCAATAAAGATATATTGTAATGATTTTGTTTTAAAAACGTTGACATCAAAAGTTTCATCCTTCTCATGAAAAATAAGGACGTCTTCCGAAGAATCCGTTCCCAGCTCATGTCTGTAAACCTGAAATGCACGGAGGCTTTTATCTTTTCTGATGTAAAAGACATGCTTATTATCATTGGCCCAAACTGCCTTTCCTGTAGTGTTGGGAATGATGTCCGGAAGAATCTCTCCGGTCTTTAAATTTTTGAAGTTTAATGTATAAATTCTTCTTCCTACGTTATCGGCAGAAAAAGAAGCCATTTCGTTATCAGGGCTTACTGCTACACTTCCTACTTCAAAGAAACTTTCCCCTTCTGCTAAGATATTGACATTCAGAACGATTTCTTCTTCATTGTCAAGGCTGCCTTGTTTTCTGCAGAATATAGGATATTCTTTACCTTCTTCATAGCGTACAATATACCAGTATCCGTTAAAGAAATAGGGTAGCGATTCATCATCTTTTTTGTAGCGGGCTTTCATTTCTTCGAAAAGCTCTTCCTGAAGCTCTTCAGTATCCTTCATGATGAATTCTTCATACGCATTTTCTTCCTCAAGATATTTGATGACATCGGGATTTTCCCTTTCGTTGAGCCAGAAGTAGTTATCTGTCCTTCTGTCGCCGTGTATTTCTAATATTTTCTCTATTTTTTTTGCCTGTGGAGCTTTCATCCGAATATTTTAATTTGTTCCGTCTTTGTATTCTACCTTTAGTAAATACGGAGGTTTTATTTCAATGTTAATTCTTGTTCAAATATAAGAAAGGCTATCAAATTTTTGATAGCCTTTTCACTAATATTGGAGAATAAGCTTATTTTTTTATGGTTTTTATTGTTTTGATACTACCATATTTCATTTTTAAAGTAATGAAATATAACCCTTCTTTTAAATCTTTCAGCTCTATTGAAGAGGTCGGCTTTTCAATTGTTTTGATCAATTTTCCTGAAGTATCTATAATCGAAATTGATTGTACACCGGATATGTCAGAGATGGTAAGCTGATCAGTAAAAGGGTTTGGAGATGCGGTAATTTCCTTTTTGTTGTCGGCTACTTCATGAGTGGATAGCGGAGTGTCATCGTAGGCTGAAATTTGAAATTCTCCACTACTTATATCAGAGTTATATTTCCAGACGCTGACGTATAAGGTTGTTCCCGGAGTTTGCCCGGTCAGTAAAATAGATGAGAAGGCATCCTGGATATTGTCATCATTACAATCGATTTCTGTTAAAGATCCACAGGTACCACTATAAACGCTCAAAACAGTGTCGTCAAAATCAGAACCTGGAGCTTGTTGAGTTTCTATCTTCAGATTTCCACTTTGTGGTACTGTTACTGTAAACCAAACATTTTCAATAGCATAGGGATTGCATGAAGGGAGAGAGCCGTCAGTAGTTGCGTTTGTATTGCCTTTTGTAATTGCTCCCGATGCGAAATCATTACCAACATTGAGAGGGATTGCCTCCGAGCAATCATCATTGACTGGTAAAATTGGGTCATAGGCTGAAATTTGAAATTCTCCACTACTTATATCAGAGCTATATTTCCAGACGCTGATGTATAAGGTTGTTCCCGGAGTTTGTCCGGTCAGTAAAATAGACGAGAAGTCATCCTGACTATTATCATCATTACAATCGATTTCTGTTAAAGATCCACAGGTACCACTATAAACGCTCAACACAGTGTCGTCAAAATCAGAACCTGGAGCTTGTTGAGTTTCTATCTTCAGATTTCCACTTTGTGGTACCGTTACTGTAAACCAAACATTTTCAACAGCATAGGAATTGCATGAAGGGAGAGAGCCGTCAGTGGTTGCTCCGGTATTGTCTGCTGTGATTGCTCCTGATGCGAAATCTGTTCCAACACTTAAGGAGGTTGCTTCTGTACAATTGTCATTTTGCGCATTTACAAATACAATTGTGAATAAAAATAAACAAAATAATAATTTTTTCATAGGGTAGGTTTTCAACAAATATATAAAAATCCCCATTAAGTGAAAAAAATATTGCTGTAATATTTTGTTTTTCAATGTATAACCAATGAGTGTGTCTTTTTTTTAATAAAAAAACCATCTTTCCTGTATGAAAAGATGGTAATGTTTATTCTTGTATTAAAACTATTTATGAAGAGCTTTAATATATTTTTCCAGGGCCATGGTCATAGAAGGAGTTTCCTTCGTAGGAGCCATTAAATCCACCTTTAGTCCAGCTTCTTCTGCTGCTGCTAAAGTGGTGTTTCCAAAAACCCCTATTTTTGTTTCATCCTGCTTGAAATCCGGGAAATTCTGCTGCAAAGACTTGATTCCTTGTGGGCTGAAGAAGATCAACATGTCATAATCTTTAATGTTGATATCTGTAAGGTCACTACATACCGTTCGGTACATGATGGCTCTTGTCCACTCCACGTTAGCAGAATCCAGGGTTTTTACAATATCCGGACTTAAAACATCTGAAGATGGCAACAGATACTTCTCAGTTGGGAATTTTTTGAACAAAGGAAGCAGATCAGAGAAATTTTTCTCGCCGAAGCTGATCTTTCTTTTTCTGTACACAATATGCTTTTGAAGATAGTTGGCAATTGCTTCCGACTGGCAGATGTATCTCATCGTATCCGGCACTGCAAAACGCAGTTCTTCTGCAAGTCTGAAGTAATGGTCAATCGCATTTTTACTGGTAAAAATGATACCGGTATATTGCGTTAAATCAATTTTTTGTGTTCTAAGTTCTTTGTTGTCAACTCCTTCAACGTGGATAAATGGACGGAAATCAATCTTTATTTTTTCCTTCTTCGCTATATCCAAATATGGAGAAGACTCACTAGGCGCTGGTTGAGAAACCAATATGGACTTTATTCTCATCATTGACTTTTATTAAAAAAATAACAACTTCCAAAGCAGTAATAATGGTGCGATTTGGAGGGTGCAAATATACAAAAATTTATAATACCATTTCTCCGGAAGAATCTTGTTCTTGTGAAATAAATAGAAAAAGACCTTGAAAACGAATACAAAAGAAAAGAAGAAAATGTAATACAAAAACATTTTATTTCTGTCTATGGGGAAGTAATAGTGGGTTACACACAGAATTATTAACAAAAATGACAGAATAAAGTAAAATTTTGTGGAGGTGAAGTAAAATATTGTCCATTTTTTTCCATCTCCTATACTTTGATAAAATAAAAACCCTAATGTCGATTTTATAAGATAAAAAAACAGTACGGCCAATAAAGTATACCCAAATTTATTCAACTGGTACCCGAAAAGCTGAAGATCTGCAATATATTTCGGAACTATAGGAATATATTGGGAAATTAAAACCGATAAAGTCAGGGTCGTCACACATGAAGTGATGATCCAGCTCGGCAGGTTGTTGCTCGCATCAAAATATTTTTGAAGCAGGAAATCTTTAAGGGTGGCATCTCTTTCTATAATGTTCATCATAAAAACATACAAAAATATACACCCTACGAGTATAAAAATTACCCAATCATTATTTTCAGGTATTCTTACATGATTAACAAAGTTTTGTGACGACAGCAAAATTTAATTTTTTAATGTTTTTGGTCTTACGCTTTATAACATGGATATGGCATAGGTTTTATTATGCTTAATCAATGATTGGATGGCAAAATATATTATTCTCCGGATTTTGCCTACCCCAGAAACTGTTGAATAAAAGTCTCTGTGTCAATGGCATTATCTTTCGAAAATATTTTTGCAAAATTATAGATTATTTTGTATAAAATAAAAAGGTTAAATAAACTATCTTTGCAAACTGAAATGAAAAAACTAGTCATTATCCCAACCTATAACGAAAAGGAAAATATTGAAAATATTATTTCCGCGGTTTTTGCATTGGAAGATGACTTTCATATCTTGGTAGTGGATGACTCATCTCCGGATGGAACTGCAGAGATCGTAAAGGAATTACAGAAAAGGTATCCGCACTATTTGCACTTGTCGATAAGACATGTAAAAGATGGTTTGGGAAAAGCGTACATCCATGGCTTTAAGTGGGCCATCGAGAATAAATATGATTATATTTTCGAAATGGATGCAGATTTTTCACATAATCCCAATGACCTGCCCAAGCTTTTCGAAGCCTGCCTGAACGCAGATATGGCTATCGGATCCCGCTACTCAAAGGGAGTGAATGTGGTCAACTGGCCGATGGGGAGGGTTTTACTTTCTTATTTTGCATCAAAATATGTGAGATTTGTTCTGGGGCTTCCGATTCATGATACCACAGCCGGTTTCGTGTGCTTCTCAAGAAAAGTCCTTGAAGAAATTGGCTTGGATAATGTGAAATTAAAAGGATATGGATTTCAGATAGAAATGAAATTCAGAGCGTATAAAAAAAGTTTCAGAATTGTAGAGGTTCCTATTATATTTACCAACAGAATTCTGGGAGAAAGTAAGATGAATGGAGGAATTATCCATGAAGCTGTTTTTGGTGTCTTAAACTTAAAGTGGAAGTCCATCATCAACAGGTTATAAAATGGAGCATAATTTGTTCTTCTAAGCAAGAGAAATAGATGTAAAGTTCTAAGACCTTTAAAAATAATGAGATAAACTGATGAGAAAGCTGATTCTTGTTTTTGTTTTGCTGGGCCTGTTTTCATGCAATGATTTTATCGATAAGCCTAAAAACCTTATCGATGAAAAAGTGATGGCTGAAGTGATTGCAGATCTTATGCTCAATGAGCAGGCTACTTTTATGTATCAGGACAGGAATATGGAGGCAGGAACAAGATTTGTTCTGAACACTCACCATATAAAACCGGATGATTTTGTTCAAAGCTTTAAATATTATATCATTAAAGAAAAAATGGAAGGCATCACCAATGATGCCCAGGAGATCCTGATGAAAAAAGATCCGAAAGCAGATAAATATATAAAGGACAAATTGAAGCAAAACGGAAACATGACGCCTTTAGTGAGGTAAATTGGGAAACGGGTTTTCCCGGAGCAAAAGATAATCACTGGAAGCAGCAAAGAAAAAGTAGTACGAATGAAATTTTTTAATATAGAAAAAACCTCTGAAGGAAAAGCTAGAGCAGGGGAAATCACCACAGATCACGGGAAAATTCAGACTCCTATTTTTATGCCTGTGGGAACTGTAGCAAGCGTGAAAACAGTTCATCAGAGAGAATTAAAAGAAGACATAAAAGCCCAGATTATCCTGGGTAACACCTACCACCTTTACCTTCGTCCCGGTATGGAAACCATGCAGGCAGCAGGTGGATTACATAAATTCATGAATTGGGATCTTCCCATTCTTACCGATTCAGGAGGCTTTCAGGTGTTCTCGCTAGCTAGCAACAGAAAAATGACAGAAGAAGGAGCGAGATTCAAATCCCATATTGACGGAAGCTATCATATGTTTTCTCCGGAAAGATCAATGGAGATCCAAAGACAGATCGGAGCAGATATCTTCATGGCTTTTGACGAATGTACACCGTATCCTTGTGAATATAACCAGGCAAAATCATCTATGGAGCTGACACACCGTTGGTTGAAGAGATGTATTGAATGGACGAATGACAATCCTGAATTGTATGGCCATAAGCAAAGACTTTTCCCGATTGTTCAGGGGTCAACCTACTCAGATTTAAGAAAAATTTCCGCAGAAGTGATTTCCGAGGCAGGTGCTGAAGGTAATGCTATCGGAGGCTTATCTGTTGGTGAGCCTGAAGAAGAAATGTACAGAATCACCGATGAAGTGACAGATATTCTTCCTAAAGAAAAACCAAGATACCTGATGGGCGTGGGAACACCATGGAATATTCTGGAATCTATAGGGTTGGGAATTGATATGATGGATTGTGTGATGCCTACAAGAAATGCGAGAAATGCAATGCTTTTCACATGGCAAGGCGTAATGAACCTCAAAAATGAAAAGTGGAAGCAGGACTTTTCGCCTTTAGATGAATTTGGAACCAGCTTTGTAGATCGTGAATATTCAAAAGCGTATCTTCGTCACCTGTTTGTATCCAAAGAATATCTGGCAAAACAGATTGCTTCTATCCATAACCTTGCATTTTATCTGGATTTGGTGAAAGTAGCAAGAGAACACATTATCGCAGGAGATTTCTACGAGTGGAAAAACTCCGTGGTTCCTGTTCTGAGACAAAGACTATAAGAAAATTATGATCAAAATTGTAGACAAATATATCATCAAAAAATACCTTGGAACTTTCAGTTTCATGCTGGTGCTCTTGTCTATTGTAGTACTGGTTATCGATGTTCAGCAGAAAATTCCTAGAATAGAAAATGCAAAAGCAATCGATCCCAAGCTTGACCTTACGTACTTCCTGATTCATTTTTATCCTTACTGGATTATTAATCTTGTAGTCACTTTTCTCTCTATTCTGGTATTTATCACGGTAATTTACTTTACCTCCAGGATGGCCAATAATACCGAAATCGTGGCGATTATCAGTAGTGGGGCAAGTTTCCACAGGTTCTCAAAACCTTATCTGTATACTTCGATTTTAATTGCGGTGATGTCACTTTTGGTATATCACATGATTCTTCCCTGGGCGAATATTAAAAAAAATGAATTAGAAGCCTATACCTATAATGCCGCTAATAAAGAGAGAATTCTCGGAACCGCACCCGCTTCTTCACAGCTCAGTAAGACAGAATACATATTTGTCGATTCATGGAACAAAAGAGAAAGAAGAGGCTCCAGCTTCGTGTATCAGAAGTTTGATAAAGACAGAAAAATGGTATACGAGCTTAAAGCAAGTGAAGTATATTGGGACAATACAAAAAAACAGTTCGTCTTAAATAATTACTATGAAAAGACGATCAATAAAGATAATTCTGAAAAATTAAGCAATGGTGTAGAGCTGAGGAAAAATTATAGCCATTCTCCGGAAGAACTATTTCCTAACGAACTTCTCGGGCAGAATAAAACCACACCTGAACTTCTGAAGTTTATTGAAAGAGAGAAGGCGAGAGGAAACAGTAACCTCAATTCTTATCTGAACGAGCTTCATCAAAGAACTTCAATGCCTGTTTCCATCATTATTTTAACGTTCCTTGCCCTTTCGCTTTCATCTCAAAAGAAGAGAGGAGGACTGGGGATTAACCTTGCAATAGGAATTTCACTGGCGTTTCTTTTTGTTTTCTCCTTTGAGGCCTTAAAAGTCGTGTCAGAAAATAAGAGTTTGCCGCCTGCTTTAGCCATGTGGCTTCCGAATCTGGTATTCCTGCCGCTTACCCTGTATCTTTACCTTAAAAGAGCTAATCAGTAAAGTAGCTTTACTTCCTTGTGATAAAAAGAGCGTAATCCGTCATTTTCCAGTTCGATCCAGAGTTCACCCTTTTCATCGGCATAACGGATGATGCCATTTTGTCGCTCTTTTTCAATTTCAAAGACCGATATTTCGTCCCTACGGAACAAATTTTTGTTGAAGTTATCAAGAATTTCCTTTTCAGAAGGTATATTTCTAAGTTTTTCACACAAAAATTCATGAAGATGTAAACTAAAGTCTTCCAGGTTAAATTCTTTACCCGTTTGGGTCAGCAGTGATCCTGCATTCGTTATTTCATCAAATTTTTCCTGAAGAATATTGATTCCTGCCCCGATAATGAAATAATTATTTTGATTAATTCTTTTCTTTTCAATCAGAATTCCAACGATTTTTTTACCTTTAAGGATAATATCATTCGGCCACTTAATTTTTACGTCAGAATCAGCCAAATTGGCAAGGAAATCCCTGATCATATTTGCGGTATAATAATTGAATATAAAGTCGGAGCACAGAATGTTGTGAGTATTCACTGCCAGCGTATATGCCAGGTTTTTTCCGGCAGTCGGAATCCATACATTTCCATACTGACCCCGGCCTTTTGTTTGGCTAAAAGTATGAAGTCCTATAAAATTCGAATTTTCATAAAGTAAAAACTTTGATATTTCGTCATTAGTAGAAGAGCATTCTTTCAGGTAGAATAGTTGACTCATTTAAGAAAACTTTAAGACATTAAGGGGGTAAAAGTAAGGTTAAAGTAAAGAAAAAACAATAAATTTGCAGATTATAGTATTTTTTTAATGAATAAAACAGCAGAAAAACAAGCACTAATAGATAAAATCGTTGAAGCTCTTCAAGATGTAAAAGGAGAAGATATTATGATCTTCGATCTTTCAAACATTGAAAACTCTGTAGCAGAGACGTTCGTAATATGTAGCGGAAACTCAAATACACAGGTGGCCGCATTAGCTGGAAGTGTAGAGAAAAAAGTAAGAAACGATCTTAAAGACAGACCATGGCACGTAGAAGGTACCGAAAACGCGATGTGGGTCCTGGTAGATTACGTTTCAGTAGTGGTTCATATATTCCAGAAAGACGTACGTGAGTACTATGATATAGAAGAGCTTTGGGGTGACGCAGTCATTACCAAAATTGAAAATTAATATAAATTTTAAAAAGTATAAATGAATAATAAAGGATTCAACTGGTTCTTTCCTATTGCAATCATAGCTCTTTTGCTATTTTTTGGCTCCAATTTTTTAGGAGGTGATAGTGCAAAATCTATTGATGAAGATGGTTTCTTTAGAGAAATGCAGGCGGGGAAAGTCCAGAATATAATTATATACAAAGACACAGAGAAAGCTGACGTTTTCCTTACAAAAGCAGCAAAGACGGCAATGGTAAATAAAAATGCCAACCAAAACAACCCTCTTTCTGCATTCGAAATGGCTCCAAAAGCAGATTTTTCTGTAAAATATGGAGACCTTCAGCTTTTCCTTCAAAAATTTGAACAAATTAAAGCAACCAATCCGGCGATTACCACAACAAAAGATTACGGAGCAGGTAAAAATCCTTTCATGGATATCCTGGTTTCTGCATTGATCTGGATTGCTATTTTAGGATTATTCTACTTCCTTCTTTTCAGAAAGATGGGTGGTGGCGGAGGTCCTGGCGGACAAATCTTCTCTATCGGAAAATCGAAAGCCAAGCTTTTTGACGAAAAAGAAAGAATTCAGGTAACATTTAAAGATGTTGCAGGACTGGAAGGTGCTAAAGAAGAAGTACAGGAAGTTGTTGATTTCTTGAAAAATTCTGAAAAATATACCAAATTGGGAGGTAAAATTCCTAAGGGAGTCCTTTTGGTGGGGCCTCCGGGAACCGGTAAGACCTTATTGGCTAAAGCTGTTGCCGGTGAAGCTAAAGTTCCGTTTTTCTCACTTTCAGGTTCTGATTTTGTAGAAATGTTTGTGGGAGTAGGAGCTTCAAGAGTAAGAGATCTTTTTGCCCAGGCAAAAGCAAAATCTCCTGCAATTATCTTCATTGACGAGATTGATGCCATCGGACGTGCAAGAGGAAAAAACAACTTCTCCGGCGGAAACGACGAAAGAGAAAACACCCTGAACCAGCTTCTTACTGAAATGGATGGTTTCGGAACAGATACGAATGTGATCGTAATGGCAGCGACCAACAGAGCAGATATCCTTGATAAAGCTTTAATGAGAGCAGGACGTTTTGACCGTTCTATCTATGTGGACCTTCCGGAATTACATGAAAGAAGACAGATCTTTGACGTTCATTTAAAGAAAATCAAGCTGGATGATAATGTAGACAGGGAATTCCTTGCAAAGCAGACACCTGGATTCAGTGGGGCCGATATTGCGAACGTATGTAACGAAGCAGCTCTTATTGCGGCAAGAAATAACCATACTTCAGTAACAAAACAGGATTTCCTTGATGCCGTAGACAGAATCATCGGTGGTCTTGAAAAGAAAAATAAAGCAATCAAACCTTCTGAAAAAGAAGAGTGGCTTACCACGAAGCAGGTCACGCAACAATTTCATGGTTGGTAGAACATGCTTCACCACTTCTAAAAGTGACGATCGTTCCAAGAGGACGTTCATTAGGGGCGGCATGGTATCTTCCGGAAGAAAGACAGCTTACGACGACTGAGCAGATGTTGGACGAAATGTGCGCAACACTGGGAGGGAGAGCAGCAGAGCAGGTGATTTTCAACAATATTTCAACAGGAGCACTTTCTGACTTGGAAACAGTAACGAAGAGAGCTCAGGCCATGGTGACGATCTACGGATTAAGCCCGAATATCGGTAATATTTCTTACTACGACAGCTCAGGTCAGTCTGAATATTCTTTTGGAAAACCTTATTCTGAAGAAACAGCCACAAAAATTGATGCTGAGATTAAAGCCATCATCGAAAATCAATATGAAAGAGCTGTAAGAATTCTTGCAGAAAATAAAGATAAGCTTGATGCATTGGCCAATAAGCTTTTAGAAAAAGAGGTGATCTTCCGTGAAGACTTAGAAGAAATTTTCGGAAAGAGAGCATGGGATCCTGAATTGACAGAGAAACCGGTTACCAATACCATTCCTGAAAAAGAACAACAGGAAATGTTGGAAACTCCTCAGATTAAAGAAAAAGAAGAGGAAAGCGAAATACAGGCGCCTGAAAGCCCTACGCAACTTTAAAAAACCTCTTAAATAGGATAAATAAAACCTGACAACTGTAAAATTGTCAGGTTTTTTCATATTTAAAGAGACATTTTTGGAATCTATTGTAATTAATTTTCTATTTTTGTATAAAGTTGACTAAAAATAGATTAAGTTGAATTTATTCAAGAGGATTGTAAGCAAACTTACCAACCAGCCTGAGGAAGAGGAAAAACAGAGTCTGGAGAAGCTTGGGGATTCGCTCAAAAATGCGGATCTCGACTATAAGTTTGCGCAATTATTTACGCATTCGGGAGGATTTTTTAATTATTGTGCAGATGAAGCGGAGGCTCTACAAACTTTAAATCAAATTATTAAAATAGAAGGTATAAGAAACCTTTTCTGTTGGGACAAAGAACTTCAGAACTTTTTGAATGTTGTGAAGTCTCCCTATACGTCAGAATTGCAACCGTCTAATGATGCAGCATTCATTACCTGTGAATACCTGATCGCTTATGACGGAAGAATTATGCTTTCTCATAATAATATTCTCCATTATCATTCTTCAAGGCTGCCGGATAGAATTATCATTATTGCCAATGTTTCACAGATTGTAAACAACCTGAATGATGCCATGGGGAAAATAAAAAGGAACGGAAATATCAAGAATCTTACTTCCATCAGCGGAAGCCAGTCAAAAATGGATAGTTCTTCGAATTCCAATACCAAATTGTTTTTATTACTGCTTGAAGATTAAGCAGCCACTTCTAAATTGTAAATTTTGGACAAAAACCTTATTCAAAGAACCATTTCAGGCCTGGTGTATGTAGCCGTTATCATTCTTTGTACCACTCCGTTGGGAGCACAGCTCATCAACAGTATCGTTCCCGGCCTTATTCAACAGCAGTACCTATATCATGGATTAATGAGCCTTTTGCTGGTTGTAGGAACCTGGGAATGTATCAAAATCATGAAATTCGGGAAAGGATATGAGAAATGGGTCGTTTTTCCGTTGGTCATTTTTATATTTTATATTTTTTCCAAAAGATATTTCCACCACGATTTCTTTTTTGATTTCAGACTGAGTGAAATCCTTGCTCTTGCATTGATAGGGATCGCTGTGGTTACTTTATTTAAATTTCCCAACGAATTATACTTTGACAGTGGTAAACTTATTTTTACAGTCATTTACGTAGCGCTCCCGTTCAGTTTCGCATTAGGATTACCAAAGTTCTCCAGCTATAACGATAACTTCTCTCTGGAAGTTCTTTTCCTGTTTATTTTAATATGGAGTAGCGATACCTTTGCTTATCTGGTAGGGAAATTCTTTGGAAAACATAAAATGGCCCCTAAAATTTCCCCTAAAAAGACATGGGAAGGATATGCAGGTGGAGTAGTGCTGACACTGGTTTTATCTTACTTTATCGAGCATTATCAGCCGGAACTGAGAGGAAACTGGATGGTTGTTGGATTTCTTGTTGCTGCCTTTGCCCCACTGGGAGATCTGGTGGAGAGTCAGCTGAAAAGAAATTTCGGCGTAAAAGACAGTGGAAACATCATTCCGGGGCATGGTGGTGTATTAGATAGGTTGGATAGTTTCATAATCTGTGTTCCTGTCGTATATTTGTACTTTATTTTAGAAAAATTTATATAGTCTCATGAAATTGCATAGAGAATCAAAAGGAACAATCACCGTAGCGACGATCCTTTTTTTGTTAGTGGGAGCGCTGGCGATTTACTTCCTTAAAATATGGTCACTGGTGATCATCATGCCTTTGTTGGTTATTTACTGTCTTGTATTCTGGTTTTTCAGAGTTCCGGATCGTACTATTCTCGATCACAAAGAAAATGTAATCGCACCGGTCGACGGAAAAGTTGTAATGATCAAGGAAGTAGAAGAGAATGAATTCCTTCAGGGAAAGGCCATTCAGGTTTCTATTTTCATGTCTCCACTGAATGTACACATTTGTAGATATCCGGTGACCGGAAAAGTGATCTACAAAAAATATCATCCGGGGAAATATCTCGTAGCATGGCACGAAAAGTCTTCTACAGAAAATGAAAGAACGACGGTAGCAGTAGAAACGCAGACGAACCATAAAGTGGTCTTCAGACAGATTGCGGGATATGTTGCCAGAAGAATTGTTTTTTACTGTAACGAAGGAGATCAGGCAAAAGCCGGACATGAATTCGGTTTCATCAAGTTCGGATCAAGAATGGATGTATTCCTTCCTCTGGATACTGAAATTGTGTGTCAGATCGGAGATATCACAAAAGGGGGTCTGGATGTGATCGCCAAACTGAAACACTAAGATTTATCATCAATCATAAAAAAGATCGTTCTCAAAAGGACGATCTTTTTTATTGTAAATCCACAGATTGTCACCTGTGAGGAGAGAGTATCTGAACCTATTATTTGATCTTAAGCTTTTATATATGGTTTTATTTCATCCAGAAGCCTTAATATCAGCTCCAGTGGCAAATCTTGCTCGGCGTCAATTAAAAGGATTTTAAACTTCTTTCTGCCATCCTGGGTCAATTCAGGATAGTCCAGTTTATCACCGTGGTAAAAACTGATGTAATGCTTCCGGTACTTTTTGCTGTAATAAAAATAACAGAGCATTTTTTTTTGTATTTGATAAAGGGAAGACCAAAGCTGAAGGTTTCCGTAATGTTTTCTGTATCAGAAGCCAGTATCTTTTCCCTTAAAAAAGAAGAGCACTTCTTTCAGGCTCTTCGATTCTGTAGAAATACTCTTGTATAGGGTTCATATTTTGAAATTCTTGAAATACATTAGTCGAAATTCTGAAGTTCGACAAGCTTATTATACATTCCTTTTTTAGCGATAAGATCGTGGTGGGTACCTTGTTCTACAATGTCTCCTTTTTCCATTACCACAATCCAGTCTGCTTTCTGGATGGTCGAAAGTCGGTGGGCAATCACCAGAGAGGTTCTGTTTTCCATCATTTTTTCTAAAGCATCCTGTACAAATCTTTCGGATTCGGTATCAAGGGCTGATGTTGCTTCATCAAGAATCATGATTGGAGGGTTCTTTAGGACAGCCCTTGCGATAGAAACTCTTTGTTTCTGTCCTCCCGACAGCTTGTTTCCGTCATCCCCGATATTGGTATCATATCCTTCCGAAAGATTGGTGATGAAATCGTCTGCATTGGCTATTCTGGCTGCTGCAATTACTTCTTCTCTCGTGGCGTCAGGTTTACCCATCAAAATATTATTGTATACCGAATCATTGAATAATACGGACTCCTGGGTTACCATTCCTAAAAGCTGACGGTATTCCTGTAATTTCAAATGTTTGATATCTGTACCGTCGATAAGAATTTCTCCTTCTGAAACATCATAAAATCTGGCTAAAAGGTTAGCTATGGTCGTTTTTCCACTTCCGCTTTGCCCGACTAATGCTACAGTTCTTCCTTTCGGAATCGTCAGGTTGAAATTTTTAAGGATAAGATTGGATTTATCATAGTAGAATCCAATATTTTTAAATTCAATATTATTTTGTAAGGTAGAAATAGAAACCGGTTCTGCAACTTCTTCGATTTTTACATCAGCATCCAGGATTTCCAATACTCTTTTCAGAGAAGCTTCCCCTTTCTGTACGTTGGAAATGGAAGTGGATAAACTTTTTGCAGGAGGCAGGATCTGGAAGAACAATCCAAGGAAAACAAGGAAATCTGCAGGAGAAATACTTTGTTCAACAATAATCTGTTTTCCTCCGTACCAGGCAATGATTAAGAACGTAATAGAACCTAGGAATTCGCTCATAGGAGAAGCTAATTCTTTCTTCCTTCCTAAACTGATGGAGCTCGAGATCCACTTGTTCATGGATCTCATAAAACGATTATCCATGATCTTCTCCGCATTAAAGATTTTAATAACTTTTGAAGATTTTAAAGTCTCATCTACAATAGAGAAGATCGTTCCCATTTCATTTTGTGCTTCGTGAGAATCTTTCTTAAGACTTTTTCCTACCAAAGCGATCATGGTTCCCATAACGGGTAAAACCAATAGAGAGAAAAGGGTCATTTCCGCACTTAAAAAGAATAAACTTACCAAAGTACTGATCAGCATAAAGGGTGCATTGATAAGTTCCACTAAACTTCCCAGAATATTTCCTTCAACTTCTCCAACATCATTAGACATACGGGACATCAGATCTCCTTTTCTGCTTTCTGTGAAAAATGAAACCGGTAAAGAAAGTATCTTTCTGTACATCGCGCCACGAAGATCTTTTGTAACGCCAACACGGTAGTTGATCAACAGGAAAGCACCAAAATATCTGAACATATTTCTCAGTAAAAACATGAACGCAGTGATGATACACAGCCATGCAAGGACTTTCAGGGCACCATATTCACCTACAAGGTTCTGGATATAGTAGTTGGAATAGTCTTTTACATAGGTGAAAAAAATCAAGAAACTCACCGGAATAAACGGGTGCGGTCTCATATTTTTCCGGTTTAATGGTGCCAAAAAGCATTCCCAGTACCGGTAAAATAGTACCTAAGGAAGCAATCTGAAATACGGAGTACAGGATATTGAAAAATAAACTTCCGTAGATGTATTTTTGATGCGGTCTCGCGAATTTCAGGATTTTTTTATATTCGTTCATTCAATGAAAAAATTGGATAGCAAAATTACGTAAAATTACAAGATAAGACGTTCTTAATCCTATTTTACTTTAATTAATATGTTTTAAAGGATTTGTTTTTGTTACAACTAAATATAATCTGCCAATGTTTTTTTATTATTATAGAATAAGATACCGTATCGCACAGATATTGATGAAAAAAACAAACCGTCCTCAGGACGGTTTTTATGGCAATGAAATCAATTAAAATTTACCTGGTCATTATATTTCGGACTGAAATTATGAGGATTTAATTTTTCCAGTGTTTTCCCGAAATTGTTGATGATTTGCGTCATATTATCAAAGTCAACGATGTTGATGTCATCATTTTCATGATGATAATGCGTCGCCTTACTCATATCTACTGTTGAAAATGAATGAGCAATGATTTTCTTCTTTACAAAACTTACGTTGTCTGAACGATAAAATAATTGCTCTCTTGCATAAGGGTCTGCGTTTATTTTTAATCCGTTTGCGGCACTTTTGTTAAATAATTCATCCAAATCCGAAAAGCTGTCGCCTGTCATATACAGTGCATTTTTCCCCCATTGAGATTCTGTGGCAACCATTTCAAAATTGAAAAGAGCGGTCATATTCTGATAGATTTTGTCAAGGTTTTTATCCTGTGAGATAGCTGTAGAACCCAGCATTCCTTTTTCCTCGCCATTAAAAGCCATAAAAACCATAGAAAAATCCGGTTTTTTATTTTTAAAATAATCTGCAATACCTACCAGAGTGGTAATTCCGCTGGCGTCATCATCTGCACCGTTGTAGATATTGTCTCCCGTTTTATTGCTGGTTCCGATATGGTCAAAATGTCCGGAGAATCCAAGGTATTTATCATTTTTTCCCTTTTTAACACCACATACGTTATAGGCCTTTTTTCCTTTGTATTCAAAAGGAATCAGATAAGAATTTCCAGTGCAGTAATCGAGATTGTTTTCCTTGAAAAGAGTGGCTATATATTGGGCGGCATTCTCATTTTCCGGTGTCCCAATCTCTCTGCCTTTCATTTCATCTGATGCTAATGTTGAAAGAATAGTCTTTACTCTTTCTTTTGAGATTTCCTGTGCAAAAGTACAGATGGAGAATAGGGATACTATAAGATAACTTAGTTTTTTCATTGGCTTTCAATTAAAGATTATAAGATCTGTCGTAGTTTAGACCGAAACGTTGCAGGAAGGTACGTAATTTAATTGATTGGTCTGAAGAAAAGGAAGTGCACCAAATAAAAAACAGCTCCTGAAAAGGAACTGTTCTCACTCAAAAAATCGTTGTAAGGCTATCGAAGTCTGTCTACAGATTTTACGAGCCTCTCATCTCTGCGGATAAATACGTTTGCAATAAACAAACAGATTACCGCGATCAATGGGAAAATCGGCTCAATACCCTTCTCAGGAAATTGAATTCCTCCGGATAAGTTTAGTAACCAGTACGCCAATACACCAATCAACAAAGCGTTTATAATAATGCTGATGGTATTCAGCAGAATTTGTCTTTTTCTGTTTTTAAAACTAAAAATACTTAATGCCCCGGTTAAAACCAATATAATACAACCGATATTAAGTACCGGAATAGTACCAAATACAGCGACATCCTGTCCTGTAATGAAAAGAAAAACAGCAGCTAATAGCGCCAGTAATGTCCAAATAGTTTGTATTCTTTGTAGCATTGAATATTAAATTCTTGGCAAAAATAACATAAATTTTGCACAATTCAAAAATAAGTGTAGATTTGCATTATACAATGTACTTGAAAACAAAAGTCACCGGACTTACTTTTCTTACTCACAATTAATTACATTTTTACATTAAGTATGTTTAACATAGAAACGTTAAGGTCAAAATCCGTAACGGAACTGACTAAAATCTTAAAAGATTTGGGCGTTAAAGTTGCAAGAAACAGCAATGAAAATGACAAGATCTTTGCTATTCTTGACTTTCAGGCTTCCAACCCCAAAGTCTCAAAAGATTATTTCAATGCCACAGAAACTACCAGTATAAATACTGAAGAGGCTGCCGCAGAAAAACCTGCTAAAGCCCCGGCAAGAAAAGCTGCTGCCCCTAAAAAGACTGCAGCCAAACCTAAGACAACAGCAAAAGCCCCGGTAGAACCAAAAGTAGAGGAAAAAGTAGAAGAAAAAATACCGGATTCCGAAGAAGTAAAAACCGAAGAGCCTAAAGCAGAAACAGCCCTAGCCACCGAAGAAACTTCTACTCCTTCAGCAGCAGCTAAGAAAAAAAGAAAACGGGTTTCCACCAACACAGGCAATACTGAGGTAGCTCAGGAAAAACCGGAAACTCCTAAAAACACAGAGTCCCAGGAATCTTCTCCGATAGAAGAAAAGCCTAATCACCCTCAGCAACAGGCTAACAACAGACCTCAGAAAGGACACAACCATCCGCAGAACGGCGGAAACCAAAATAAAAATCAAAACCAACAACATCAGCACCAAAACCAGAACCAGAACAGACATTCTGAGAAGGCAGAGGAAGCACAGGACCATAAGAAAGAATTCAATTTTGATGGGCTTGTGAGCATTGAAGGAGTGCTGGAAATCTTACCTGATAACTATGGATTCTTACGTTCATCAGACTTCAGTTATATTTCTTCTCCTGATGATGTGTATGTATCTACCGCGCAAATCAGAAATTTTGGTTTAAAAACCGGCGATACCGTTAAAGGAATTGTAAGGTTACCAAAAGAAGGCGAAAAGTATTTTTCATTACTAAGACCTACTGAGGTTAACGGACGTGATCTGGCCTTCATCAAAGACCGTGTTGCTTTTGAATATCTGACTCCTCTTTTCCCGGAAGAAAAATTCAATCTTGCAGGAAGCGGATCTACTGTTTCTACCAGAATCGTAGATTTATTTGCTCCTATCGGAAAAGGGCAAAGAGCGATGATTGTTGCCCAGCCTAAAACGGGTAAGACCATGTTGCTGAAAGATATTGCCAATTCTATTGCTGCCAATCACCCTGAAGTTTATATGATGGTCCTTCTGATCGACGAACGTCCTGAAGAGGTTACCGATATGGAAAGAAGTGTAAATGCAGAAGTAATTGCCTCTACATTTGACGAAGCCGCTGAAAAACACGTGAAAGTAGCAAACCTTGTTCTTGCGAAAGCTCAGAGAATGGTGGAATGCGGACATGATGTTGTGATCTTGCTTGATTCTATTACAAGATTGGCAAGAGCTTATAACACCGTTACTCCTGCATCCGGTAAAGTACTTTCCGGTGGGGTTGATGCCAATGCTCTTCATAAACCCAAAAGATTCTTTGGAGCTGCCAGAAAAATTGAAGGAGGAGGTTCATTGACGATTATTGCAACTGCATTGATTGATACAGGTTCTAAAATGGACGAAGTAATCTTTGAAGAATTCAAAGGTACAGGGAACATGGAACTTCAGCTGGATAGAAAAATCGCTAACAGAAGAATTTATCCTGCTATTGACCTTGTGTCGTCAAGTACACGTAGAGATGATCTTCTTCTTGATGAAGTTACTTCGCAAAGAATGTGGATTTTAAGAAAATACCTTTCTGAAATGAATCCGGTGGAAGCGATGGAATTTGTAGATAAAAACATCAAAGGAACCCTGAATAATGAAGAGTTCCTGATGTCTATGAATAAATAATAAATTAAATTTTCATAAGCCGGGCTTCTATACTTTGAAATAAGGATGCAACAAATCCTCAAATTTATAGAAGCCCGGTTTTTTATGGATAAGATGTTCGGCAGCAAACAAAGCTCCGTTGCCAAAGGCATCCCTGGAGATAGATTCGTGGATAAGCCTTACCGTCTGAAAAGGAAATCCAAAAATAACTTCATGTTTTCCTACAATTCCTCCTGCTCTGATGGTATTGATATTCTCATCCTGCACATCCAATGCGTCGGCGATACGAATAGCCGTTCCTGAAATTCCTTCTTTGTCTTTAAAATGTTCCTCAACAATTTCTATATCTACTGAAGGGGCAATCTTTTTTAAAAACCGCGCAGCATACAGTAAATAATTAATTCCCAGGGTAATATTGGGAGACCAGAAAACCGTCGCATTTTTTGCCAGCTTATGAAGGAGGCCAACTTCTTTATCTGTATAATGGGAAATGGCAGAAATGATTTTTACTTCATGTTCAGCAGCAGATTCTCCATACATATAAATACCGTCTTTAGAAGAGAAGTCAATGATAGCATCTACCGGATGCTCTTTCAGCAATTCCCCCACAGATATCTTTTTCTCTGAATAAAAATGACCGGGATCATCACTTTCTATGCCTAAAAAATCTGCGGCATCCCTTGCTGTCAGTCTATTAGTTTTTCTGTAAATCCACTGCAAGGTATGATCCTTATTCTGAAGTATTACAGAGGCCACTGCCTTTCCTGCTTTACCAAATCCAAAAAGTCCTATTTTCATAGTAAAAGTATTTTAAGTTAAACATTCAGTGAGAGAATATTCTGATTCGGAATATTGCTCATATTGTGTAAGTTACAAAATTGAAAATAAAGTAGGTTTTGAATACTATCATTGAGGGTTGAAGCGAATGCTTATTTTAATCAGCTTGAAAAAAATATTTTAAAATTTAATTCATTCTAAATCAATGTATCAATGTTAAAGATTTATTAAAGTAATACCCAATCTTTGATTATCCCTTAAATATTGGCTAATTTTGGGTATAACATTAAAAATAAAGATTATGTCATTTGAATTACCAAAATTAGGATATGCATACGATGCATTAGAACCTACGATCGATGCTAAAACTATGGAAATCCATTATACAAAACATCACCAGGCGTATATTGACAATTTAAATAAAGCAATCGAAGGTACTGATTTAGCAGGAAAAACTATCGAAGAGATCTGCCAGACAGGTACTGATAAGCCGGCAGTAAGAAATAACGGTGGTGGTCACTTCAACCACTCTTTATTCTGGGAAATTCTGACTCCCGGAGGAAGCAAAGAACCAGTAGGAAATGTAAAAGCTGCTATTGAAAACTATGGTGGTCTTGAAAAATTCAAAACTGACTTTTCTGATGCTGCTAAAACAAGATTTGGTTCAGGATGGGCTTGGTTGGTAAAAAATGCTGACGGTTCTGTTTCTGTTTCTTCTACACCAAACCAGGATAACCCGTTAATGCCTGTTGCAGATGTTAAAGGAACTCCGGTTTTAGGATTAGATGTTTGGGAGCATGCTTATTACTTAAACTACCAAAACAGGAGACCTGATTATGTTTCTGCATTCTTCGATGTAGTAAACTGGGATAAAGTAGAGGAATTATTCAACAAATAATTGTCCGGCTATTATAAAAGTAAAAGGTTCAGAATTTTCTGAACCTTTTTTATGTACATTTTATAGCCTGTTAATTATCTTATCGCGTCGCTTCCTGACAGTCCTTGCATTTTGAGGCCATATTTCCATTTTACATAGGCAAATACCTGATAGAGTTTATACTCAAATTTTATCCCATAGTTTTCACGGGGGTCATAGTCGATTCCGGATTCTATAATGTTTCTGTACTTTCCTGAATTATAATATCCGTTCCATTCATTCACAAGGAAGGTGTTTTTCGTTTTCAGATATGATTCGGAATATTGGCTGATAGGTCTGGCGATAGCACTTAAAAAATAATCAAACTGGGTATCTATCACAGTGAGATCCCATTCTCCGTCATCATTTTTAGATGGTTTCATTTCATTTTGCTCCTTATCTTTCTTTGAGTTATCCTGTGAGAAACAACTAAAAGGAATAAAGGCTATGAAGAGTATTATAATGATGTTTTTCATACTCATAAAGTTACATAAAAAAAGCACTCTATGCGAGTGCTTAATTTTTATGGTTCTTTCTGGAGGACTACAAATGCCGGAAAGTGGTCACTGTAGCCTCCTGTAAACTGATCTCCGTTCCAGGACCTGAAAGGATATCCTTTATAATTTCCTTCTTTGTTTACAAGGTATGCCGGAGCAAATATTTCAGTTTTATAAACGGAATATTCTTTTGTTACCTGCTCTGAAACGAGGTTTTTTGAAACAATGATCTGGTCAAATAAGTTCGGCGCATCCTGATACGCTAGAGAAGCAACTCCTTTTTTATATAAAGGGTACATTAAATTAAGGTATGGAGTTTCTTCACTTAAATCTTTTGAATTAGCCTGAGCTTTCAGATAATTTTTTAAACTTGAGCTTACGGGATCATCATTGAAATCCCCCATTGCGAAGAGTTTTGTTGAAGGATCTACTGCTCTCACACTGTCCATTTGTTGTTTTAATAAAGCCGCAGCAGCATTTCTTTTAGGTAAAGATACCGCTTCGCCTCCTCTTCTCGAAGGCCAGTGGTTCATAAAAAAAGCAACTTTTTCATTATCTAAAAATCCGGTTACTACCAAAATATCTCTGGTGTATTCTCTTCTTCCGTCACCACCAAAAATTTTCAATTCCTTTTTTAATGAATTGCTCGGGGTGAATCGTCTTTTCTGATAGATTAATGCAACATCGATACCTCTGTAGTCATATGAATTGTAATGAATAATTCCGTAATCATATTTTTTCAGGGCAGGCTCGTTGATAAGATCTTCAATAACCTGCCTGTTCTCAACTTCAATCAGACCGACCACGGCAGGAGCCGTTTTGGTATATTGCGCTCCCATTTCAGAAATTACTTTGGCTTCATTCGCTAATTTTGCTTTATATATTTTAGAACCGTAATTCTTAGCACTTTTTGGAGTGAATTCTTCTGAGCCACTTTGGTATCTGACAACTTTTTTCCCCTTTAAGGCTCCATCACTCCAAGGACCGTCGTATTTTTCCACATCCAGAAAATTAACGGAATCGATTGGAATACTTCTATGGAAAGCCGGGTTTTTGATATCTTTAGTTCCGTCAATATAATCTGCAGAGCGAATTGTGTCCCAAAGGTTTTCTACATTCAAAAAGCCAACAGTAGCCACTTTTCTAAGTTTTCCCTGTTGCGCAAAAGCCATAATTGAAAAAATGATGGCCATAAAACTCATAAATCTCTTCATCCTCTAGAGTATTTAAAATTATTAAAACGACAAATTTACTTCTTTTTAATTCATTCAATTTTAAATATTTGTAAATTTAAAACAGCATAAATATAATACTTTTACTTAATGATTCATAAAAGCTTGCAATGTTAAGAAAAAATAATGTCAAAAAAGTTGTTAATTGCAAATTTTGACTAAATTTGTGCCCCCAACTTTTAAACTGTTGAGAATTAAGAAGAAAAGTATTAAAAAAAATAATATACTCATGATTAAAAAACTATCATTAGTCTCTTTATTTACTTTACTGCCTGCTTCCTATTATTTTGCACAGACCACCGTGTCTGCGTATCTTAAAGATGCAGATGGAAAGCCTGTTGAAAGGGCACAAGTAGATTTAAAAGGGAGCGAAAATGATGTAACGGCTGACAAAATTGGATACTTCCAGTTTGTAGATCTTCAGCCGGGCCATTACCAAATTGTGATTACGAAACCAAACTTCGAAACTAAGTTGATGGAGTTTGACGTAGCTGATGAGAAAAGAAAGGATTTAGGAGTTATTACCCTTTATTCTGCTCTTACAAGCGCTGATCAAGGTCTGGCGATTATAGACAATGATGATGATGATAGCAATAGCAGTGGACAGGCTTCAACTGTTGGTTTGCTTCAGTCGTCTCAGGACATTTTTAGCAGAATTGCCGCGTTTGATCTGGGATTTTACTGGTTCCGTCCGAGAGGAATCGACGGAAGAACCGGTGAAAACATGCTAAACGGGGTTTCTATGGTGAAATCTGATAATGGTAATGTTGACTTCAATAACTGGGGTGGGCTTAATGAAATTACAAGATATCCTGAAATTTCGTCCAACCATTCACCCTCCGAGTACACATTTGGGGGAAACAGCTCAGTTGTTTATAAAAATACAAAGGCCAGTGAGTATAGAAAAGGATTCCAGTTTACCCAATCTTTAACAAACAGAAATTACAGAAACAGGACTTCTTTACGTTATTCTTCGGGAATGAGTAAGAAAGGATGGGCATTTACTGTAATGGGAACGAGAAGATGGGCCGAAGAAGGAATCCAGGAAGGAACTTTCTATGATGCTTACGGAGCGTACCTTGGTATTGAGAAAAAACTTAGTGATAATCATACTGTGACGTTCAACTTTATTGGTGCTCCTTACAGAAGATCTACTGCAAGCCCGAGTACTCAGGAAGTGTATGATTACAGAGGTGTACATTATAATTCATACTGGGGATACCAGAATGGCGAACAAAGAAGTGAAAGGGTGAGAAAAGGCTTCCAGCCGATTTTTCAAATCCAGGACTTCTGGAAAATCAATAAAAAATCCAGTCTTTGGACATCGCTTTCCTATCAGTTTGGAAAAGACAAAGGTTCCCGTTTAGACTGGCAGAACGTTCAGAATCCATCTCCGACATACTACAGAAACTTACCAAGCTACTATGATTCTTTAGATCCTAATGCTTCAGTTATCAATGCTGATGGTTCAGTAACCACTTCGCAAGATGCTTACAGAACTGCATTGTCAGCATGGCAGTCAGGAGATCCAAAAGTTACCCAGCTGGATTGGGACAGATTATACAGAAGAAATATGTCACAAGCTGTAGGATCATATTATGGGCAGACAGGTAAAAGAGCTTTATATTATATGGTAAATGATGTAAGCGACGATAGAATCTGGAATGCCGCAACACACTTCGTACATAACTTTACTGATACAACCAAGTTTTTATTCAATGTATCTTACCAAAATTATTATTCTGAGCAATACAGAGAAGTAAATGATTTGTTAGGAGCAGATTTTGTTTTGAACAGGGATCCGTTTGCCGCTACGAATCAGCCTGGAAAATCAGGATTATTCAATGATGGTGAAAATGGTGTAACGAAAAGGGTTGGAGATAAAATGGGATACGATTACATTTTCAGAAGACAGGAAGTGAAAGTAAACCCGGGATTAAAATTCTCAACCGGAAAGTTTGATGTATTTGTTTCTGCAATGGCAGGATATTCATCTTCCAGCAGAGAAGGATTGTTCCAACACTACTTATATAAAGATTCTTTCGGGAAAGGCGCAGACTATAATTACTGGAATTTTGGTCTTAAAGGGCAGCTTATTTATAAGCTAAACGGAAGAAACTTCTTTGTTTACAACGGTGCTTACTACAATCAGGCTCCTTACCTGGAGGATTTATTTGTAAATCCTAGAGTGAACGGCTCTGTAGCTCCGGGAATAAGAAGTATGGTGGTTAATGCTAATGACCTTAGTTATGTTATTGCTACCCCTTTCTTAAAAATGAGATTAACAGGTTATTTGATTGATACGAGTAATGAAACTACTGTTCAGAGATTCTTTGCGGATGGTCTTAAGTTGAATGGTGTGGATGCAGACGGAAACATGACCAATGTTCAGAGTGCCTTCGTTTCTCAGATCATGACGGATGTGAAGAAGAGAAATATGGGATTAGAAATGGGTGTTGATGTAAAAGTATTACCTACATTATCGGTACAAGGTCTAGCAAGTATAGGGCAGTATACCTATAGAAATGATCCAACGACTTATTTTGCTTCGGATGCTGTAGGTGTTTTTGGTAACGGACTTCCTTATACAAGTGTGGGGAAAGCTTATATTAAAAATTACCGTCAGGGAGGAACTCCTCAACAGGCATTTTCATTAGGATTCCGTTACAATAACCCTAAATACTGGTGGGTAGGTGGAAACTGGAATTATTTTGATGATAATTATCTGGATCCTGCTGCATTAGTAAGGACGGAATCATTTGTACAGAATGACAATACTTCTACTCCTTATTATGGTTTAACGGAATCTGAGCTAAGAAGAGTTTTACAACCTAATAAATTACCTTCATCTTTCTTCTTTAACGTGAATGCAGGTAAATCATGGGTGATTGGTAAGTACTACGTATTGCTTTCCGCAACAGTAAATAACGTTCTTGACAACAAAAAGTATATTACCGGAGGGTTTGAGCAGACAAGAAGCGCTAAATACCCTGACTATTCTCAGGACCTAGGTAGAGAAACTACTTTATTCGCTCCAAAATACTGGTATACTCAGGGAAGATCTTATTTCGTAAACCTACAATTCAGATTCTAATAATCAGTTTATTAACTACTTTAATTAAAAAAATATCAAAATGAACATAAAGAAATACTTAAGTCCGGTAACAGGAATTGCATTCGCTGTAATTGCTCTTACTTCTTGTGTACAAAAAGACGAATGGGACACTCCACCTATTAAATGTGAGAATAAGTTTGCTGCTCCCAATATCTCCCTTGCAGACTTTAAAGCTCAGGCTCCTGCGACAGGATATAAACTGATTACCACAGATCAGATCTTTGACGGGTACGTAATTTCTTCAGACGAAAACGGAAATTTCTATAAAACCATCTCTTTCCAGGATAAAGCTGAAAACCCTACTGCAGGTCTTCAGATCGAGGTTGATAAATCAAGTAACTACGCAGATTTCCCTGTAGGTGCACATATCAGAATTAATGCAAAAGGACTAAGACTAGGTCTTGACAGAGGAACTGTGAAAATCGGTTCTGTAGATCCTACATATTCAATTGGAAGGGTTCCGGCTTCTTTGCTTAGCAGATATGTAGCTGGAGTTTGTAATGGAAATGGGCTTGAAGTCGTTTCTATTAAGCCAGTTGAATTGCCAAACCTTAATGCAGCTAAGAGTGATCAATATATCAATACTTTGGTTAAGGTTCCCAACTCTCAGTTTGCAATCAGTGATATCTATCCTGTAAACAAGACATTTATTGATTACGTAGGAGGAGCGGGTGTAGATACAGACAGAGGTTTGGAAGATGGGACAGGAGGTTCTGCTACGTTAAGAAATTCAGGGTTTTTCTCTGAAGGTGCTTCCTTATTGCCAACAGGTAACGGAGATATTACTTTTGTAGTAAGCCGTTACAATACCACATGGCAGATGCTTATCAGAAATACAAAAGATATTAATTTTAAAGGAAACAGAGTAGATGCAACTCCGCCTAAAGGAGGTACTGATATTGTTTATTCAGGATCTTTCCTTGAAAACTTTGAAAGCTATCCTGCATCACCGGCCAACCTTGAGATCTATCCTAAGTATGTAAATGATGCTGTATTAGGAAACAGATACTGGCAGTTAAAAACGTTCAGCGGTAATAAATATATTCAGCTGGGAGCAAATTCAGGTTCCGGAAGCTACTTAACTTATTTTGCGGTACCGGTAAACTTTACAGATGCTAATACATTGAAATTTGATGTAAATGTTGGGTTCTGGAATGGTAATGCTTTAAAAGTATACTATACAACAAACTATACACCCCTTGGAGATATCACAACGGCTACTAAGGTAGATATTACTTCTGCGTTTACGATTCCACAAGCACCAACGGGAGGTTATGGAACATTAACTCCTGCGGGAACTTATAACATTCCTGCGAGTGTAACGGGTAATGGATTTATCCTGTTTGAGTACTCCGGATCTTCTGCAGGTGTAACGACTTCAATACAGTTAGATAATATTCAGGTTCAATAATTGACCTGCTATTTAATAATATACAGGCCGTCTTGAAAAAGACGGCCTTTTTTATATTGTTCTTATCAATATAAACTATAACAAAACCACCGCACATCCGCAGTGGTTTAATACTATCTGTTTATTCAACTGTAATCGTCGGATCCCAGCAGCAATAGCTGTAAAGTATCTGCCTGTCGCTGTTATTGGGGTCTAAAGTATACAAAGCAAAGTTAAGAGTATAATTTCCTATTCCTGTGCGTCCTATCGTAGCATCATAGCTGTAAAAATTGACATTGGCAGGTATAGCGGGAAGCCCGTCTTTTTTGTATGATCCGGTACAGCAGCCAGTTTTCTGTCTACAACATCGTAATACATGGGGTTACCATTAAATATTTCATCTCCCGAATACTTTTGAAAACCGTAGATAATGACTGCGTCATCCGAATTCTGATAAATTGAACTTCCCCTGAAGGATACCCTGTCTCCGTTTCTTGCTTTTAGATTTAAATCTCCTGTTGCCTGGCCCAAAAGAGCGTTTCCACTTGGGACGATCATATATTTGGCGATGTGGTCAATAGGTACCGGGTTGTCACTTTTTGTACTGGGAGAAAGATTTCTTTTTTCATGTAGTCTTTTACATAATCTGTGTCGATAACGACCATAATGTCGATGACCTGGCTTGATGATAATTGTGATGTGTCCATGTTATTATTATTTTCGTTTGGTTTTTTCCTACTCATTTGGCTTTTCAGATTCCGCCCCGTGATTATAGGTGATACGGCTTCACTGTTGAGTTGTAATTACATCACAAATTTATAATGACACCCATATCTGCCCAAGAGTATAAATGCTGAAATTGAGAGCTAGGTATTTATACTTAATTAATCTCTTTATGGTGATATGTTTTTGTTTTATAAAAAAATACCCCGAAAAGCTTTACTTTTCAGGGTACCCATTTATAATGGAGTAAATCTAATTTCGTTTAGAAAGATACTTCATTCACCTCTTTTCCTCTTTGGAAGTTCATTGTTTTCTGGCTGCCTTTATAGGCAATATTTACCAGATTGATCTGCTTAGGAAAAGCGCTTAGGAGGATCGTGTTTTTAATCTTTAAGGTACTGATATCCGAAACACCTCCGGTTTCGAAATATACCCATACAGTTTCTCCGCTTACCTGGCTTCCTGTGAAAGTTATTGTTTTGGGAGCACCATTGACAAATACATCAAAATTATTGTTCACATATTTTTTCACTTCTGCTTCGAATCCGGCAGTATTCGGATTGATTTTAATAGCATCAGAGATATGGCTTGTATTCATTTTTGTGGTAAACTTCAATGTTTTGCTTCCATCAATATAATCCACCTTGGTCATTGAAGAGAAAAAGTCTACATACATAAAACTCATTAACACAAAAAATGTTAAAATTCCTGATATATATAAAAGTTTTTTCATCTTAATTAATAGATTTACAATCATACTTGCTAGTTATAGGTCACAAATAATATGCCAATTAAAAATTAACATTCACAGAATATTTATCATAAAATGCTTTAATATGCGCTACTGCCTCATCTGCAGTGTCTACCACTCTGTAAAGATCAAGATCATCTTCTGCAATCATCCCGTCTCTTAAGAGTGTTGCTTTGAACCATTCCAATAATCCGCCCCAAAATTCGCTTCCTACCAATACAATTGGAAATTTACCTATTTTATTGGTCTGAATCAGGGTAAGAGCTTCCGTCAGCTCATCTAAGGTCCCAAATCCCCCGGGCATCACTATGAAACCTTGAGAATATTTTACAAACATTACTTTTCTTACGAAAAAGTAATCAAAGTTCATGGAATAAGACTTGTTGATATAAGGATTAAAATGCTGTTCAAAAGGAAGATCAATATTCAATCCGATAGATCTGCCTTTAGCATTGAATGCTCCTTTGTTGCCGGCTTCCATGATTCCGGGACCGCCGCCGGTAATGATTCCGAAGCCTAATTTGGTGATTTTTTCGGCTATTTCTACAGCCATTTCGTAGTATTTATTCTCCGGTTTCAGACGTGCGGATCCAAAGATAGAAACACAAGGTCCGATCTTAGCGAGTTTTTCATAGCCATCTACAAATTCAGCCATTATCTTGAATACCATCCAACTATCCTTGGTGATGGTTTCATCCCAGGTTTTTTGTCTGAAGCTGTTATGTAATTTTGTTTCGTTAACGTCAAGTTCCGGATTTACTAAACTTTCATCCCTAGTTCCATCAAGTTCCATTGCACAAATTATTTAAAATATTTTTCGGCTTCTATTACAGATTCCGGTCTTCCGACATCGATCAAAATACTGTCGTGTACAAAACCGTGAATATGCTCGGTCTGCATCAGATCCAGATATTCTTCCATAACAGAAAATTTGCCTGTTCTTTTAATTTTTTCAAAGATGACAGGATTGATACAGTGAACGCCACTGAAAGCAAGTGCCCTGAATCCTTTGTTGAATTCTGCAAGCCTTTGTTCTCCTGTCTGTACATTCAGCCAACCTCTTAAAACCATGTCATCATTGAAAAGAAGTTTTCTCGAACTATCACGGTCCGAAACTGCTAAAGTAGCAAAATCTTTTATCTTTTTATGATATTCTACCAACGTATTGATGTTTATATTGGTTAAAATATCAGCGTTCATGATCAGGAAATCTTCTCCATGATCGAGAAATTTTCTAGCAAAAATCAAGCCGCCTCCTGTTTCCAGCAATTCACCGGTCTCATCGGAGATTTCAATCTTACAGCCGAAATTATTATTTTTATGTAAAAAATCAACTATCTGATCGCCAAAGTGATGAATGTTGATCACAAAATCTGTAATTCCGAAACTTTTCAGATAATTGATATTCCTTTCCAAAAGCGGAATCTCATTTACCTTAGCCAGAGCCTTAGGATGATGGTCTGTAAAGGGCTTAAGCCTTGTACCTTTTCCTGCTGCAAAAATAAGAGCTTTCATAATAGTATAAATAATGGCTATAACGGGTGATCTTGAATCGCCTGTTGCTTATTACTGATTACTTGATATTAAGTTGTGGTTGTTCGTCATGACTGAGGGTAACTTCCGTTCCTTCAGGGTATTTTTCTTTAATGAATTCTGCAATTTTTATTGCAGAGTATACAGACCTGTGTTGCCCGCCTGTACATCCGAAGTTGATCTGAAGGTTTTCAAACCCTCTGGCCAGATAGTCTTCAATATTGATGGAAATAATTGATTTTACGAGTTCCAGAAATTTAGGCATTTCAGTTTGAGTTTCAAGGTATTCCTGAACTCCGATATCATTTCCGGTCTGGCTTTTATATTCTTCTATTCTTCCGGGGTTTAAGATTCCTCTGCAGTCGAAGGCAAACCCTCCGCCGTTTCCTGACTGGTCTTTGGGAATTCCTCCTTTCTTGTATGAAAAACTGTGGATGTCGATGTGTAGCATTTTCTTCTTTTTATTTTTTAAAACCATTACGGTATTGTAATCCTTAGATCTTAACATGATTAAAAAACCTAATGGTTGAAATTTAATATTTCTTCAATTTTTAAGGTTGCCTTTTCAGAGGTAAGCTGTTGAATAACCTTTTCAAGCTCGGGATAATTTTTCATCTGGTCCCATGCAGCAGCAAACCCTGTGATGTTTTGGATTCCTTTTTTCAGACTTGCCATGAAATGTTGCTTTCTTTGAATAAGACCTCTGAAACCATAGGCTCCGAGTACCTGCAAAAATCTCATCATCTGTATAGGCCTCACCGAATGATATAGTTGAATTTTAACTTCCTGGTCATCAAACTGCTGAATGTAGGATTCCAGCATTTCATTTTTAAAATCTTCAGGGAAATCTGCTTTAGCCTGAAAAAGAAAAGAAATCACATCATACATCAATGGCCCTTTCATGGCAGACTGATAATCGATGAATGAGACTTCATTATTTTCATTCACCATAATATTTCTGGCCTGGAAGTCACGAATCATAATTCCTGTAGGCTGCAGGCCTTCGATAAGAGCAGCAATATGTTTGAATTCTTTGAGCAGTTTTGATTTGTTGTACTCCAGTTCCAGAACGTCAGCCACAAAGTTTTTAAAATAATAAAGGTCATGGATCACGGGGAGCTCATCATAGCTTTCGTACTCAAACGTCTTTGAGAAATCTATTTTCCCTTGTGTTTGAACCTGCAGCTGATAAAGTTTTTCCAAGGTTTGTTGTACCAGAGATTTTGTGTGAGATGACAGACCTTCTTTTGTAATTATTTCTGAAAGGGTGTGGTTCCCTAAAAATTCCTGTATATAGGTTGTCCGGTCTTCGGATACCTCCAGAATAGCCGGAGTATTGAGTTGCAGATCAGAAAACAGGCTGGAATAGTAGAGGAAAGTTTCGTTTTCTGCAAGGTTTTCATTGTATGTAATGATGTATTTTTCATTGCCTGCAGTAGCCAGAAAATTCACTCTAGCAGAGCCGCTTTGAGCCAATGTCACGAATTCGGAAGATTTTTTTCCCAGACGGTTTTCGAAAAATCGTTTTGCGTTTTCAGAAGTCATAATATGAAAACAAATATAGTAATTTAACATGAGTTGGGTAATAATGTTTCTCATGTTAAACTGCAAACCGCAACAGAAATTTCTGCAGTGCATGAAATAGGTTTTGAGCTCATTCAACTGCTGTTTCAGATTTGGCCTTCCCTTTTTTGTGATTTAAAATTTCTCTTTCTTCGCTCAAAATCAGTTTTGTTTGCAGCCGAATTTTTATATTTGTAACATGTTAAAGGACTTTAAGCCGGTTTTAGGAATTTTACTGCGTTTCATCATCATCTATCTGGTGTTGCTCTTTGCGTATCAGTTTTATCTGAATACCAGTAAAGCCGGTGGGCTCGATCCTTTTTCAAGATTAATTGCAGATCAGGTCACCAGTGTACAGAATAAGGTAGGATATCCTACAGAGCTGTATGATGATGTCAAGAATGAGCAGGTATGGTTTTATGTCAAGAATGATTATGTAACCCGAATGGTGGAAGGATGTAATGCGATTTCTGTCATCATTTTATTTGTGTCTTTTGTCTTTGCCTTTTATAAGGGAAGCAAGACGTTTTTGTTTGTAGGAGTGGGGCTGCTTTTACTGTATGTAATGAACCTCCTGAGAATTGCAGGGTTGAATATTGTGATGTCCGATTATAAAGAATATGGAAAAATGTTCCACGATTTTATTTTTCCTGCGATTATTTACGGAACGGTGGTGGTGCTCTGGTTAGTCTGGATTAAATTCTTTGCTTTGCGACATGAAAATGCTTAACTGGTTCCTGGTTGTGGCAGGGGTTTGCGGGCTTGTGGGGGTAAGGATTCTGGAGGATCAGCTCTTTTATGATCCTTTTCTTGGTTATTTTCACGAAGCCAATAAAAATATAGAATTTCCGCCATTTGAGTGGAGCAGATTAGTAGCAGGGCATCTTTTCAGGTTTGGTTTAAACCTGCTTTTTTCCTGCCTGATTATCTATGGCCTTTTTAAAAACAAACAATGGACATTCCAGGGTGTAGTGATGATGGTGATCGTTTTTGCTATTGCGTTTCCGATTTACCTGTACTGTATTGATGACCGGTTTCAGATAGGTTACCTTTTTTCTTTTTATATGCGAAGGTTTGTGATTCAACCTTTGATTATCCTGTTGATTGTTCCGATGTTTTATTATAGAAAACAGATGATGGAAAAAGGGAAAGAAAGCTAAGGGCTCTACCTTCCCGTTTTTTGTTTATTCTGCGCAGTGTTTTTCTACACTTGTTACATTCTCGGCTGTCCATTCTACACGTTTGATAAAATCCCTTTCGCGGACAGGGCATTCCTTGATCTGGCAAACGGTACATGAAACGGGTTTGCAGTCATCCATATGAAAATTGAATTCTATTGTACGTTTTATATTTTTGGCGAGAAGAAGTATGACCTTTTCCATTTCATTATGGGCATCCCTAAGGCTGTAGTACCATGGTAAGGTGATATGGGCATCAATATGAAGTGAAGACCCGAATTGCTGGATTTTCATATTGTGTACGTCGATCCATTCGGTTCTTCTGTTTTCTTCAAGAATCCTGATCACCTGATGTAAGATTTCAGGATCCTGCTCATCCATAATGCCACTTAGAGATTTCCGGACGATTTTGTATCCTACAAATATGATATAAAGCCCAAATACTAAGGCTACAACAGAATCCAGCCAATAAATCTTGGTAAAATACACTATAATTAAACTGCCCACCACACCAAGGGTGGTAATGGTATCCGACTGAAGGTGTTTTCCGGATGAAATAAGAACTAATGAGTTTTCCCGTTCTCCTTTTTTAATGGAAATATATCCCAGAAGATAATTGATAACAGCGGTGGCGGTGATGATCCAGATCCCAAGATCAATTTTGCTTAACGTTTTTCCGACAATCAGACTGTGAATACCCTCATAAATGATCATAAGACCTGCAATAGCGATCAGGGCTCCTTCAATACCGGAGGTAACAAATTCAACTTTTCCGTGGCCATAAGGGTGGTCCTCGTCCTTAGGTTTTGCTGCCAGATGAAGAGAGTAAAGTCCCATAAAAGCACTGATGACGTTTACGATACTTTCCATCGCATCTGAGAATACGGCATCAGAGTTCGTCAGTTTCCAGGCAATAATCTTTCCGACAAAAAGGATCACTCCAAATATGGCAATAAGCTTTTGGAATCCTATTTTATCTTTGTGGGTATTCTTTGAAGTATTTTTCATATTCTGTTTGATAAAAAAAAGAATCTCAATTTTGAGACTCTTTTTATTTTGTTAGTTTATACTAAGTTGTTTGCTACAAGGTATTCTGCGATTTGTACAGCGTTCGTTGCTGCTCCTTTCCTCAGATTATCTGCTACAATCCAGAGATTAAGCGTCTTGGGCTGTGACAGATCCCGTCTTATCCTTCCTACGAAAACTTCGTCTTTTCCTTCCGAATATAAAGGCATTGGATAATGATTATTTTTCACGTCATCCATTACAACTACTCCGGGAGTTTCGGATAAGATTTTTCTTACTTCATCCAACTCAAATTCATTTTCAAATTCGATATTTACACTTTCAGAGTGACCACCCTGAACAGGTACTCTTACTGCTGTTGCCGTTAAATTGAATGTATCATCACCTAAAATTTTCTTAGGTTCTTTCATCAACTTGATTTCTTCTTTTGTGTAATCATCATCAGCAAATACATCACAGTGTGGCAATGCATTTTTGAATATCTGATATGGATATACTTTTGCAGTAGCATCGTCTCCGCTGATTTCACCATTTAACTGGTCTACGGCAGCTTTACCCGTTCCTGTTACAGATTGATAGGTAGATACGATTACTCTTTTTAAATCATATTTTTTGTTCAGAGGTCCTAAAACCATTACCAGCTGAATGGTAGAACAATTCGGATTTGCAATGATCTTATCTTCTTTCGTTAACACATCAGCATTAATCTCGGGAACCACAAGTTTTTTATCAGGATCCATTCTCCATGCGGAAGAATTATCGATTACCGTTACTCCGGCTTCTGCAAATAAAGGAGCATATTCAAGAGAAGTAGAACCTCCGGCAGAAAAGATAGCAATATCCGGTTTGGCAGCTATAGCGTCCTTCATGCTTACAATCGTAAATTCCTTCTGTTTATACTTCACCTTTTTACCTACAGATCTTTCGGATGCTACCGGGATTAATTCTGTTACAGGGAAGTTTCTCTCCTCCAAAACTTTAAGCATGACTTGTCCAACCATTCCTGTTGAACCTACTACAGCTACTTTCATTGATTTAATTAAAAATTTAAGATTAAACTATTTATAAATTATAACGCATATAATTTCTTTATCTTTTTAAGCCCCAAAGACTCTTGTCCAAGGAAACGCGAATGCAAATAAACCTACTGCGATCAATCCCATAATAACCACTCCTAAAGAGATGGTATCATTAGATTTTACTTTTTTGTTGACAATAGTCATCAATACTGCTGCAATAAGCATAGAGAATGGATGTTCAACATATTGGAATCTTAATGCCGCGTTTTTCATTACTTCGCCCATATTCAGACCTTTGGTAAAATTGGTGATCAACATAATGATTCCAATTAAAAACTGAACGTGGAAGAAAATCATTGTGAAAAGGGTGGTCTTCTTTAAAAACTTATTCACTTTTCCACTGAAACCGAACATGGTTGCTAAAAGCGCGATGATAAATAAAGCTACTAAAAGAAGTTCAAGATACCCGAATCCTTTGTGGGCATTAAGCAAAATGTTGTAAAAATCCATAATCCTATTTTTTTGTAGACAAAGATAACAAAATCCCGGCTCAAAGCCGGGATTGATATTGAGAAAATCTAATATTGTGATAATTAGAAGTTGAATGATAAGGTTGCAGCCCAAGTTCTTCCGAATCCGAATAGTACACGGTTGTCGGTTGCAACACCTTTGTACATATATCCTAACTCTTCGTAAGTTTTCTTAGCTGTATTGTTTGAACCGTCAGCAAGTTTAGAAGGAGCATCAGATCCGAACACGTTTGTTGACGCATCAGAAATATAGAATGTATCAAACAAGTTGTAAACGTTTGCCCCGATAGTGAAATACTGTGAAGCATCTTTTAACTTGATCTTATATGAAATACCTAGGTCAAAAAGATTGAAGTCTGGTAATTTTAGTACTCCTTTATCCTGTGCTGCCTGGTTAGAGAAAGTAGCAATATCAATAGATGAGTATACTTTTCCTACATATCTCCATGTTCCAAAAATGCTTAAATCTTTTACCGGTTTAATTGTAGCTCCTAATGAAGCAGTCATTTGAGGAATACTGTTGTTGCTTGTTCCTCCTACTTTTACTTTGTCTAAGTATAGAGTTGAAGCAGAGGAAGATGATGCTCCGGATAATGAAAGAGGGTTATTATTGTCATCAAATGCAGATCCACTAGCATTTCCTTTGTAATAATAATCTCCCCAAGAGAACATACCCTGGAATTCTAAGAAACTTGTTGGTTTGTAAACTGCATCAAATTCAACACCCTGGTGAACTTCAGTAATACCACTGATTTCTGCATAACCGGTAGTTGTTGTATTATCAGCCAGTGTAAATGTCTGGTTTGTTCTTCTTAGCCATCTATCTCTCCATTCAGTTCTGTACAAGTTAACATTTGCGCTAAACTTTTGAGATCTGAAACCATATCCTACTTCAGCGGAGAAGATTTTTTCATTGGTTAAGCTAGGGTTTACCACCTGGAAATTACTTGGATACACAGAGTTCATGAATGGCTGCTTGCTGTAATATCCGATATTAGCAAATACATTGTGGTGCTCATCAATGTTATAGTTGGCTCCCCCTTTAATATTGTATCCGAAAAGATTTTTGAAACCGGTTTTTGTATTAACAACTTGACCTTGCTGTTTAGTTACTCCGTCTTTCACGAAGTTATCGATTCTTTGATATCCTTGGTTGGATACTGATCCCTGGAGGAACGCAGATAGCTTATCTTTAGTATATTCAACCTGACCGAATGCGCTATACCAGATAACTTCACCGTCATTACTATATCCGATTTGCTCGTTCAGAGGAGCTTGTTTTTCCACCGAACGGGTTCCAAGCCAGCTTCTGATAATCATATGTTCTTGTAACATTGTAAGGTGCTACATTGTTATTAAGGATTTCCTGATAACTTTTTGCTCCATAAAGATCAGAAACTACCTGATAGTGGTAACCATAATAATATCTGTCATCTGTACCGATTGAGAAGTTCCAGTTGTCATTAAGTTTGTGCTGGAAGTTGGCCAAGATACCATACCAGTTGTGAGAGTTGATGCTTGATCTTCTGATGATACCATCTCTTACCTGATATTGTTTTCCGTTAGCCGGGTTAGTTACCATATAAGGAGTACCAGCCATTAAACCGTTGTTTAATGCGAAGATTTTATCATAATCAAAAGTTCCGTCTGTTCTTCTGTATGAGTTGATGTTGTTGGTAGTTGGAGTTCCATTGCTATTGAATTTTCCATTCCAGAAGCTTCCAAGGTCTCCTGTTCCACCACCTCTACCATTAGACATATATAGAACAGTACTTAATTTAGACTTTTCATTCATTGTCCAGTCCCAGTTGAACATTATTACTGGTTTTGAGTAATAATTAGCTCTGTTGGCAAGTGAAACTGATCGTCCTTCTGCATTGGTATAATATCCCCAGTCGGAGTTATATGTTCTGTCAGGAGTATTATCACGATCCGGATTATACGTAATATAGTCTTTAATAAACGGAGAGTAAGTTCTTTGGTTATGCCATTGTGGAGATCCTGTTATAGTAAACTGGAAATTATGTTTTTTATTTGGCTCCCAACCTAAAGCGAAGTAGTAAGCATATGATT
Organism: Chryseobacterium indologenes; assembly: GCA_016025055.1. Lineage (NCBI taxonomy): Bacteria > Pseudomonadati > Bacteroidota > Flavobacteriia > Flavobacteriales > Weeksellaceae > Chryseobacterium > Chryseobacterium indologenes. The sequence continues at coordinate 1,973,923 of CP065590.1, forward strand.
CATAATCTGTGTTTTGAATATATGTACTTCCTGCCTGTCTGCTCAATAAGAATGAGCTAGACCAACCTTGGGCAGATTTACCGGTATTGTAGGCAAAAGATGTTTTTAAATAGTCATTGTTACCAACTCCTAATCTGATCACACCTCCTTGTTTCATATCTGCTGATCTTGTTAGGAAGTTCATTGTACCTCCTACGGAAGCAATAGCAAGCTTAGAAGATCCAAGTCCTCTTTGCACCTGCATAGTACTTGTTACATCGGACAGACCTGTCCAGTTTGACATGTATACGGTACCACCTTCCATGTCATTTACAGGCATACCATTTACCATTACGGCAATGTTTCTTGATTCGAATCCTCTGATTACAATTTGTGAGTCTCCGAAACCACCACCTCCTTTAGTTGCATATACGGAAGGTGTAGTGTTCAAAATTTCAACAAGCTCCTGATTTCCTTGTCTTTCAAGAATTTGTGCAGCTTTGATTGTAGAAACTGCTACCGGTGTCTTTCTATCTTTTGCGATATCGGTTACACCTTTTAGAATTACCTCTTCAATCTCTTTAGACTGTCCTGCTTTTACAGTGTCCTGAGTTTGTTGAGCATAATAAACACTAGCTGTAGATAAAGTAATAACCGCAGTTAGTATTGATTTGTTGATTAATTTCATAATCGTTAGTAATAATTAGATTTAATTTTCTGCAAAATTCGCAAAATTAAATTTAACTATTATTAACTCAATGTTAATTTTTAATCAATCTTAATAATATTAAGTAATTGATTCTCAATATTATAAATAAAAGTTGAATTTTTGTATGAAAAAAGTCATGTTGTTGAATTTTTAACAAAGGCGGGGTGTTTTTGTTAAAAATTCAAAACTATTTCACTGCTTTGAGACTCAGATCTATATTTTCTGCCGAGTGTGTAAGGGCGCCTACAGAGATGTATGTAACACCTGTAGAAGCAATCTCTTTCAACATGTCACGGGTAATTCCGCCTGAGGCTTCAGACTCACAAGAACCATTGATCATTTGTACAGCTTCTCTCATTGTTTTCACATCCATATTATCAAGCATGATTCTGTCAACTTTTGCTTTGATGGCTTCCTTTACCTCCTCAAGGTTTCTGGTTTCAACCTCTATTTTTAACTTTTTCTTATTCTTTTTAACATAGTCCTTGGCCATAGCGACAGCATTGGTGATGCTTCCGTTGTAATCAATGTGGTTGTCTTTAAGCATAATCATATCGTAAAGACCATACCTGTGATTTGTTCCACCACCTATGGCAACAGCCCATTTTTCGCATATTCTGAAGTTAGGAGTTGTTTTTCTGGTATCCAGTAATTTGGTTTTTGTTCCTACCAATCTCGAATCCCATTCATGCGTAAGGGTGGCAATACCACTCATTCTTTGCATGCAGTTCAGAAGTAGCCTCTCTGTAGAAAGGATGGATCTGGCACTTCCGGTTACGGTTAGTACAATATCTCCTACTTTTGCTGCATCACCATCTTTAAGAAAAGTTTCAACTTTTAAATCTTTGTCAAAAGTTTTGAAAATAATTTCTGCCAATTCAACACCGGCCAGAATACAATCCTGCTTTACCAAAAGCTTTGCACTTTGTACAAGATCCTTTGGAATCGTAGAAAGGGTAGAGTGGTCTCCATCCTGGATGTCTTCTTCCAAAGCACTATTTATAAAAGTCTTTAATGCCTTATCTGTTACGTAGCTTGGTCTTTTCATTATGGTATGCTTTTAAACTAAATCTTTATTGTAAAATGCTCCTTTATTTTCTTTCATTTCCATCGATTGGGTGATGATAAGATGGGCAACGGTCGTTAGGTTTCTTAATTCTGATAATTGAGGCGATAAGATAGAGTAGTGGTAAATTTCATCCACGGCTGCGGCAATTTCCTGATGTTTTTGCAGGGCCATACTCAGACGTCTGTTGCTTCTGACAATACCCACCAGATCACTCATCATTTCCTGAAGCTGTTTTCTGAGATAGCTGACAATAACCATTTCATCCATGATTTTCATGCCTTCCTCATTCCACTCCGGAACTGCCTTCAGATCATCGAAATTAAAATTATTTTCTTTTAATAAATCAACGGTTTTCATGGCAGCATTATGCCCGAATACCAATCCTTCAAGCAGAGAATTGGAAGCAAGCCTGTTGGCTCCATGTAATCCGGAATTGGTACATTCTCCCACAGCAAAAAGGTTTCTGATAGAAGATTGCCCGTCCCGGTCTACTTCGATACCACCCATAAGATAATGACAGGCAGGAACTACAGGGATGAGTTGCGTGAAAGGATCAATGCCTTCATCTTTGCATTTTTTGTAAATATTGGGGAAATGCTCCAGGAATTTTTCCCGATTCATCTCACGGCAATCAAGACCGACATACTCATCTCCCGAAATTTTCATTTCATTGTCAATGGCTCTTGCTACGATATCCCGGGAAGCTAATTCTTCACGCTCATCATATTTCTGCATGAATTTTTCGCCTCTTTTTGTCCTTAATTTAGCACCGTCACCTCTTACGGCTTCGGAAATAAGAAACAACATCCCGTCAATCTTATTGTATAAAGCAGTAGGATGGAACTGATAGTACTGCATATTGGAAACCTTTCCTTTGGCACGGGCTACGAAGGCAATTCCGTCTCCTGTTGCAATTGTAGGATTAGTTGTGTTTTTATACACATGGCCAGCCCCTCCTGTAGCGGCTAATGTAATCTTGGAAGTTATTTTTTTGATTGTTTTAGACTTCTCGTCCAGAATATAAGCACCATAGCAATGGATGTCTCCTTCGTTAAGTTCTTTTCCCGGAACATGGTGCTGAGTAATGATATCAATGACGTAATGATGATCCAGGATTTCGATATTCGGGCTGTTATTGGCTGTTTCCAGTAAAGCTCTTTCGATTTCGAAACCTGTAATATCTTTATGATGTACAATTCTGTTCTCGGTGTGTCCGCCTTCTCTTCCCAGGGCAAATTTGCCGTTTTTCATATCAAACTGAGCACCCCATTCTACAATTTCATTGAATCTTGCAGGTGCTTCTTTCACGACCATTTCCACAACATCGCGTTTATTTTCGCCATCACCGGCACGCATGGTATCTTCAATATGTTTCTCAAAATTATCTTTTTGAAAGTCTGTTACGACGGCCAGCCCACCCTGTGCATATTTGGTGTTGCTTTCATCTTCATCAGATTTTGTCACAATGATGATTTTGGCATCAGGGAACTGTTCAGAAACTTTAATGGCATAGGAAAGTCCGGAAATTCCGGAACCGATTACTAATACATCCGCTTTTATCATATGCTTGCTTTAGGTACAACCGTTTAAATATTAAATAAATTTAAACAATTTTTCGTTTGGTTTTCTCACTTTTTTCATGTACTGGAAGTAATCTTCTTCGGAGCGGTAGCCCAAAGCGAGGGTAACGGTTACTTTTTCCGTTTCAGGATTGATATTCAGAATCTCTTCGATCAGGTCTTGTCGGAAGCCTTCCATCGGACAGGAGTCTATATTTTCAATAGCGGCAGCATACATGAGATTGGCCAGTACAATATAAGACTGTTTTTCTGCCCAGTTAAAGATTTCATCCTGTGTTTTTTGACTGATATGTTGCCTGATGCTATTTTTAAAAGGATCAAGTTGTTCTAAAGGTGTTTCTCTGACTTCAGAAATGTGATTGAAATATCCACGGATATAATGTTCTTCAATTGTTTTTTTGGATATAATAACAACGAGATGAGAACAGGTGGAAATCTGAGATGGATTATAAAAAGCAGGAATTAATTTCTGTTTCATTTCCTCACTCTCCACAACAATGATTTTATAAGGTTGAAGTCCCAGCGAACTTGCAGACAGTTTTCCTGACTCAAGAATATTGTGTAATGTCTCCTGAGGAATGATTTGATGATTAAATTTTTTTACAGAATATCTTCTGCTTAAAGCCTCCAAATAATTCATAAGGCAAATTTAAGGATTGAATATGAATAAAAAGTCTTTAAAACAAAATATATCCTATTAATCATACAAAAATCACCCCGACTGGCGGAGTGATTTCTTTATAATAGATGAAATTGGTGATTATTCTCTGTTTTTTACAAGGATCCAACCTGAGAATTTAACAGGAGTGTTGGAGGTATTGTTTTTATTATTTTCATCCCATGAAATAGAGTACCAGTAGCTTCCCGTCGGAACTCTTCTTCCGTTGGCAGTTCCGTTCCATGTGTATTTATTGGATTTATCAGCTCTGAAAAGTTGTACACCATACCTGTCATAAATGTTAATTTCCAGGTTTCGTTTACGGGCCAGTGCAGAGTAGTCAATGATATCATTGATTCCGTCATCATTCGGTGTGATTACATTGATCAGGTTAGGAACCGTGATGATAACTTCCACAGGAACACAATTATAGCTGTCTTTTACGTATATTTTAGCTTCGCCCCGGGGAACATTAGGAAATACATTAGAGTCCTGCCAGCTAACGTTGTCCATAGAGTATCGGTAAGGTGGCTTTCCTCCGTTAACAAATACCGTCACATTGTTTCCTGAAATATCAATGCTGGATATTACCGGATTTTCAGCGGCAAAAACCTTTACGGTCTGTAGAGCAGTACATTCCCCTGTTTTCAGTTTTACCCAATAGGTTCCGACTCCCACGTTAGTAATAGTCTGGGTTGTAGCTCCCGTGCTCCATTCATAACTTTTGAATCCGGCACCGGCGTCTAAGGTTGTCTTACTTTCAATACAGATCGTTTTGTCTTGCAGAACTCTGGAAAACACCGGTGGTACCACTGTAAGAGTCACTTTCGCAATAGAGTAACATCCATTTGCGCCGAATACTTTTATGTATGCCACTCCGTTAGGCGCAATATACGCTCCCGGATTAGGGATGGGGTTCGTTCCGTTAAGAGCATCGGTTAAAGAAGGATAGTATTCTTTTGTAAGTCCTCCCTGAGAAACTACAGCAGACGAAATATTGAAAAGTGCCATTGATGGCGTGGCTTCAATAAAGCAGGATTTTAATTCAGTGTCATTCACTACTACGACAGGATAGATGTTCAGAGTTATTTTAGCCGTGCTTATGCAGCCTTGTGCAGTTGTTACCCTTACATATACTGTGCCTGCGCCTGCTGCATAAGCGGTAGGGTTGGTGATTTGATTAGTTCCGGCATTCATGTCAAATAAAGTAGGGTAGAACTCTTTGGTTGTACCGGTTAAAGTCGTTACAGCAGCAGTGGTGAGGTCAAAAGTTGCTGTTCCTGCATTGTTATTATTACATCCGCTGAGGCTGGCATCGGTAGCGGCAAAAGGGGTCGGGTTGAGCTGTATGACCCCGTCTCCGTTGTCGCAAAGCGTTGAAGTAGGATCTTTTATGACAACTTTGATGGTTGTATTGCCTGAATATTGGAAACTAGCGGGATTGGCAATAGGAGTTGCATTTCCTAAAATATAATAGGTGAAAATATAGTTACCGGGGTTATTCACAAACTGCGAATTGTAAGAAGTAAGGTCCACAACACCATTTCCGGTAGCAGGATTAGTACAAACAAATGGAGTGACGGTGTTATTTAAAATAGGAACTTTATCTACAAATACCTTTGCATTCTTGATAGAGTGTCTTGCGCTTGCTCCGCCGGTTGCAGCAGAGAAACCGAAATACCCCTGCGTCATCCCTGCCGCACCGCCTGACGGGGCAAAAGACTGGTCAACAATAAGTACACCATCAATTTTTATTTTAATAATCCAGCTCGTCGGATTGGAAAGATCGGTTTCACCATTTACCTCGACGTGCTTATAGGTATCTCCTACGAATGGCTGTGTGGCAATAAGGTCAGGAGAGTGGAAGGTACTTCCCGGTGTATTGTTGAATTCAATATTATTCCCGGCGGTATTATTGGTACCATATAAAAGATGTACTTTGCTCATCTGACCTTCGGTAGTATTGTTGAAAATGTCAAAACCCACCATTAGTCCCGAAGCATTAGCCGGTATTCCCAGGCCTCCTCCCGATACGAATCCTGTAGGAGGATTGGCCAGATACCAGAAGGTAAACCCGTCACCTCTCCCAAATTGAGTAGTTCCGTTGCCGTCAATTCTAAAATCAAATTCTACTTTCCATTTGTCACAGTAGCTTAACGTAATAGGATCGGCCAGCGTTATCGCTCCAAACCTACTGGTCTGATCGGTTGTAAGTCTAATAAAATCAGTGCTTACGACAGCATCAGATACCAGGTTCCATCCTGTGGTATTTACCGGATTTCCGCTGAGCTGATAGGTTTGTGAAGCTAATTTTAAAGGAGTTCCTAATAGAATGATTAATAAATAAATAAGTATATTTTTTCTCATAACAGTTGGAGGGTTAGTTATCTTATTGATGTAATACATATTGTTTAGAATGTGAGTGAGATGCGGAGATTTTTTTTCATTATAATTTCATATAATAGGCTGTCTTCTTATAAAAAACAGCCTATATCATATTCTATTCTCTATTTTTGACCAATACCCAACCGGAATATTTTGTTTCGGTATTGTTTTTATTATTTTCGTTCCATGAAATGGTATACCAGTAAGTGCCCGTAGGAACCCTTTTACCGGATGCCATCCCATTCCATGTGAAATTCCTCATTTTATCTGCTTCGTACATCTTGTTGCCATATCGGTCATATACCGTAAACACTAAATTTTTCTTATATCCTAATGCAGAATAGTCAATGAAATCATTAATGTTGTCCCCATTGGGAGTAATGGCATTCACAAGATTAGGAACCGTGATTTGGACTTCCACGGGTGAGCAATTGTATAAATCTTTCACATAGACTTTTACTTCCCCTCTTGCCAGACCGGTAAAAATATTGGATGTCTGCCAAGTAGCTCCGTCTAAAGAATATTGATACGGTGGTGTTCCTCCGGCTACATAGACCGTAATTGTATTGTGGTTAATATCAATGCTTGCAATAACAGGATTGGGTGCCGCCATTACTTTTACAATCTGAGTGGTAATACAGTTTCCGGTTTTAAGCTTTACCCAATACTCTCCAACCCCAACGTCTTTGATAGACTGCGTGGTTTCCCCGGTGCTCCACTCATATCCGTTAAATCCAGGGCCGGCATCAAGATTCGTCTTTTCACCGATACAAAGAGTTTTATCCTTTAAAATTCCGGATTTTACGGGAGGAAGAACTATAAGGTTGATTTTAGCAATAGCAAAACATCCGTTGCTGTCGGTTACTTTAGCATATACTGTTGTGCTTGCTGATATGTATTGAAGGAAACTTACAATTTCATTAGTGCCGCTTAGAGCGTTGGCTACTGAAGTGTAGTATTTTTTTGTAAACCCGCTGGTTAAAGAAGTTACGTCTGCAGAGTTTAAATCAAATACAGCGTTGGTGATATTATTTTCAATAAAACATGCTCTCAGGGTTGCTTCTTTTACGGGAGTTTCAGCGTAAAATGCGAGGGTTATTTTAGCATTACCAGTACAGCCCTGTGGGGTGGTTACTTTTACATAAACAACGCCAGGGACTGATAAATAACTGTCAGGATTTAATATTTCGTTGGTGTCTGCATTCAGGTCATTTAAGGTCTTGTAATATTTTTTAACAGAACCCGGAACGCCAGTGACGGCAGCCGTATTCAGATTGAAAGTGGCGGTGCCGATTTTATTATTATTACAGGCAAGAATTGTTTTGTCCTCCGCTTTAAAAGGAGCAATGCTCAACTGAATTTTTCCATCAGGATTATCACAGAGTATTCCCGCATTATCCTTTATTACGACTGTGACGGTAGTATTTGTGTTAAATTGGTAATTAGTGGGATTCGCAATGGGAGTAGAACTTCCTAAAGGATAATAAGTGAATGTATAATTAGAAGGATTGCTGACAAACTGGGAATTATATGAGGTCAGGTTTACGCTTCCATAACCGGTTGTAGGATTGGGGCAAAAAGACTGAGATATAGAATTTAACAGGATAGGGACTTTGTCCGTATATATTTTTACATTTTTGATTGAATGTCTCGATCTGGCGCCTCCTGTAGATGCTGAGAAGCCAAAATATCCTACCGTCATTGCAGCTGCTGTACCTGCAGGTGCAAAAGACTGATTGCAGATTACATTACCGTCTATAGTTATTTTTACAATCCAGTTGGCAGGAGCGGCAGGGTCTACCTGAGCGGTTACTTCAACATGTTTATAGGTGGTTCCCTGGAAAGGTTGGGTAGTATTGAGGTCAGGTGAGTGGAAAGAACTTCCGGGAACATTGAAGAATTCTACATTATTACTGTCTGTTGTGTTGGCCACCTGCCCATACGCAACATGCACTTTGCTCATTGTAGCTGTCGTTGTGTTATTGTAAGTATCAAATCCGACAATAAATCCGACGGCATTTTGGGAAACTCCAAGGCCGGACCCTAGTACACTTGCAATAGGTGGGTTGGCAAGATACCAGAATGCAATACCGTCTCCGTTGGAGTTTTGGTTGGAATCCATTCTGAAGTCAAATTCGACCCTCCATTTGTCACAATATTTTAAATTGATGGGATCATTGAGTCTGATGGAACCTGATTGATTGTTCGTATCAGGGGTGAGTTGGATGAAATCAGTATTTACTGTAGCAGTAGGAACTACAGTCCATCCTGTGGTGTTTACAGGGTTCCCGGCCAGCTGGTATGTTTGTGCCCGTGAATAATTCCCCGAAATACATAGTATAATAATGAAAAAACAAAACGGTAGTATTTTATTCATTTATTTGGGATTTAGATTAATAAGTAAAGATATTAAATCCTGATAAATAAATGTATATTTAATGTTAATTTTACTAAAAAAATATAATATTAATCAAAAAATATTATTTCTTATGATAAAATAATTAAAGTTATAACCGTAAATGTAGAATTGTATTAATTATGTTAAAAAAGAGAATTACTATCTAATCCTTCAAAATACGCATCGATTTCTAAATCGGCAGAGTTGGCGGCAGCTACTGCAAGTTGATCACAAAGCTCGTTTTCGAAATGACCTGCGTGACCTTTTATCCAATGCATCGTGGGTGTGTGTTTGTTGTAAAGCTCAATGAATTTTTTCCAGAGATCCGGATTTTTTACATTTTTCCAGCCTCTCTTGATCCATCCCTGGATCCAGTTTTGATTAACGGCATCAGCTACATATTTACTGTCTGTATAAACATGGATCTGATTTTCTGTAGATTTTAATTTTTCCAATGCGGAAATAACAGCAAGAAGCTCCATCCTGTTGTTGGTTGTTTTTCTGAAGCCTTTGGAAAACGTTTTCTGATAGTTTTTTTCAGGAACGCGCATAAGGATTCCGTAACCGCCTTTTCCGGGGTTTCCGCTGCAGGCTCCGTCGGTGTAGATTTCGATTTTCAAATCTATTATAAAAATGAATTATTTAATTTTAGCTTAAATCCTGTCAATACGGATTAAAACGGAAAGTCATCATCATCGTCAAAGTCATTCATTGATGACCCTGAAAGTTTTGAGCTGTCCGGAAGGTCAAATGCAGCACCCGGCTGAATGGTTGTTTTAATTTTATCAAAACCACTTGGTTCACCAAAGTTGGAAGGATAGCCACCTCCGGCACTCCCATCAAGAGCGGCTTCAATATCTCCAAACTTTGCAAAATGCTTCAAGAATGACAATCTCACATCTGCAGTAGCACCATTCCTGTGCTTGGCAATAATAAGCTCAGCCTGGTTTTCTGTAGAAGTTTCCTGGCCTTCCTCATCATTATCCCAAACTGTGATTTTGTAATATTCAGGTCTGAAAATAAAAGATACGATATCGGCATCCTGCTCAATTGCTCCGGATTCCCTAAGGTCCGAAAGCTGAGGTCTTTTGCCGGGACGTGTTTCCACACTACGGGAAAGCTGGGAAAGTGCAATAACCGGTACATTCAGTTCTTTCGCAATAGCTTTTAATGAACGTGAAATCATTGAAATTTCCTGTTCACGGTTTCCAACTCCTTTTCCGCTGCTCCCTGCGGTCATCAGCTGAAGATAATCGACCATGATCAGTCTTACTCCATGTTGCATAACGAGTCGTCGACACTTTGCACGGAAGTCGAATATAGAGAGAGAGGGAGTTTCATCAATGTACAAAGGAGCATTTTCCAGTTCAGAAACGTTAGAAAACAATCGCTGCCATTCTTCATCATCAAGAGTACCCTTTCTAAGTTTCTCCGACGAGATTCTTGTTTCAGAAGCAATCATCCTGGTGATAAGCTGTACAGATGCCATCTCGAGAGAGAAAAGGGCCATTGGGATTTTGTGACCTACGGCAATATTTCTTGCCATCGAAAGAAGGAAAGCGGTTTTTCCCATTGCGGGACGGGCTGCGATAATGATGAGGTCAGAATTCTGCCAGCCACCGGTTTCTTTATCCACATCCCTGAAACCTGATGGAACTCCTGAAAGTCCTTGCTTGTCCTTTAAAGACTTGATTGTATCGATAGCCTGTTTTACCAATGAATTGGCTGTATCGAATCCCTTCTTAATCGTTCCGTTGGTGATTTCAAAAAATGACTGTTCAGCCTTATCCAGAAGTTCGAAAACATCTGTAGATTCTTTGTAAGAGGAATCGATCACATTGGCTGAAACATTAATGAGACTTCTTAAAATATATTTTTCAAGAATAACACGAACGTGATATTCTATATGGGCAGATGAACTTACTCCCATGGTCAGGTCGATGATGTAATGATCGCCTCCTGCCTGGCTTAGCTTGTCATTTTTCTTTAAATCCTGGATCACCGTCATTAAATCTACCGGATGATTCCCTTCATAAAGCTTTAGAATGGTAGAAAAGATGCATTGGTGTCTGGGGTCATAAAATACTTCCGGGGTAAGGAGGTCAATAGAATGGTCGAGACCTTTTTTGTCAATCAAAAAAGTTCCTATAACAAGCCTTTCAAAATCCACTGCATTGGGAGGCATTTTTCCATCCGCAATAGACAATTCTTTTGCAAAGTTTCCGTGTGTCAGGGATGATAATGTTTCTTTCTGCGCCATGATGCAAAGATAGTTTATTTAAAAAAATAATAAAAAATAGTATTCAACAAATTATTAGCAGTCTTTCTGAAAATGCTGTCAGCAGGCGATTGCTTTTGTTGATAAAAAAATCACCCCGGGTCGGGGTGATTTTTTTATCATATTAAGATATACAATTATTCTTTATTTTTTACCAATATCCATCCTGAATATTTTGTCTCGGTGTTATTTTTATCATTTTCGTTCCAGGAGATTGTATACCAGTAGGTTCCTGTTACTATTTTTTTGCCGGATGCGGTTCCGTCCCATGTGAAGTTTCTTGTTTTGTTGGCTTCATACAGTTTGTTTCCATATCTGTCATAAACTGTGAATATCAGATTTTTCTTATAGGCTAATGCAGAATAATCTATATAATCATTAATGTTATCTCCGTTGGGTGTAATCGCATTGATCAGGTTTGGAACGGTAACGGTTATCTGGATCGGATTACAGTTGTATGTATCTTTTACATAGACTGTGTTTTCACCTCTCGGAAGCCCTGTGAATGAGTTGGAATCCTGCCATGTAACACCGTCCACAGAGTATTTGTAAGGTGGCACTCCTCCCGTAGCAGTCACGGTAATGTTGTTATTGGTGATGTCTATTGAAGTAATCACCGGCTGCAGGCTTGCGCGTACATGTACTTCCTGTACGGTGAAACATTTTCCGGTCTGAAGTTTTACCCAATATGCACCTATTCCCACATTGCTGATAGACTGAGTCGTTGCTCCCGTACTCCATTCGTAGCTTACGAATCCAGGTCCCGCATCCAGTGTTGTTCTGTTTTCGGCACAGATAATTTTATCTTTTAAAACACTTGATTTTACCGGTGGCAGAACCTTTAAAGTGATTTTGGAGATCGAGTAGCAATGTTTATCATTTTCAACCCTTACATATACTATTGTATTTTCAGAAACATAAGCTGAAGGATTTAAAATAGGGTTAGTCTGGTTTTTAGCATCTCCCAATGTCTTGTAATATTTGATGACCGTATTGGCAGGAACCGGGTTTGGAAGTCCGATTGAAGCCTTTGTAAGATCAAATGTTGAACGGGTGATATCGTTTTCAATATAACAGTTTTCAATGACAGCGTCTGTTAAATCAACGGTCGGGAAAAACAGTAATCTGATTGTTGTAGTAGCCTTACATCCGAAATTAGAAGTTACTTTCACATACACTGTTGCTTCAGGCGAAACGTAGTTGGTAGGATTGGTAATCTCATTGGTCTCTGCGTTCATGTCAGCCTGGGTAGGGTAGTATTTAATAATAGCTCCCGGACCGCCAAATACATTAGCCGTTGTCAAGTCAAACTGAGCTTTACCTTCTCCGTTATTATTACATGAATATAAAGTAGCGGTATTCGCCGTGATGCTCGCATCAACAAATTTGAATTTTCCGGTAATAAAACATCCGTTAATCGGATTATTAGGATTGGCAGGATCGTGATATACGACTCTGTAATAATATGTGGTAGTTCCGTTTACCGTTTCAATTCCAAGAGGGTTGCTTCCCGTTAGTACATCATTGGTATTGCTGTGGTAGCTTACACTGAAGTTGGCGCTGTTTCCATTGATGATAGCTCCGGTAAGTGTGGAGAAATTAAATTGTGTAGGGAGCCCGCAAACCATAACCTGACTTGGGTCTGTAGGATTTGCTGCTGGTACTCCTGGTGTAATAAACGGATATGGAGCAAGAACCGGATCGTTAAATGCGGAACTTAAACTTGCAGTACCGGACCAGATCATAGAGAAACCTTTAGCTGTACTACGATAGTTGTCAATAATCAGATAGTAGGTTTCACCTGCTGTTACATTCATATAAGGGCTCCACTTGGTACCGTTGTTCATGTCAGCAGTATTGTTGGGAGGAAAGGTTGGGAATACAGCAGGCGGTGCCATATTGATGTCCAGTCCTGTATCTCCGGAAGCACCTGAGAAGTTACATCTGATGGGTTGCTTGAAAATATTTTGTGCAGGATCCTGCATCAGGCCTGTACAGCCGTTGGTGGTAGGTCCGTAAACGGCAAAATCATAATCATCCGACTGTTGATTAGGTTTGATGGTGAAGGCAAGGGTTCCTGATGTTGCTGCCGTAAATGTATACCATACGGATAAATTTTCATTGGAATTCAGACATCCTCCGTTTTGCTTAAGGATTTCTATAACATCACCATGGCCGGCCGGGTTGTATGAAATATCAGAATTACCACAAATGGGAATAGCTGAAATACAGTCTGACTGTGAATAGACTGCCTGAGTTATTAATAAAATTAAAAAGAGTAGTATTTTTTTCATTGTTAAAATGATTTTTTGTGAAACAAAATTTACGAATAACTTTTATTATTTTTTAAAGAGTAAAAGCCGCCATGAGCGGCTTTACATTATGATATCCTTATTCTCTGTTTTTTACAAGTACCCAGCCCGAAAACTTAAAGGCCGTATTTTTCTTGTCGTTTTCATTCCAGGTCAGGGAATACCAATAGGTTCCTGTCGGTATTTTTTTACCGGCAATTGTTCCATCCCATTTATAGCCGTTTGATTTATCGGCCTGATGAATTTTAGCACCGTATCTGTCAAAAACAGTCAATACAAGATTTTGCTTATCTGCAATTGCTGAGTAATCTATGGTGTCATTTACGCCATCTCCATTCGGAGTGATCACGTTGATCAGGTTCGGAACAAGTACAGTGATTACAATCGGATCACAATCATACGCATCTTTTACATAAAGCTTATAGCTTCCTCTTGCAATATTCGAGAATACATTGGAGGTTTGCCAGGTTATATTGTCCATTGAATACTGATATTCCGGTGTTCCTCCGATTACATTTACCGTTAAAGTATTGTTTGAAATATCAACATTGCTGATGACCGGTTGTTCGGAAGGATATACTTTGACTGTTTGGGTAGTGGTGCATTCTCCGGTTTTCAGTTTTACCCAATACGTTCCTACTCCTACGTTATTGATCACCTGCGTGGTGGCTCCCGTACTCCATTCGTAACTTTTAAATCCAGGGCCTGCATCCAGGGTGGTTTTATCTTCTATACAAATAATCTTATCTTTCAGAACTTCGGATCTTACAGGAGGAGTTACTTTTAAAGTGATTTTTGCAACCGAATAACATCCTCTGCTATCAAAAACCCTTACATATACAACTCCGTTGGGAGCGATGTAGTTGGTGAAATTGAGGATTTCATTGGTTGAATCTATGGCATCCAGCAATGATGGGAAGAACTTTTTGCTTAGAGTACCTGATGCGTCCGTTACCTGTGCATTGTTCAGATTGAACAAACCGGTTGACGGATTATTTTCCAGAAAGCAGGTAGTCAGTTCAGCATCACGTACCGTCACCAATGGATAGAATTTTAAAGTAATTTCCGCCGTAGCAAAACAACCAAACTCGTTTGTTGCTTTTACGAACGCTGATCCCTCAGCCGAATAATATTGGTAAGGATTTGTGATCTCGTTAGTCCCGTTATTAAGGTCATACATAGATGGATAGTACTTTAATACATGAGTCGGATCTGCTCCTACCGTAGCTGTTGAAAGATCATATAAAGCGGTCCCTGAATTATTATTGCTACATGAAGTAAGTGTTGCAGGATTCAGAGTAAAGGATTTATCCAGAAATTTTATTTGTCCGAATTCTCTACATTGATTTAAGAAACTCGAAGGACTATTAGGATCTACATAGCTGATCGCATAATAATATGTAGTCGCTACATTGATATTGGTAGGTGTAGTGATGGCATTGGCATCATTTGAAGAATCAGCACTGCTGGCATAATATTTTACGATGAAATTAGGGTTTGCATTTAAAATTTGTGCTGAAAGTGTTGAAAAGTCATAATTTACGATACTTCCGCAGACAGGAATTTCCCCATTTTGGGTAGGGCCAGGTCGTAAAAACGGATTGGGCTGGTAAATATGAGATGAGTTGTGATCGAATGGTGTCAGAAGCTTAGCTGTTCCCCCGAATGTTAAAGTAAATGGTGAAACTTCATCTGAGTAGTTATTAAGCAGCAAATGGTAAACTTGTCCAGGAAGCACATCTAAATACTTTACAAAGCCGTCGCCTGAGCTGTCTTCTGAAAGGTCTACCGAAGTCATATCCAGACCGGTCGGGCTTATAGCTCCCCAGTTAGGTGAAGCATACGAACATCTCAACGGGGCTGCAGTTAAATTGGCACAGTCATGATTAGGTCCGTATAGTGCGAAATCATAGTCGATATCTATGGCGGTAGGGCCCGTAGGGGTAACAACAAATGTCAAGGTTCCGGCAGTTTCGATACTGAAAGTCAGCCAGATTGAATTACTCTCTCCCCTTGTTCCTAAGCAACCAACCTCTCCTTCGTGAATAGTTCCCCAGCCATTCGGTTTGAGAGAAATATCAGCATCACTACATACAGGAATTGCGGTCATACAATCCTGTTGTGCACAAAGCATCTGAGTGATTATGGTTAGAAAAATCAGTAGAAATTTTTTCATTTTTTTTAACAGTTTTAATTTTTATCCTCAGGTTATTTAATTATTGAAGGAGTGATTTTCCCCATGTTGGAGAAGCGGCTTCTGAAGGATTTTGGCTTTCAAGTGTTTGTAATGCCTTTTTAGCCAACAAATCTGCTTCTGTTTTATCGCCCGATTTTTCTTTTAGTTTTGCTTTCAAAATGTTTACCCTTGGATTGTCAGGGGAGGTTTTTTCAACTTTTGCAATGATTTTTGCAATGACATCTCCGTCCTTCTGTACATCCTGAGACTTGCTCAGCTGCATTTTCTGGAAGTAAATTAAACCTATTAAGGTGGTGATTTCAGGATTTTCGCGCTGTGATGTTGATGCTGATATAGCCAGTTTTCTGGCAAGAGAATTAGATTCATCCAGGTTTTGTCCCGATGTTTTCTTTAGCTGCATTTCATTTTTAAGATATAAAGTAACTGCTGCATAGTAGTTGGCCTGCCATTTTTCAGTAGTCTTTACATTTGAAAATTTATTGAAAAGGGTATCAAACTCGGTAGTTGTTTTCGCGTTGTTCAGCTGTAAAACAGCCTGTGATAAAGTCTTGTCTGTAAAAGTCTGAGCCTTTATCCAAAAACATGTTATAAGTGAGAATAGAATTAGTAAAGTTTTATTCATAAGGGGATATTTTATATAGCAAATATAAAAAATTATTAACGTTAAATTAAAGATTTTGAGATATATTTAAAGAAACCAGGGGGTTGTTATGCAATAATGTATTTGATGATTTTTATTTTTGATTACTTTCTTATAAACGCTGATTTTGAAGATTTGTTATATCTCACGCCATATTTATTATAGACTTTTCTGAAGTTTTTATTGGCAAAAAACTCAGAGCAGAAAAAATTCTTCTCCAAGCATAAAATGGAACTAAACAAACGATTACACTAAAAATGAATGATTCATTCTTTGTTTTTTAATAAAATCCAAGGCGAGTATTTAAAAGGTGTATTGATCTTACTACTTTTCCAGGTGAGGGCCTACCAGTAGCAGCTTTTTTTGCCGGATTGGATACCATCCCGTCTGTAATCTGTGGATTTGTCACTTTGATAAATCTTAAGCCGTACCTGTTGTAGATATTTACTACTCAGTTTTGCTTGTCTTACAGGGCTGAATAATCTATAAAATCATTGATGCTGTCATTGTTGTGGCGACTGTAATTATTATTGTTGTAGCTCGTGAAAGTCGCAGATATCAGAGTGAAATTGCCATCGCGGAATGTTTTTGTATTATTGAATGAAAAAATATTCAATAAGTTAAAAAATTAAAATTTAATAGAGCGCGCGTACCAATTGACTTTAAATATTGAAATGTTAAACCGTAATTAGTATTGCATTTTTCTGAGCTTAGGATTGGTGCTTCCTACAAGTAAAGCAATTAAAACGGTCATCGTTCCGCCAAAAACTACAGATCGTACAACCCCAAGCAGCTTGGCCATAAGCCCGCTCTCAAACTGCCCCATCTCATTGCTGGACATGATGAATATTGAATTCACACTCAGCACCCGACCACGGATGTGATCCGGTGTTTTCAATTGCACGATAGTTCCTCTGATTACCACCGAAATACCATCAAGCATTCCGCTCATCACCAGAAACATAAAGCTCAGCCAATACAATTTAGAAAGTCCGAATCCGATAATGCACAGTCCAAAACCGGTAACAACTATAAGAAGTATTTTTCCCTGGTTTTTACGCAAAGGAACAATAGACAGCAAAGTAATAATACACATAGAGCCAATGTCAGAGGCTGCATTCAGAAGACCAAATCCTTCGGCACCTGCGTTGAGTATATCTGTGGCAAATACAGGGATCATTGCAACGGCACCTCCGAAAAGTACAGCAAACATATCGAGACACAATGCACCCAAAATTTCCTTGGTTTTAAAAATATAGGTTATTCCCTCACGCATGCTGTCTACAACATTTACCATTTCTTTTTTATATTCTGAATACTGTTTTTTAAGCTGCCAGAAAAATAGAGAAGCAATAAATATCAGAGATAGAATAACGACCAGGGTCCATTTTACTCCGAAATATCCTATTAAAAGACCTCCAATAGCATGTCCGCACACTGACGATATAAGGAATGTAGCCTGATTAAGAGTCACCGCATTGGGTAAATTTTCCTTTTTTACAATTTTAGGAATCATCGAGGGAACAATAGGTCCTATAAAAGCCCTGGCAATCCCTGTGAAAAATATAACACCATAAATAAAATACGTAATCTGATGTCCTGTAAAGTGCATTTCCACATCCAGGAATGCCGGAATGAGGAGGAGTCCGATCAGAAAAATATAAGCATAATTACAGATGAGCAACAATCGCTTTTTTTCATTCATATCTATCACATGACCGGCATACAACGCACAACTCACTGCAGGAATTACCTCTGAAAGCCCGATAAGCCCAATTGAAAAAGGATCTTTTGTTAATTGATACACCCACCATCCCAATAATGTGGCAAGCATTCTGAAAGCTAAAACAATAAAAAATCTTCCGGTAAGAAGATTCCTGAACTCAACATTTTGTAAGGTCTGTAACGGGGTAAAGGAAATCATGAACAAAAATAGCCCTAAAATTTTATTTAGGGCTATTCATATGACAACTTTTGAAAGATATATTAAATATTGTTCAAAAGATAAAATCTATTTTAGTCTGCTCTTGAAGCACTGATGATAATGGCTGCAACACCCGCTGCCCCAATAATGGTGGCACCTGTAGCTATTCTTGCTTTTCTGCTGTCTTTTACCGCCGCAACATTAGCTTTAGGAATGATGACTTCCGTACTGTCTTTTTTACCCGCTGTACCTACAAGATTGTCACCTACCATATTCCTGAAAAGAATTTTTTGTTTAGGAGAGCCATCTCTCATGGTAACCTTATAGATTTTTCCTGCTTCCAGGTTAGAATAATTATTCTTTGAAATATCCTCGCTGTATTTTGTAGTTGCACACGATGAGATGACAAATAAAGAAGTTAATAAAGATGATTTTAACAGTACAGATGCTTTCATTACTTTTGTTTAGTTTTTCAAATTTATAATTTTTTTCGAATATACGTTTTTTGGAATTGAAAAATATCGCTCTAAATTTTAAAAATTTCTAATAAATCTGCAATTTTTCTGTCATTCGCCAATCTGGGTGTTTTATTTTGCCCTCCCAGCTTTCCCTGAGACTTAGCGTACTCATGGAAGGCGTTCTTTTGGAGCGTTGTAATGTGTAGCTTTTGAAGAATATTTCCCGAAATCAGATCGTCATAATAGGTATTCCGGGCTCTCAGCTGCAGGTCAAGTTCATTCCTGAATACTTCTAAATCCTCAGGCATCTTTTCAAATTCAATCAGCCATTCATGATAAGGAAGCCCTTCCTTCGGGTTTACCTGTGGAGCAAGGTGGAATTCTGCGATCTGAGCCGGATATTTTTCAAGACTAGCTTTTATAGCTTCCTCTACTTCAAAAGCAATAACGTGCTCTCCGAAAGCAGATGTGAAATGTTTGGTCCGGCCACTTACCAAAACCCTGTACGGATCTTTGCTGATAAATCGAACTACATCTCCTATAGAATACGCCCATAAACCTGAATTGGTCGTAAGGATTAAAGCGTAATCCTTATTCAGTTCAATATCTTTTAAAGTAAGTCTTCGGGCACCAGGCTTACCATATTCGTCCAACGGAATAAATTCATAAAAAATACCGTGATTGGTAAGCAGTAGCAATCCTTCTTTTGTATAATCATCCTGAAATGCGAAAAAGCCTTCAGAAGCAGGAAAGGTCTGAATGATATCTACCTGTCCTCCCAAAAGATCTTCCATTTTATCACGATAAGGCTCATAATTTACACCTCCGGTCACAATAAGCTGAAGATGGGGAAACAATTGTTTGATCTTTTTTCCATGTCTTTCCGTCAATTTTTCAAAATACATGATCAGCCATGGTGGAATCCCTGAAATAAGAGTCATGTCCTCGTTCTCTGTTTCCTCGATAATCTTGTCTACCTTATGTTCCCAGTCTTCCATAATATTCGTCTCCCAGCTTGGCAGCCGGTTTTTTTGGAGGTAATTAGGAATATGATGGGCCACAATTCCGGAAAGCCTGCCGGTTTTTATGCCAAAAACTTCTTCCAGTTCCGGACTCCCCTGTAGAAAAATCATTTTTCCGTTCACAAAATCAGCATTATTTTTCTTACTGATATAATGGAAAAGAGCACTTTGCGCCCCGGCGATCTGAAAAGGCATGGCCTCTTTAGAAATGGGAATATATTTTGAGCCGGATGTAGTTCCCGAAGTCTTTGCAAAATATTCGGGGGTATCTGTCCAGAGAATATGAGACTGTCCTTTTTTTATTCTCTCAATATAAGGTTTAAGATCTTCATAATCCGAAACGGGTACCCGCTGCTGAAATTCTTCTACAGAATGTATATTCTCAAAATCATGTTCTCGCCCAAAAAGTGTTTTTTGAGCCGTATTCACAAGAGAAAATAATAATTCCTCCTGATCTTTTTCAGCATTTTTCTTGAATTTCTCGGCATTCTGAACATGCTTTTTTGCCCAGATACGCGCTGCATTTTTCTTGAAGAAGTTTAACATGCTTCAAATTTATAAATAAGTAAAGAATATGAAATCATTTTTATGAGGCTTGACATAAAAAAACAATGAAAATCTGCACGACATTGTTTTATCACATTGAGAAAGCTACAATACGAAGGATTTCAGAACCTCTTATTGGATAAACTTTCTTTCGCTATAAAATTCATTAAATATTACCAATGAAAAAACCGATGAATGAGTTCACCGGTTTATCGAAATTTGATTATGAAAATAACAACTATATGTTAAGTTATGCTTATTTGTTGGCCTTATACCTTTTATCAGGAGTACCGTCTTTTTTTAAATGTTTGTTTGCTTTATATCTCTTGTCCGGCGTACCGTCTTTTTTCATTTTTGCAGCGGGTGGTGTAGTTGGTGCCTGCTTTACCGTTTTTACGTCTGCCGGTTTTGCAGTTTTCATCTCAGCCGGTTTGGTTGATTTTACGGTTTGAGGAGCTTTGGCACTGGTAGTGGGAGCAGTCTGCTGGGCAGTTGCAAGGCCTAATCCTAAGATTAATGACATTGCAGATAATAATTTTTTCATAGAAAATACTGTTTGTTTTTGTTGAATAAAGATATACAAAAAGCAGGCTAGAAAATTTGTATTTCTGAACTTAACTAAAGTTTATCAGAGCTTAAAAAAAGATTAAAGCATTTTTAATATAAAAGAAAGCCTGTTTTAAGGAAAACAGGCTTTTTTATATAAATTTTATTAATTTTTATCGGGTACAGTTGGCTGTCCATGTTTTACCATCTTTCAGGTATAGGATTTTCAATTCACTGTTATCAATTCTGATATAAGACGTTGCAGAAGATCCTACCATGACCAGAGTGTGATCACCTTTTTGCTCAAATTCAATTCCGTTAAGGTCTGGAATACTGTTTGAAAATGAAAAATTGTACTTAGTTCCACTGGCGATTTTTGTTACAAATACACTTCCGTTATCATTACTGATATTGGTAGATCCGCCATCGTTGTAGGAAACTTTTCCTTTATACGTCCCTGCAAAAAAGTCGTTGTTTGTGGGATCATCATCTTTGCTGCACGACGAGAATGATACTGCTGCAAAGACCAGCATAAAAAGTCCTAAGATTCTAATTGCTTTTTTCATAATACTATACTTTAATTGTTTGGTAGGAAAACATTCCCAAACACTGTGCCATCTCTAAAAATTAGGATTATTTTAACTTGCTGTTAAATAAATTGGTGAAAAATTAAGATTTCCTTTGATTAAGTTTCTGTTTTTCATTGAAAAAAAATTATCCGTACCTTTGTTATAACATGAAAACGGTTCCGGAAAACTCCCGGAATCGCTTTTGTCGTTTATACAATTACTATTTATGCAGTTAAAATCCATCAACGAAAAGTTTCTTCCGGATCTCATGCAAAAGGAATTTGGAAAAGAAATCTTCACCCGCTTAGAAAACAATCCGCATATTACTGTGAAAGGAAGTGCAGGATCTTCAATTTCTATATTTATAGCAGAACTTTTTCTGGTTCAGAAGAAAAACATCCTTTATCTTGTTGATGATAAGGAAGATGCGTTGTATGCTAATACTGAAATGGAGGATCTGCTTGGAAAAGAAAAAGTTCTCTACTTTCCGGCAACCCATCTTGAACCCTATCAGGTAGAAAAGACGCAAAATGCTAATTTGGTTTTAAGGACTGAAGTTCTCAATAAAATCAATTCCGGGAGATCTCCGAAAGTTATTGTTGCCTATGCAGGAGCGCTGTCTGAAAAAGTATTGAAGAAAGAAGATTTTAAGGCAATATCACATCATATTAAGGTGGGAGATCAGTTGGATTTTGATTTTGTTGATGAATTACTGAATCATTATCATTTTCAACAATCTGATTTTGTATCCGAACCCGGAGAATTTTCCGTAAGAGGAGGAATCGTAGACGTCTTCTCTTATTCCCATGAAAAACCTTACAGAATTACATTTTTTGGAAACGAAGTTGAAAGCATTAAAACCTTTGATATCGAAACACAGCTTTCCGTAGATAAGGTGAAGGATTTTCAGTTGGTCTCGAATATGAACTTTTCAGTGACGGGAAGCAGGGTTTCATTATTACAGCTGTTATCCGATGAAAGCTATGTGGTCTCTAAGAACGGGATGATCGGAATGCAGAAAATCAGAACATTCTATGAGAAGTCCCTTGAAAAGTATGAAACATTAAGTAAAGATATTGCCCACAGAACTCCCCAGGAACTTTTTATTTCAGATCAGGAATTCCTGTTTGATTACAAAAAATTCAAAACGATCGATTTTGGTAATGTTGCCATTGAGGGCTTAAAAGAACTTGTTGAAATTAAGATGGATCAGCTTCCACAGCCTTCTTTCCATAAAAATTTTGAACTTCTGATTGAAGATATCGAAGAAAAGCAGAAGAACGGGTTTGATACCTGGATTTCATTTTCCACAGAGAAACAAAAAGAAAGACTCGAATCGATCTTTGAAGAACTGGAACATGAGCTTCCTTTTAAAAGCTTTAAATCTGAACTACACGAAGGCTTCGTAGATAACGGGCATAAAATACTGGTATATACGGATCACCAGATCTTTGACCGGTATCAGAGGTATAAAGCAAAAAATACTTTTGCCAAATCAGAGCAACTTACTTTGAAAGACCTAATGTCTCTGAAGATCGGAGACTATATTGCTCACATCGATCATGGGATCGGGAAGTTTATGGGGCTGGTAAAAGTAAATAATGACGGCAAAATTCAGGAGTGTTTTAAGCTGACCTATAAAAACGGGGACTTATTATATGTAAGTATTCATTCATTGCATAAGATCTCAAAATACAATGGTCCGGAAGGACGGGAAATTGTACTGAGTAAACTTGGATCTCCTACCTGGAAATCTTTAAAACAAAAGACAAAAGCAAAAGTAAAACAGATTGCTTTTGACCTTATCAGACTCTATGCTGAAAGAAAGACCGCTAAAGGTTTTGCCTACACTCCGGATTCTTATCTGCAAAATGAGCTGGAAGCAAGCTTTATTTACGAAGATACTCCCGATCAGGAAAAGGCTACCATAGATGTGAAAAAAGATATGGAAGCAGATACCGTGATGGATAGACTGGTGTGTGGAGATGTAGGTTTTGGTAAAACGGAAGTTGCAATTCGGGCCGCTTTTAAAGCAGCAACAGACGGAAAGCAAGTAGCAGTATTGGTTCCTACGACCATTTTAGCATTTCAGCATTACAGAAGTTTTAAAGAAAGACTTAAAGACTTCCCTGTCAATGTTGCTTATGTAAACAGGTTCAGAACAGCTAAGCAAAAATCTGAAACATTAGAAGCCCTGAAAAACGGTAAGGTAGATATCATTATAGGAACCCATCAATTGGCCAGCAGCTCTGTCAAGTTTAAAGATCTGGGATTATTGATTATTGATGAGGAACATAAATTTGGGGTGTCTGTAAAGGATAAACTGAAAACCTTAAAAAATAATGTTGACACTCTTACGCTCACAGCAACACCTATACCTAGAACTCTGCAGTTTTCATTAATGGCCGCACGAGACCTGTCTGTGATCAAAACACCACCTCCCAACAGGCAACCTGTTGATACTCAATTGATCGATTTTAATGAAGAAACACTTCGTGATGCGGTTTCGTACGAGCTTCAGAGAGATGGGCAGGTGTATTTTATCAATAACAGAATTGAAAACCTTAAGGATATTGCGGGGCTCATCCAGAGATTAGTTCCTGATGCCAGGGTCATTACCGGACACGGTCAGATGGAAGGGAAACAACTGGAAAAGAATGTTCTGGATTTTATGGAAGGCAAATATGACGTTCTTGTATCTACCACAATTGTTGAAAGTGGGGTAGACGTTCCCAATGCCAACACGATATTCATCAATGATGCGCAAAGATTCGGTATGGCAGACCTTCATCAGATGAGAGGAAGAGTAGGGCGTAGCAACAGAAAAGCTTTTTGCTACCTGATCACACCTCCGTATGATATGATGACTTCTGATGCAAGAAAACGTCTGGAAGCTATTGAACAGTTTTCAGATTTAGGAAGTGGTTTCCAGATTGCAATGAAAGATCTTGAAATCCGTGGTGCCGGTGATTTGCTGGGCGCTGAGCAAAGTGGTTTTATCAATGAAATGGGCTTTGAAACCTATCAGAAACTGATGCAGGAAGCATTGGAAGAACTGCAAGACGACGCAGACTTTGAAAGCTTGTTTGAAAATGAAGAAGACAGGCAAAAATTATTCAAATCCGTAAAAGATGTCAATATTGATACTGATTTAGAATTGATGCTGCCGGATTCATATATTTCCAATACGGAAGAAAGGCTACTTCTCTATCAGAAGCTGTCAGAGATTACTAATGAAAAAGATCTTCATCAGTTTGAGCTTGAATTAATTGACCGTTTCGGGGCGTTACCCAACGAAGCTGTAAATCTCTTAAAAAGTGTTTCTTTAAAATGGCTGGCAGCCGATATCGGCTTTGAAAAAATTGTGATGAAAAACGGAGTCTTTCTAGGGTATTTCCCAGGCAATCCTCAGGATAAGTTCTATCAAACCGATAGATTCAGGCATATCATCAGTTATTTGACAAAAAACCCTGCAGAAGCACAGCTTAAAGAAAAATCCGGTAAAGAAGGCAATCAGCTGATGATGAGAAAGGAGAGACTTAAAAACGTTGATGAGGTCAATGTATTATTGAAAGCTATAATTGAACATCAATAAATTATTTTTAAAATACAATTTAAAATTTCCTATAAACATATAAAAACTTAAGTTTTTATATGTTTTTTTGTGATTATTATCATTTTTATCTCCTTTACTATTCAACCCCAAGAGAATTAACGCAGTTTTAACAGGGTGAAAATCACCTTGTAATGATTAAAAACACCCGGCAATCTGCTGTACAGAAAGGGTTTGGAGCGTATTTATATTTTAAACAGAAATTAAAAGTAGAGTTATGTAGTAATAATTCTACTTTTTTATGTGATTAATTCTATGCTGTAATGTGTTTATTTCTATAGGTTTAGGATGTATAACTGGAATTTTTTCGATTTCTAATTTGTACATTTGCAGTCCTTATTATGAGAAAAATTATATTTTGTTGCGCGGCTGGATTTGTATCTTTCTATGCCCACGCACAGGTGGGAATCGGGACTACAAAACCTAAGTCTGTTCTCGATGTGAACGGAAAGACCACCTTAAGAAAAGAACTTAGAGTAGGCGGAACCTCTACCCAAGCCGGAAGTGCAGGCTTGAACGGTCAGGTTCTGGTTTCCCAGGGAGAAGGTAAAGCTCCTGTATGGAAATCCTTGAATGTTTCCTTTATGGAAGAGGGACAGTACAAATTGATCAATTCGTATTTGTCATCAGATCAGATAGGTATTGCATCGCTTTCCAATGGGGTAGCAGGTGATAATGTATATAAGAATAGTGTGGGGGACGATATCACGGATGCTACAAAAGGTAAGTGGGCAAAAATCGGAGGCCTGGAAACAACTTTTACCATTAAGAACGGAAGAAACAGACTTACTTATCAGTTTCAGACAGGAGTTGAAATGAAAGCTCCTACTTCTACAATTTCAGATAATGTGAGATTCGCATGTGGTGTTTTCAGAAACGGAAAATTGGTTGCAGTGCGCCCGGACAGGGTGGCCTCCAATAATAATTCTGAAAAGGGAGGCCTGCAGGATTATATTTTTACACTTAACTATACCGAGCTGAATGTTCCGGTTGGTGTCCAGAAGCTTGAAATTGCCTGCAGAAAAATAACCACCTCAAACTCGGGTTCTCAGTTTGCTATCGGGCGTGATGTTGCAAGCTCAAACGGGGCTTCTAATGCATTTACCCTTGAGTCTACGATGAAGATAGACGTTATAGAATACGTAACCTATAAATCCAATTAATCAAGTGATGAAAAATATATTATCAACCTTACTTCTTGGTTCGGGATTGATGCTATCTGCTCAAGTAGGAATAAATACAGATTCGCCAAAGGCAAAACTTGATGTCAACGGAGATATTACCTTAAGAAAAAAAATAGCTGTATTGGATGTTACAGCAAATACCCTGTCAGAAGGAAATAATGATCAATTATTGGTTTCTCAGGGGGCAGGCTATCCGCCTATCTGGAAGACCCTTCGTATTCCAGAATATGAGCCGAACAAATTTTACTTAATCTTCAACAATTCTTTTTCAGACAAAACCGGGATTGAGTTTTTAACTTCGGAACAGCCGAATATGACTACCTCGAAAGCAGAAGCTTTTAGTAAAGGAGCTGATATCAGTACGCTGAAAGGGTTTAAGAAAATTGATGGTCTTTCCCAGACGATCAGTGTCTTCAGTACAGAAAGCAAAGCCTATTTTCAGTTTGAAACAGTAGTTCAGGCTAATTTTACCTCGAACGGTACTACCGATACTTCGATAGATTATGCCTGCGGAATTTTTGTGGATGATAAGCTGATCAATATGAGACAAAGGAATTTAAAGGCGATCAATTCGCAATTTCCTTTTCTTACCCATAATCAGATCGGAATTGTAGCCAACCTCTCCAAAGGAAATCATACGGTAAGTGTAGCATGCTCAAGACTTGCTTCATACGGTGATACCTCTAAAAAACTGGCAATCGGAAGGAATACGAATACCAACATTAATGACTTTATTGCCCAGTCATCTTTAAAAGTAGATGTGTATGAAGTGCCACAAGTATTTAACCCGATTATAAATTAAACAATTATGAAAAAAATATTTTTTATTCAGTTCTTATTGATTGTCGGATTGATGACTGCTCAAGTGGGAATTAATACAGCAAACCCTGTAAATACGCTGGACATCAATGGTGACTTAAATGTAAGAAAAGAGCTGAGAACTGCCGGTACTGATATACTGAAGGGATCGGCCGGAAATGCAGGCGATATTTTTCACAATAATTCCGAGATGGCTGCCAATGATTGGAAAAACATTAAAATTGCTGACGGACAGGGAAGTATGTCTTTATTTTCAATCAATACAACATCAGACCAGACAGGAGTATCTTTCACCGGAAATGGGAGTGCGGTTCCTTATAACGATGGAGATTCTATTAATGGATGGAGTGTACTGCCGGGAAATTCCGATACTTTTTCTGTGACTAATGCCAATAATAAGGTTACTTTTTCATTTCAGACAACTGTTCAGAAAACCGAAACGGATGCAGCGAGTTTTGCCTGTGGTGTCTTTGTAGATGATTTGCTAAGAGCCGTAAGAACAGATGTCTTGCTGGGGGAAAAAGGAGCTTATAAAATTTTTAACCTTAATGCAACCTTAGCAAACCTTACCCCTAAAAACAAGTATGCAGTGAAAGTGGCCTGTATCAAAAGAACAATCAGTACCAATACACTGGGAATAGGAAGAGCAGTTGAAACAACGTTCCTTAACGGAGATATGTCTCAATCTGTTCTTACAATATCCGTATTGCAACCGTATTAATTTTTATCATACAACAATAAAAAGAATCTGGAAACGTTATGTTTTTAGATTTTTTTGTTTATTATGGCTATTCATTGTGAATTTGTCTGCAAAAATTAATCGGTTTTATCGAAAATTGAATTATATTTGAAGATGTTAAAACTAATTTTCTATGGCGAAAAACTATTTTCTTAAAATGCTTGCCGGGATTGCTTTGATGGGTATACTGGCATCATGTAATACTACCGCAGACCCTACAGAATCTGGCTCTAATCCGGATCCGGGAGTACCACCTCCGAAGATTTTAGAAAAGATTTCTGTGAATGCTGTTGTCCAGGAAGAATATATAAGTACTGAAGGGATTTTGGAGCAGGCTGTTTTTAAAGATGAAGCATCTACGGCTAATGGAGCTAGTTATACTGCGACCCTGTCGTATACTTTGGGGGCTGACAATAAAAAGAAAGATGTTAAAACGATAAGCTTTGTGAGTTCATCATCCGCCAGCTTCAAGTATGTCTTTGATATTACTCCGGATAGCAAGGGAAAGATTTACAATGCGACAGGTATTGCCACGAATCCCAATCCGGGGCTTTCGTATATCAGTGATTATGCCTTTACCTATGACCCGGCTAACGGAAAATTAACTAAAATTCTTGAGAAAAGAAAAGAAGGAGGAATAAGTGCTTATAATAAATTCATTGAATATGCTTTCAACTATAACGGGGAAAATATCTTTCAGGCAATCTGTTCAAAAGGGATATTGGATATCAATGGCAACCCTAATATGGGAACAGCAGTGCAGTCCAAGTATAACTTCCAGAACTATGATAACAATAAAAGTCCTTTTTCTACACTTCCAAAAACATTTTCTATTATCCGAAGTCTGATCGATCCTGTTAATTTCTACAGAGCATCTCCTAATAATCCGACATCGATGTATATTGAAATACCTTCAAAACCTACGGTAAACACTGCCCAAAGTTACAGCTATGATAATCAGGGATATCCGACGGTTGAAAAAAATCAGAAAGTAGCATATACCTATAAAAATTTTTAGGAGACTCTCATTATTGATTTTATTGGAATATAAATAATCATATAATTTTAAAACAAAAAAAATTATATTTGTCAAAAAAATAATCAATTACCAGGAAATGAAACAAATTTTCTATTTTATTTTAATAATAGCAGGCTTTTCCTCAATACATTCATGCAAAAGTTTACTGGACGAAGAAGGAAATCCATTGTTGGATCTGAATAATACAGGAGGTCTTTCGGGCCCCAGAGCATTATACAGAGAAATTACAGATAAAGATACCATTGCTGAATACTTTTACAGCGGGCTTTTGGTCAATAAAGTGATTACAGACAGTGCATCAGTTACAGATATTATGTACAGCGGTGATAAAATCAGCCAGATTAATTTTAATGGCTTTTTGGATCTGGATGGAAACGGAAAGCTGGATAAAGATAGTGTATCCTATACGCAGCTGTTTACGTACACAAACAATAACAAAATTGATAAAATTTCCGAAAACCGTTCTATTTTCCGAAGACCGCCGCCTGTTCCGCCTGCTACCACACCGGGACCACAGACTCTGTTCAGAAAGGAGAAGATTCTATATAATGTATACTACAATGCAAGTACAGCCAAGCTGGATTCTATCATCATGAGAAATGGCCCTGATGCTGCCGGAACCACTTTTGCATTTACGGCTTATTCAAGGACTAAATATACCTATGTAGGAGACAATGTGTCTAAAGTAATAAGATATTACGGACCTATAGGAGCAGGAGATGTATTTGGTGCTCCCAATAGAAAATACAGTTATGAATACTATGCTTATGATGACCAGATCAGCCCTTTTACACTGTTGCCACATGCATATAAACTTTCAAGGCTTCTGTCAACCGTAATTAATGATAAAGAAAGCCTGATTCTTTCACCAAACAATCCTAAGCGATGGTCTGTAACAGATCTTACACCGCCTATTCCTACTCCTATTGTAAAGAGTACGAACTATGTTTATGATCCCCAGACATACATGACGAAAGGATATGGTATCAACTACATTTACAAACCACAGTAAAATCCTTTTTAAAGAATATTTAAACTCAATCTGCTGAAGATTGAGTTTTTTATTTTTTATCCCTTAATTTTGCAAAAAATTTCTGATGAAATATTTAATAGTTGGGCTTGGAAACAAAGGCTCAGAATATGAAAATACACGACACAATATAGGTTTTAAAGTAGCAGAAAAAATAGCTGAATCATTGGAAGTATCATTCAATACTGCAAATTTTGGCTGGATGGCAGAAGGCAAACACAAAGGCAGAAAAGTTTTTGTCCTTAAACCTGACACCTATATGAACCTTTCCGGAAATGCCGTGAGATACTGGATGCAGAAAGAAAATATTCCTTTGGAGAATGTACTGATCGTAACAGATGATCTGGCACTTCCCTTCGGAACATTGAGAATGAAAGGAAAAGGTTCTGATGCCGGACATAACGGACTGAAAAATATTAACGAAGTATTGCAGACCCAAAATTATGCAAGGCTGCGCTTTGGCATTTCTGCTGACTTTTCTGCGGGTCGTCAGGTCGATTATGTATTGGGAGTATGGAATGAGGAAGAAACTGAAAAACTTCCCGAAAGAATTGAAACTTTTGCGAAAGCCAGCCTTTCTTTTGTTTTCGCAGGAATTAATAATACAATGTCTGCTTTTAACGGGAAATAATTTCAGAAGGGAAAAACTGCAATTACCATATAGTTTATAGAATAAATGACTGCCTTAAAAACAAGGCAGTCATTTATTTCATATGCTTAAGAAGATATCTAATTCTTTTTAAAAATAATAATTTACACCAAGCTGGAAATTAGTATTTTTGGAAGAATCTCCAAAGTTATTTTTTAAAATTTTAGTTATGCCGGCAATATACCTGGCATTCACTCCTAAGTTAGGTGTAAATTTATATCCTAATCCTATCCCGGCACCAAAATTAAAGCTTTTCATACTATCTTTATTATCAGCCTTATATGTACTGCCATTAATATCTACTTTCGCCTGAGCGCTTATAAGAAGTCCAAATTCGGGGCCGGCTTCCAGATAAAATTCCGGTGTGGCATTATATTGAAGCATTACAGGAACATTGATATAACCAAGAGTTTGCTGCATATTCTTTATTGTATAAGTTGCCATTTCATAATCGTCTTTTGCTTTTGCACCCTGTTGGCTGTAAACAATTTCGGGTTGAATACTGAATGCCTCAGATAAAGGGACATTAACAAAAGCCCCAGCATAATATCCGATTTTAGATTTTGAATCACCTCCAGTAAAACTAGAAAGGTTACCTCCGGCTTTAATGCCAAATCTTGGTCGGTCTGCAGATTGAGCAAACGAAATAGTTCCGATCACTACACTTAAGCTTAATAATAGTTTTTTCATGTAATATGTTTTAAAAATTATAAAATATGATAATTAATTGCTGTTCACAGTGTCTTTTGTAAGTTTATATCCAATGTTTTTCTTCTAAAACTTATCCGCTTTTTTTATGGTGAGTGTATTGTCCTTCATGATAAACAATATCCAAATCCAGGCGACTGATGCCAATATAAAAGAAAGTACCATATTGGCGTAAAATGCTTCTTTTACTGCTTCATTGGTTTGTAGCTCTGATATTGCCTGCTTCACAGTGGCGTCCTGTTTTATCAGTAAAGCAATTACAGTTATAGTATTGGCAATAATGATGCTTACCATGTTTGTCAGAAAAATGATATACTTTTTTAATACACCTTCACGCCCTTTTAAAATGCCATATCCTAGGAAAGCAGAAAAAGCAATAATAAAGGCCATTCCAGAGGCCATTCTTCCTAAATATACGGCCAGTAAGACCCAAAGTATAATACCTGGAATTGAAAATATTACGGCACCAAATAATCCTGTCACATAATCTTTTTCTTTTGAAATTCTTTCCTTTTCAATTTCATAGAATTTATTATTGGTCTCATGGAAGCAAGTGTCACAAAGTATGATGCCATTATCATTTGAGTCATAATAATTGATTTTTTGATTTGTTCCACAGCTATGACATTTGCTTTGTTCCGGTATATTGAGCTTTTTGAAGAGATCAACTAAAAAGTCAAACAAAACATAAACAGTCTTAAGCTTAGTGTAAATAAAGGTTTCTGCAAACCGGAAGAAAATACAGGTATCTCCAATTTCAAAACTTGTAAATTTTAACCTCTTTTTATTGGTGACCAGCTCTACGTTGATCTGCAGCTTTTTTTCTTCTGTCAGGTTGCCTGTTGTCACAGATACAAATTTGTATTGAGGGCTGCTTATCAGGTTTGCATCTGAAACATTAAAAAAGTAACCTTTATAAAGCCCGAATACGCCATCGCCTGTTTTGTACCAGCCAAGGTCTTTGGCTATTTTTTTTGCTTTTGGAAAAATCATATGTGTTTATTTTGTTATTATTTTGAAAAACAGTTAGAAGAATTATCTCTACTTTGCTTTCTAAGTCAATAATATTATATTTTGTCATAAGGTTACTTACAAATAGTGTGATAGTAGTATTAAAAAATTCCTGTAATCGTTCCTTCCTTTTCTCATCTGACATGGACTTATCAAAAGATAAAGCATCATACCGGCTTTTCATTTGTGAGCTCATAACCAACCACTTCATCGACCGCAAAAATCTATATCTCCAATTTTCAGAGTAGTTGTTTTCACTGGTGTTATCCCCACTGTGGTTGTTTTCGGAGTATTGTTCAGGGTCCATGCACTTCTTCCCTGGGCAATAGGAGCT
Organism: Chryseobacterium indologenes; assembly: GCA_016025055.1. NCBI lineage: Bacteria > Pseudomonadati > Bacteroidota > Flavobacteriia > Flavobacteriales > Weeksellaceae > Chryseobacterium > Chryseobacterium indologenes. The sequence continues at coordinate 2,006,319 of CP065590.1, forward strand.
CCTTTTAAAATTGTTCCTTGCGGAGCACCTATTTTAGCAGCTTTTATATTTTGGAAATCTGGCTTATAGATCCACAAATTGCACCAGCAGCACCTAGATATTCCTTTAAAAAGCAATTGCAATGTATAATTAATCTTCATTAATTAAAAATGAATGTCCTTGAATTGAAATATATTGATCATTTTGCCGGTTCAATATATTTTATGGTTAACTATTTACTTTTATAAAGTGTATCATGTAGCAAAAAATAAAGGCCATCGGATTTCCGATGGCCTTATTGTTGCGCTTTAAAATTGATTTCCAATCAAGTTGTCAGAGCCGGAGCTCTTTTATATTATTTTTTGTACTAGCTAGCTGAATTGGGATAATGCAGATTTTATAACCAGGTTACTGCACCGGTTTCTACATCATAATTGGCTCCAACGATCTTAATCTTGCCCTCATCTTCAAGGTTCTTAAGCGTTGAGCTTTGCTTACGGATATCTTCAATCGCATTTCTTACGTTCTGCTGATTTAATCTTTCCAGAAGAGAGCTGTTTTTTGATGAACGTTCCTCGTTACCTTCAATCACTTCATCGATGATCGGGCTGAAATGATTGATCAGATGGTTAAGGTTATCCATTCCCATCCCTTCGATTTGTGCTGCATCAAGACCTCCTTTTAATGCCCCGCATTTAGTATGGCCCAGAACCACGATAAGTTTAGAACCGGCAACGTTACATCCGAATTCCATTGAACCAAGAATATCCTGGTTAACGAAATTACCGGCAATTCTGATACTGAAAACATCCCCCAATCCCTGGTCAAAAATAAGTTCTGCAGATGTACGGCTGTCTATACAGCTTAGCACGACAGCAAAAGGCCATTGTCCTTCACGCGTAGCATTTACCTGCTCCAGAAGGTCTCTGTTTGCTTTCAGGTTGTTGACAAATCTTTGGTTTCCTTCCTTCAAAAATTCTAATGCTTTTTCAGGTGTGATGGTCGATTGAGTTTCGTATGTATGTGCTTTCATATAATTGTATTGTTTTGAATTTTAAAGTTAAAAAAAATAACTGATGTTTAATGAGCTTACATTGCTCTTTTATGAGTAATTAAAATGTGAGAATCCTGACTTCTTTCGTAGTCTCTGTATGATGTTTTAAAGCCTAAAAGTTCCACGGTGATGTCTTCTTCTTTTGCGCGGATATTGGCAAAATCCTGAATCATCTCAAGAACGTCTGTGGCAATATAAGAAGTGTCTCTCGCATCAATTGTTACTGTAGAATTAGGTTTGATATTTTTAAGAGTCTTTTTGATTGCGGCCTTATTTAAAAATGAAACTTCCTCGGCCAGTTTGATATTGATACCATCAGCATCATCCAGCTTTTCTCTGCTCAAATAATAAGCTCTTTTCATATTCCCCTGAAGGATGTAGAAAATAGAGATCGCAAGACCAATTCCCACCCCTTTTAATAAGTCGGTTGCCACCACAGCCACCACAGTGGCTACAAACGGTACAAACTGGAATTTTCCAAGATGCCAGAAGTGCTTGAAAGTAGCCGGTTTTGCCAATTTATATCCTACCAAAATCAAAACTGCGGCTAGGGTTGCCAACGGGATCAGATTTAAGACAACAGGAATGGTAAGGACACATACCAATAAAAGTACCCCATGGATCATCGCTGACATTTTAGTCGTTGCCCCTGCATTGGCATTGGCAGAACTTCTCACCACCACAGATGTCATTGGAAGTCCTCCGATAAATGAACTTACCAGGTTTCCGATTCCCTGAGCTTTAAGTTCAAGGTTAGTGTCTGTGATCCTTCTTTGTTTATCCAATCGGTCTGATGCTTCAATACAAAGTAAAGTCTCAATAGATGCTACAATGGCGATAGTTGCACCTACGATCCATACCTTAGGATTGGTAAATCCTCCGAAATCGGGCATGGTAATCAGATTTTTAAAATCGTCCAACGATTTTGGAACCGGTAAGGATACCAAATGTTCTTTAGCGATAGCCAAAGAGCTTCCCGATGCTTTGAAAAGTTCATTGATTACAATTCCGGCAACAACGGCAACTAAGGCACCCGGTAGCATTTTCATTCTTTTTAAAACCGGGATTTTATCCCACGCAAGAAGAATTCCTACAGAGACCAATGTTACAATGATAGCTCCCGGATGTATATCGTTCAGCAATTCATTGAAGTAATTAAAATTGATCCCATTATCAAAAAGACTTTCATGCCCTTCGTGATCCTTGTCGTATCCTAATGCATGGGGAATCTGTTTTAAAATAATAATGATACCGATGGCAGCAAGCATTCCTTCAATCACGTTGTTGGGGAAATAGTTGGAAATACTTCCAGCTTTTACAAACCCTAAAACCAATTGAATAAGCCCTGCAATGATCCCGGCACAAAGGAAAAGTTCAAATGCTCCAAGATCAGTAATGGCGGTAAGCACAATAGCGGTAAGACCTGCAGCAGGTCCTGAAACCGATATATTGGAATTGCTGAGAAACCCTACAACAAGGCCTCCTACAATCCCTGCAATAATACCGGATAACGGTGGTGCTCCGGATGCTAAGGCGATTCCTAAGCACAACGGAAGTGCAACTAAGAATACAACGAGTCCAGAAGGGAAATTCTCCTTGATTCCTCCTAAAAATGATGTTTTTTTCATGATATTTTTGAGAATATATAACCGACTGATTTATTCCTAAATAATCAATTATAAAAGATTGGAAATTTAATTTTAAAGTACGCGCATGATATTCAATGCCCTGAAAAGACCTGAATACCTATAAAAAAAAAATCTAATTACACTTTAAAATTAAGCTTCCGGAGGCGGAGAAAATATAGTTAACAGAGGGCCCAGATGAAAGGAATCATCTACCAATACAAAAGACATCCCCTGAAGATCGGGTTCTGAAAATTTCAGATAGTCGAAAACGTCCAAAGGTTTCGGAAGGGTCTTTTCGTAAACAATTAGTGAGGAGGCATGAGAATGTGGTTCTTCTTCATTGATTATGATATTCGTTCTCTGAATATTCCAGCCTGCAATCGCAGCAATGCTCGGCAGCGCTGTAAAATTCAAAAAAAACGTTAATACAATAATACTCCAGAATTTCATCTTACATTCTTTTTAGAAAAACTATTTCGTCTTTCTGCTCATTACCCAGTCAGAACCTGTAAGGTTGTAGATTTTTTGAATGTCTTTCAAGGTTTTCTCAAAATCAATTTCCAAATCAATGATCTTACCTGTTCTCAGGTCGAATACCCAGCCGTGTACAATAGGCTGTTCCTCCAAAATGTATCTTTCCTGTACGCAAGCCATTTTTATAACGTTGATGCACTGCTCCTGAACGTTAAGCTCTACAAGTCTGTCATAACGCTTGTCTTCATCTTCGATGGCATCAAGCTCTGCCTGATGTAATCTGTACACATCACGGATGTTTCTCAACCAAGGATTTAATAATCCTAAATCCTGAGGAGTCATAGCTGCTTTTACACCCCCGCAGTTGTAGTGTCCACATACAATAATGTGTTTTACCTTCAGATGTTCTACAGCATATTGAATTACTGCTGTGGAGCTCATATCTAAAGTATTCACAACATTGGCTATGTTTCTGTGAACAAAAACCTCTCCGGGTTTTGCACCCATCAGTTCTTCAGCTGTTGCTCTACTGTCTGAGCATCCGATATACAGATAGTCAGGATGTTGAGTTTTTGCCAGCTCCTGGAAGAAATTCGGGTCTTCTGATACTTTGGATTCTACCCATTTTCTATTGTTTTCAAAAATAACTTCGTACGATTGTGACATAATTTTAAATTTTTAAAAGGTTTATAATTATTTGTTTCGTTTAAATTATTTTTAAAATCAATAGATTAAATCAATAATCGTGCAAAAATATAATTTTTGCTCAAGAATCAATCACCTTTAACAAAGTTTAATATTAAAATATGCTTAAAATCATATGTAAATTAACGATATACTTTGCTTTAATGAAATTCTTTACCATTCCATAATCCAAACGTTTAAAAAAACTAAGATAAAAGTACAAAGTATAAATCATTATTCTGGAATTGCAGATTAAAATATTTTTAAATTTTGTGGAATTCAGCAAATCAGTTTTCCACAGATTAAAAAATATTCATCTACACCCGAAAATTAATCAATCAAGGGCTTACTTTTAATTCTGTATGTTTAAAGGGAAGAGATTCAGATCAGTGAATATCTCTGTAATCTAACTGAAAAATGTAATAACTAGTCAATTTTATTATTGATATAACCTTTTGTGGCATCAGATGCCGGATAGATTTTCCCGGGATTTCCCACAACAACGGAATCAGCAGGAACATCAAAGTTGACGTAGGCATTTGGAGCAATGAGTACATTGTTTCCAATATTGACATTTCCTACTACGACCGCATTGGGGCCAATCCATACTTCATCACCAATGATGGGGAAACCTTCGTTTTTACCGCGGTTTTGCTGTCCTATAGTAACGCCCTGGGCAATATTGCAGTTTTTTCCGATTTTGGTTTTCGGATTGATAACCAGTGCTCCCCAGTGTCCTAAATAAAAACCTTCTCCTATCTCTGTTTCCGGGTAGATCTGGAAGCCATACTTGATCTGATAATGCCTCAGGACCATTCTCCAGAATACACCCGACACCGATCTTTTCTTGTATTGCTGAGCTTTTCTCAGGATATAAATATAATGAAGGTTGGGATTGATGCATTTGGCCCAAATCTTAAGGGTAGAAAGCCATTTACCGCTTTCTCTGTAAAAATCTTTCTGTATTGCTGTGTACTCTGGCATAATGAATTTTTTATACTTCATCAATAATTTCCTGAAGATAGGCTACCGATTTTTGAAGTACGAAAGGAAGATCTGTATTGGCTATTTCTTTTTCGTACTGACCTGCAAGGCCTTTTTCGGTAAGGAATTTTTTCATGCCTTCGTAGATTCCGTCTTCTGAATTGGGAGTAATGATGCCCAGCTTACCGTCCTGAAGAAGATCTTTTATTCCCGAAACATCCGTAGAAACAACGGGTTTATTCAGAATGAGAGCTTCAGCAATAATGGTTGGAAAACCTTCGTGCCTTGAAGACATAACATAAAAATCCGACTGTTTCAGGTATGGGTAAGGATTACTTCGGAATCCTAACATTTTTACGGTTTCCTGTACCCCCAGTTGATTAAGCTTCGACTGAATATTTTCAAAATCAAATCCATCCCCGATAATGATAATCTGATGTTTCAGCCCTTCATCCATCAGCTTTTTATGAACATCGAGAAGTCTGTCATATCCTTTTTGAGGGTACACGGTGCCTATTGTGATAAATGTTGGGAGTTCTCCTGAAAACGGGAAATCTTTAATTTCCATATTCGCTTTTTGAAGGGTATCTTCTCTATCAATGGGATTAAAGATTTTGATAACCGACTGTTTTTCCTTATCCGATGCAGCCAGTTTCTGCATTTCTTCCTTAAGCTTGTTGGAAATAACCAGGATTCTGTCAAATTTGAAAAATTGTCTGATGATATCCGGAGTATATTCCTTCAGGTTAAAAATATCATTCTGAATCCAGATGATTTTTTTTGAATCTTTCTGCGGACTGGATAAAAGCTCTCTGTACATCCCATGGATCGCCGCAATTTCAACATCGTACTTTTTATTTTTTAAAACAAATGTATAGAGCAGAGACGGAAACATCAGGAACATTTTCTGATAAAGCACCCTGAATGCCTTGACAGGAATTTCATGTGGTCTGTTGGTTGTGATCATCTCACCTTTGATCAGGTAGTGTAAATTCACCCATGACGGTACTTCCTTAATGTACATGCCGGTATAAAGGTTAATCAGCAAATCAACCTCATATTTGTCTTCCGGCAGGTTTTTTAGAAAATTAATTAAGACTTTTTCTGCACCTCCATGTCGTAGGGAACCGATTCTGATAAGGATTTTCTTTTTTTCAGCCATTTATTTTTTAATAGGTTTATACGTAAAAGGAAGGTTCTTCTTAATATAATCTTCCAGTTTTGCTCTTTCTGGTTCCAGTTCTCTTGGATACATGGTGTTGTTTTGTAAAGCTTTATCACCATATTCTTCAATGGTGCATATGTATCTGGCAGGAATTCCGGCATACACCGTTCCACGGGGCATAGAAGAGGTTAAAATTGAGCCGGCACCGAGAACACAGTTGTCTCCCATTTCAACACCGGGCATGATGATCGTGTCAGCACCGATGAAGCATTGTTTCCCTATTTTTATGCGTCCAAATGCTCTTACATCTTTATATTTTTCGAAAAAATGCAAAGCATTGTATCCTCCGTCGTGATTGATGAACCTTACATTGTTGGAAAGAGTGGTTTCATCACCTATTTCAATAAGGAAGGGTTCTGTGCCGAGTTCGGGAACTTCTACAAAGCGAACATTTTTTCCTACCTTTAATCCTTTCGCAATACAAATTTTGAGGTAAATTTGCTTGATGATGTATTGATAGGTCGTATGAATTTTTAATATGATACGGTATAGCAATATCATTATTCTAAATTTGTTTCTTCTACAAAGAAAAGAATTTCTATGATAAAAATTTCTAAAATAGAATATTATTTGCCTGAGTATGTTCTTACCAATGAGGATCTGGAGAAAGAATTTCCTGAGTGGAGTTCAGACAGAATTAAAGAAAAGGTAGGGATCACAGAGCGTCATGTTGCTGCTGAAAATGAGACGGTTTTAGATCTGGCTATCCAGTCATCAAAAAAGCTTTTTGAAAGCTATGACAAAAACAAAATCGACTTCATCCTTTTTTGTACACAAAGTCCTGATTACTTTTTACCCACTACGGCCTGTATTTTACAGGATAAACTTGGGCTAAGAAAGAATATTGGCGCCATGGATTTCAATTTGGGGTGCTCCGGATTTGTGTATGGTCTGGCATTTGCCAAAGGTTTAATAGCAGCAGGAATTGCTCAAAGTATTTTGTTGGTTACCTCAGAAACCTATACCAAACATATCCATCCTAAAGATAAGGGAAACCGCAGTATCTTCGGAGATGCCTCTGCTTCAGTTATTGTTGAAAAGGATGATACTGCAAGAGAGTATAAATTCTGTTTAGGGACTGACGGGAGTGGAGCCGAAAACCTTATCGTGAAGAAAGGAGCTTTCAGAACCGGCTTTGAGCTGAATCCGGATCATGAGTTTGAAGCAGAAAACCTTTATATGAATGGCCCCGAGATTTTTAATTTTACGATCGAAAATATTCCCGGGCTGGTAAAAGAAACCATGGAGACAAACGGCGTGACAATGGAAGAAATAGATTATTTTGTTTTTCATCAGGCTAATTCCTTTATGCTGAACTATTTGAGAAAAAAAATAAAAATACCGGCAGAAAAGTTCTATATTGATATGGAAAAAACAGGAAATACTGTTTCAGCTACTATTCCGATCGCATTGAAAAATATGATTGATAAAGGGATGCTGAAAGGTGGCGAGAAGGTTCTAATGGCTGGTTTTGGCGTAGGATATTCCTGGGGGGCAACCCTGGTGGAAATGTAATAAATACCATAATAAATAAAAAATATATGAAGACATCCGTTTTTTTGGAAAAATTGCAAGAAGAATTAGAAGAAGAGCAGTCGCTGACTGTAGATACGAATCTGAAAGAATTAGAAAGTTATGATTCCATCAGTTTGCTATCTATCATTGCTTTTGTTGATGAAAACTTTAATAAAACAGTTGATACAAGAGATTTTAAAGATGTAGAAACAGTCTCTGATCTGATGAAAGTGATCGGCACAGAAAATTTTGAAGACTAATGAGTCCGTTTTCATTAAAAGATAAAACTATTCTTATTACAGGGGCTTCTTCCGGGATCGGGAGAAGCTGTTCTGTAGAATGCAGTAAAAGTGGTGCCAGTCTGATTTTAGTTGCCCGAAACGAAGAGGAGCTGGAAAAAACGGTATCGATGCTGGCTCCCAATACCCAATGGGAAATTATTGCTGCCGATATTACAACATCTGAAAACCTCGAAGAACTTATCGCCGGGAAGATATCGAGTATCGGAAAGATTTCAGGATTTATTCATTGTGCAGGAGTTGAAAAAACTCTTCCTCTGAAAAAACATACCCCCCAATTATATAAGGATATTTTTGCAGTTAACGTTATTGCCGGATTTGAAATTGCAAAGATATTATCCTTCAAAAAATATAAAACCGAAACTTCCAGTTTTGTATTTATTTCCTCTGTTGCAGGTATGGTGGGAGAGATTGGAAAGGCTGCTTATTCATCGAGCAAAGGGGCCGTCATTTCAGGAGCCCGTTCTTTGGCTATGGAGCTCTCCCGAAGCAATATTCGTGTCAATAGTATCAGTCCGGCGATGGTGAATACACCCATTTTGGAGAATATGTTTGAAAGTATAGGAGAAGATGCTGCACAAGAAATCATTAGAAAACATCCACTTGGAATCGGAAAACCCGAAGATGTAGCCAATGCATGCATTTTCCTGCTTTCTGATGCAGCGGGATGGATCACCGGATCCAATCTGGTCGTAGACGGGGGATATTCTGCTCAGTAATTATTTTTGGGATAGATCTTCGATAATCTTTTCTACAGCATTAAAAATTTTCTTATTGTCAAATTGATCTTCAATTGTTTCAAGGTTTTTCTTAATCTTCGAAATAAGTTCTGTATCCGTAAGGAAAGTTTTCATCGCCTCATACATTTCCCGGGTATCATAATTGATGAGATATCCTGTTTCTCTGTCTTTGATCATAAGACCTACATCACCCGTTTCAGTCGCGATAATAGGTTTTTGCAGAATTAATGCTTCAGCAATAACGAGTGGCCATGCTTCAGATTCGGAAGACAGAATAAAATAATCCGCATTTTTTATATAAGGATAGGGGTTCATTTTATTACCGGTTAGAATGAAGCTGTTCTGCACATTATTGGCGTTAATCTGCTCCGTCAGATTGTTCATCTCTTCACCATTTCCAATAACAACTACACTATGCTGGAATCCTTCGTCTATAAGTTTTTTATGGGCATCAATCAGTTTATGATATCCTTTTCTACTGTGAAGGCGTCCGACTGATACAAAAACAGGACCTTGCGGAAGGGGCTCTATGGCTTCCTCTGCTTTCTTTTTAATCTCTTCAATAGGAATGGCATTGATGACAACACTCTCCGCAGGATATTGTAAGTCCGGATAACATTTATGCATAAGATCTTTGATGTTTTGAGAACAATAGATCATATGGTCAAACTTTGGAAAACTTTTCAGAATATTCGGAACCAATGGTTTCATTGCCGGGATGTTAATTTCAGAGTGAAACCAACCGATTTTTTTTGATGCCTTGTTGCTGGAATTAATTACCGGTAAAAATGTAGAGTAGGATGGCGCAATCTCAATATCAAATTGAGTGTTTTCTAAGATACGGTCTGAAAATCTAGGGTCCTTCGCAGCACGGGCCAGCTGTATTCTGCGACGGACAAGCTGAAGTTTATGAATCAGTGGGTTTTTGGAAAAACTTTCCTTCCCTTCAGTGATATATACCTTTTTTACATGGCTGGGGATTTCATCTTTAAGCTCTCCCTGATTGAGAGTAAGACATATCGTTATATCAAACTTATAGGGGTTCAGGTTGTTGAGCATACTTAATATTACTTTCTCCACACCACCCATTTCCATAAAACGGTGTCTGAAAAGAACCTTTATTTTTTTGTTTTCTGACATTATCTGAAGAGTTTTTGTAAGGTAATAGCGATGTTTTTCTTTATTCTGAACCAGATTCCGTTCTGATATTCCAAAAGGGCAAAAATTTCCTGATGATTGGAATAGGTGTCCGGAATCTTTTTTCCATTGATGTGGGTTAGTTTTCTTCTTTTCATGGTACTGAACACAACCTTTGCAAAGTAATCATAAGATCTTCCTTTATTGTCATTTTGTGAAATACCTCCTGCATGAGCTCTATAAAGATAATTGACATCATTGATGAAATAGACATCTCCTTTCTCATACATTTTCAGATAAAGATCCTGGTCTTCGGCAATGCGTAATTCCGGATTCATTTTATCCGTCTGTTCATAAATATCTTTTCGGAATGTTGTAAAATGTCCGATCTGAATAGGATAATTAAAGAAATAAGGATCTCCGTTTCTTACCTGCATGGCCGATTTGTACGGAGTGATAGGCGTAAGGTTCTTGTCACAGGCCATGAATCTGGAATAGGTAAGGACTACATTTTTTTACTTTTAAAAATATGTACAGCCGATTCTATAGCCGACGGAAGTATAGCATCATCCGGATCTACAAAACCACAAATTTCCCCGGTTGCAAGTTCTATAAGTTTACTTTTTGTAATCCCGACACCGGAGTTTTTTTCATTTTCAAAAAACCTGAATCTTTTATCTCCTGCAATAATGCTCTTTACTACTTCCTTCTCTGCTTCCGAAGAAGCGTCATCAAGAATGACAGCTTCCCAGTCCTGATATTTCTGTGAAAGTAAAGAATCATAACATTCTCTGAATAGCCTTGCATTATTATAATGAGCGATAAGTACAGAAAACTTCATGTTAATTTAAAATGGTATTGAAAATTAATTCCTGTCTGATGACAATACAATGCTTCTCTATTGATAGACCATTCAGGGATTCGTCAGAACGAAAACCGTTACCGGGAAAATGGAGTGCTGGTTGTAAATTGGCTTTTTTCATTACGGGGATACGGCCCTTCTTTTTTTCATTTGAGTCCCACAAATATAACCTGTTTTTACATAAATGGAAAAAAAAATCTTTATTTTTGTCCTCTTAAAAGCAATACAGTGAATGAAATAACAAGAGTTCTCAAAACATTTGTCGGGTACCTTAAAAGACCTGATCTTTATCCGGAATTAGGCCGGAAAATTATTAAAAATACAATAAACAGGGATAATGCCTTTAAAGGAAAAGAAAAGACCAATCTATGGGCGACTGAAAGAGCGGTATCACAAAAGCAGGCTGTTTCAAAACTCTTTGGCTTGGAAATAGATTCTTTTCGTAATGATTTCCAGGAGACTTTAGCTAAGGCAGATCAAAGAGAAAAAGAATGCCCGGTAAAAATGGGAGGCCCCGGTGCTTTGGAACTGATCTACTATGCCTGTGAGTTTACAAATGCTCAGCATGTGGTGGAGACAGGGGTTGCCTACGGATGGTCTTCATTGGCTTCACTTTTATCATTGGCAAAGAGAAACGGGACCTTGTACAGTTCAGACATGCCTTATCTGGCTCAGGATGGCGATCAATATGTAGGCTATGTAGTTCCCCAGAATCTTAGAGCAAACTGGAAGCTTTTCCGTTTTGCAGATAAGGAATCGCTGCCGAAGATATTTTCTGAGAATGCAGTTTTCGATGTACTTCATTATGATTCCGATAAAAGCTATAACGGAAGAATCTGGGCTTACCAGGAACTTTATAAGCACTTAAGAAAAGGAGGTGTTTTCATCAGCGATGATATTGGTGATAATTCTGCATATCAGGACTTTTGTGAGCATAATGATATTGAAACTACAGTAGTAGAATATGAAGGGAAATACATCGGTGTTTTTATTAAATAACCGAGAGGTGCCGATCTGTTGAATGATAAAGCAAGTAGAAGATTTCCGGATTAATAATGTTTAAATAACTTACAGTACAGTACTTTACTGATATAGTTTGTATGAAGATAAGTCAGATTACATTTACCCGGTTTATTGCGGCTATGGCTATTGTCATTTCCCATTTTAATAAAGATCTGTTCCTGTATAAAATCGATTACATTTCCAATATTTTTCTGAAAGCCAATGTAGGAGTAAGCTATTTTTTTATTCTTTCAGGCTTTATTATGATTGTAGCCTATCACAGGAAAGAGAAAATTGCTTATCTGGATTATTATAGAAACAGATTTGCCAGAATTTATCCTCTGTACGTCCTGGGGTTATTACTTTATCTCGTTACGAGGTATGCGGGCTTCAGTATATATGACGGTTTTTTATACTTGTTTGGGCTTCAAAGCTGGATTCCCGGAAAGGCCATGGTGTTGAATTTCCCCGGCTGGTCTATTTCAGTTGAATTTCTGTTTTACCTTATTTTTCCTCTGTTGTACAATTATTTTTATTCCAGAGGAAATAAAAGTATCTGGGTGGTCAGTACAATGATCTGGGTGGTGACCCAGGTGTTTTGTACTTTGTATTTCGGTTCATCTTATTATGAAGGTCCTCACACGGAAAGCCATGAGCTGCTGTATTATTTCCCTATGATGCATATCAATGAATTTTTAGTCGGAAACCTTGCGGGATTATTTTTTGTGAAAAATACAAGACAAAAGAATTATGATCTTTCCATTATTATCATCTTTCTATTCATTATATTTTCTTTAATTTTTGTTCCTTTATTTTACCACAATGGTCTGATGGCCGTTTTATTTATTCCTCTTATCGTTTTGATATCCAAAAATAACGGGATGCTGACAAGATTGTTCTCATTCAAACCCTTGGAATACTTAGGAGAAGCCAGTTATGCTGTTTATATTACCCATATTCCCATTCTGTACATCTTGAGAGAAGTTCTGAAGCTGAAAAACTATGATCCGGGTATTGATAATGTTTTTTGGATATATATGCTCGTTCTTATCATAACCTCTGTTTTATTTTATCAGTTTATTGAAAAACCACTAAGAGATTATTTGAAAAAAATAAAAATTAGTTGAAAATAGTTATTTTTGTGTAACTTTAAAGTATTCACAGTGATTGAAATAGCCAATGTTCCCACCAAAAAAAAAGACTTATTCCATACGGAAAAGCCTTATAATTTTGTTTTTTTTTCGAAAGAATAATATAAATAATATAGAAGTTGAAGTCTCCCGGCTTCAAAGGAAGTATGAGAATATATCATTAACTTCTAAAAGCAGTATATGTTATTTAATTCCCTAGGATTTCTTATATTTTTACCGATAGTATTCTGCTGTTATTGGTTTGTTTTCAATAGAAAATTTCAACATCAAAACAGATTGTTATTACTGGCGAGTTTTTATTTTTATGCTTGCTGGGATTGGAGATTCTTGTTTTTGTTAATGTTTTCTATCGGTTTAGATTATCTGTCAGGAATCAAGATTGAAAACAGTAAAAACAATCGTGAAGCCAAATTCTGGCTTACCCTGAGTATTGTTATCAATTTAGGTTTTTTAGGTTTTTTCAAATATTATAACTTCTTTGTCGGAAGTTTTGCTGATCTTCTGAACGGTTTTGGGTTTACAGCTAATGTATGGCTTCTCAATGTGATACTTCCTGTGGGAATTTCATTTTATACTTTTCACGGACTGTCTTACGTAATAGATGTTTATAAAAAAAGGATTAAAGCTGAAAGAAACTTTACAGATTATGCCGTGTTTGTAAGTTATTTTCCTCTTTTGGTAGCGGGACCCATAGAAAGGGCGACCCATTTGCTGCCACAGATACAGAGACAAAGAACCTTTAATTATGAACAGGCTGTAGATGGGATGCGCCAGATTCTTTGGGGTTTTTTCAAGAAAATGGTGATTGCTGACAATTGTGCCCCCTTAGTTAATGAAATTTTTACTCATTATCATACAGAAAGCCCCGGCACTCTTGTTGTTGGAGCGATCCTGTTTGCTTTTCAAATCTATGGAGATTTTTCAGGATATTCCGATATAGCCCTGGGTGTTTCCAGATTGTTTGGTATTGAGTTGCTGAAGAATTTTGCATTCCCTTATTTTTCGAGAGATATTGCCGAATTCTGGCGAAGATGGCATATTTCACTTTCATCCTGGTTCAGAGATTATCTTTATATTCCGTTAGGGGGAAGCAAAGGAGGTCTTCCGATGAAAATAAGGAATACCTTTATTATCTTTTTGGTCTCGGGGTTTTGGCATGGCGCCAACTGGACATTCATTGTTTGGGGCGGTCTTAATGCTTTGTATTTTATGCCTCTTTTGCTTATGAATAAAAATCGCCAGAATCTTGAAGTGGCGGCTCAGGGGAAATGGCTACCGTCAGCTAAAGAATGTCTTCAGATTATCATCACATTTTCTGTCACTTGTATTGCCTGGATTTTTTTTAGAGCAGAATCTGTCACTCAGGCCTATCAGTATATAAAAAGAATATGCAGTACCGAGCTTTTTACTATTCCTCATTTACCTGTTAAAGCAATGGCTCTTATTGCAATAATGTTGGTAGTGGAATGGATTAACAGGGAACGTTTTCATGGATTGGAAATTAAAAGGTTCTCTCCATGGATAAGGCGTTTCTTTTATATTATACTTATTTTCATTATTCTTCGTTACGCCAATTTCGGAAATAATGCGTTCATTTATTTTCAGTTTTAGCATGAAAAAATTTTTAATCAAAATACTACCTTATTGCGCTGCAGTGCTTATTACCCTTGCTGTGCTGGGATCTTATGCTGACGGTAATACAGATGATAATTACATGCATTTTGCTGTTAAAAAACCACAGAATATTATCTTGGGAGATTCCAGAGGATCTCAAGGAATATTACCTGAAGTTTTAAGAAATAAGCTTTCTGTGCCTTTTGATAATTTTTCCCTGAACATTGCTCAATCTCCTTATGGTCAGGTTTATTTGAAAGCTTTGAAACGAAAGCTGGATCCCGATACTAAAAGGGGTACGTTCATTTTAAGCATAAGCCCATGGAATGTATCGCTTGCTAATTCTATTAAAAAAACAGAAGATTTCCCGGAGGAAAATTCTCCATTGAATAATATGTATTTCTTTGATCTTTCTCCCAATTATGAATACTTACTCAAAAACTATTCAAGAAGTTGGTTTAAAATATATACCGAGAGAGAAGAAGCAGGTAAATCTAATACTTTTTTGCATAAAGACGGATGGATGGAAGTGAATGTAGATATGAACAAAGATTCGGTAGCCGCGAGAACAATAAAAAAAATTGAAGGATATCAAGTATTGGCAAAGGAAACAGAACTGTCCCCCGAGAGATTAAAAGCATTTGAAGAAATTATCAGCTACCTACGAACAAGAGGGAAAGTGTATATAGTTCGCATTCCTGCATCTGAGAAATTGATGGTTCTTGAAAATGAAAAATTTCCAATGTTCAGCAAGTCGTTGAAAGACATTGGACGAAAACATAATATAAAAGTGTTTGATTTTTCGAAGAATTATGCAGATTTTGAGTACACAGACGGAAATCACATGTATAAAGAATCCGGTAAGGTATTTACTGCTCAGATTGCCGATTCTATTCTGCAGGATAAGAAAGGCTTAAAATAAATTTTCTCTGAAGTTGATATTATAAATTCCCGACCGTATACTTTTATAATCTGTTATCAGGTATTTCAGGATCATTTTCCATTTTTGTACCGTAGATGTGTTGGCGATTTGAAAACTTCTGTACATTCTTTCGATGTGCAGTTTTACATTTTCCGGGATTGTATCTTCATTTTTTGCCCACTCATTTACTTCTTTCCACAGGAGAACTCTTGTAATGGCCGGATTTACTTTTTTAGAATCTACGACCGTAATTCTGTTGTCTTCGTGTACTCCTCTTACAGCAACCGCCTTGTCCAGGATGCCGGGATAAAGGTCAAGGTAGTAGGACAGACGGAATAAAAATTCTGTATCCTGATGAAGTCTTAAAGTAGATTTAAATAAAGGGTTCATTTTTGTCATCAAGGAATCTTTACGAATCGTCAACGCATCAATGCTGAACAGTCCAAAGCTTCCCAGCATATGAAGCTGACCCGGGAAAACTTCTTTAGGATCATGTCTTTTATAAACAGTTGTCAACTTGTCTTTAAATAACGAATAATACTGTTCTTTTGCCGTTTCTGAGTAGTAATGTACACCAAGAGCTCCATATACGCCTTCTACTTCCTGCTTTTTGAAAAGCTCTCTTTCAGCATCAAACCTATTGGGAAGATAATAATCATCTGCATCTAAAAAAGCGATGAAATCACCGGTAGATTTTGCGATTCCTAAATTCCTGGTGGGGCCCGCCCCATGATTTCCTTTATCGGGGTGTTGGTAAAGTTTTACCTTCTCATATTTTTCGGAAAGCTGTTCACATACCTGCAGTGCATTATCCGGAGACTTGTCCTCTATCAAAATAACTTCATAAACTTCATCAAACTGTAAGGCAGATTCTACTGCTTGCGAAACATATTTTTCGGCATTATAAACAGGAATAATTACTGAAATCTTCATTATTGAACTTGATTTTATTTCATCTTTGTGTTTGAAAACTATTGCAATATAGTCAATTGTGAGTATTTATAACAGATTTTTTTTTTAAAAAAATACAGATATTTATCTATATCCATTAGTGATATATCTATTTCACTTTTCCGCTCCCGCGACTAGAATAATGTCTCTTTTTGATATTTTAATGTAGCATTTGCTTATGATAGTAATGAATGCCTGAAATTAATATTGTAAAGCCCGGATCTGATGCTTTTGTAATCTGTGACCATGTATTTTACAATCATTCCCCATTTCTTCAAAATAGGAGCCTTGGCTATTTCAAAGCTTCTGTGCATTCTTTTGATGTGAGTTTTTACTTCTTCAGAAATGGTCTCTTCAGTTTGTGACCAAAGATCAACTTCCCTCCATAGTAAAGCCCTTGAAAAGGCAGGATCTATGACCCGCATATCAACTTTGGTGATTCTGTTGTTTTCATGTACACCCCGCATCGCAATGGCTTTATCAAGGCTGCCCGGATAGAGATCCAGATAATAGGACAGGCGAAACAGAAATTCGGTGTCTTCATGAAGCCTTAAATGGGCCTTAAATAAAGGTTTCATCTTATTCATCAAAGACGTACGACGGACTGTTAAAGTATCAATACTGAATAATCCAAAGCTTCCAAGCATATGCAGTTGCCCGGGGAATACATCCTTTGGATCATATCTTTTGTACACGGTAGTTAAGCGATCTCCAAACAAACGGTAATATTGTTCTTTTGCTTTTTCTGAATAATAATGAACGCCCAGCGCTCCATATACCCCTTCCACTTTAGAATCTTTGAATAATTCTCTTTCAGAATCAAATCTGTTGGGTAAAAAATAATCATCAGCATCAAGAAAAGCGATAAAATCACCAGATGCTTTTTCCATTCCCAGATTTCTACTGGGACCTGCACCGTGATTCTCTTTATCCGGGTGTTGGTAAAGCTTCACTCTTTCGTACTTTTCTGCGAGTTGCTGACATACTTGTAATGCATTATCCGGGGACTTGTCTTCAATCAGAAGAATTTCAAATACTTCATCGAATTGAAGAGCTGACTCTACTGCCTGTGAGACAAACTTTTCTGCATTATAAACGGGAATAATTACTGATATTCTCATTTTCATTTCTCCTTTGCAATAATTTTAGAATTATTATGCGTTTTATTTAGTACCATTTTAAGCACGAAATTTAAGCTTTTAATTTCAGTTTTGGGGATTCTGATTTATTTTTTTCAACAAAATGTGAAAAAATGGACACTGGAGTTAAGAAAAAGGTGTTTTTTCAAGCGGGTGGTCCTGTTTTAAAAGAAAAAAACAATGAAATTAGGAGATTTTAAAATATTTTGGGTGTCTTTTATTGTATCTGATTTAATTTTTTTTTCGATTACGAATTAAGATAGGTGAATCTATATTTTGTTTTTAGAATATCCGGATTCTTCAGCAAAGCACCCAATAAGCTTATCGCTTTGGAAAAGCCCTTCTTTCCTGACAGCTCAAATGCTTTTTTCTGAAGATACAAAAGTTGCGAAACATCTTTGTCCATAGACAGAGGTTTCGACCACTCATAAAGAGAGTTCCAGAAAAGAGATTGTCTCTGATTATATTGAGGTGAATATTTTACAATTTTAGTAATTCTGTTATCATCATGAATTCCTCTCATCGCTACAGGCCGATCAATTATTCCGGATTTCAGATAGCAATAATAGGCTAGTTTAATAATGAAATCTGAATCCTGGTGTACGCGCAGAACCTCATTAAACCTCAAATGGTGACGGTCGATTGCAGACTTTCTTATCGTAAGAGCATTAAGATGGAAAAATGAACCGAAACTTTTCGGTGTAAGTCCCAGCAGGCCACGGAAGACATCTTTTCCTTCTGCTGAATAATTAACCGTGGTAAGTGTACTGTCGCTAAATTTGGATTGAAATTCCTGTTTGCCCTTTTCAGTAAGGTATTCTATACCTACAGCCCCGAAAACAGCATCTGTCTTTGGATCTTTAAAAATATCTTTTTCTGCCTCAAATCTATTAGGAAGGTAGTAGTCGTCCGCATCCAGAAAGGTAATAAAATTTGTGCCAGCCTTTTCAATTCCCAGATTTCGGGAAGCTGCAGCTCCATGATTTCCTTGATCCGGATGTTGGAAAAGTTTTATTTTAGAATAGTTTTCTGCTAATTTTTTGCAAATTTCCAATGAATCGTCAGTTGATTGATCTTCAACTAAAATAACTTCTTTTACTTCGTCTAATGCCAATGCGGAAAGTACTGATTTTTCAAGAAATTCAGCAGCATTGTAGACGGGAATTATTACAGAGATATCAAGCATTATAATACAGATTGGTTATTGTGTGCCCAAAGCGCCAATTGCAAAAGGTTCCAGTGTTTATTATCTTTATGTAAAAACCTTTGGGTAGCATCAAAGTCAATATAGTTGAAAACTTTGTTATTTTTATCTTTCAGGAGGTCGTCAGAAAACTTCATCAGACTATCTTCTTCAAACCAGCTCTTAACGCTAAGACCAAAGCCCTGCTTATGCCTGTTTCTGATGGTTTCTGTCCAGTAAGAACCCATTGTTTCCCGGAGGATGATCTTATCGTTTTCATGGGTAAGTTTTAGATGATCCGGTAACTGGATGCAGAATTCAGCAAAGTCGAGGTCCAGAAAAGGGGTTCTCACCTCCAATGAATTAGCCATAGCCATTCGGTCTGATTTTACCATCATATTGCCAGGAACATAGTTTTCAAGGTCTACTCTCATGATGTCGTTTAGTGAATTCGGATCCGGGGTGAAGCTATATCCCTGTTGGTAATCCGTAGAGATTCCCAGCATTTTGCGTTCTTCTTTATTAAAATCATTTCTGACCGAATTAAGATGGAAATCCAGAATGGAATCATACCTTAAATTCTGTTGGGTTAGAAAAGAAACAGGTTTTATTTTCTGGTACAGATTGAGTCCGAATCTTGCAATAATATTTTGATAACTGAAGTGATTTTTCAGTTTATTTTCTACCGTATAGAAGTGATACCCGCCAAACAACTCATCTCCGACGTCTCCCGAAAGAGCCACGGTAAGATTTTTTCTCGCATTCTTACATATTTCATAATGTGGAATAAATGAAATATCTGCAAAGGGCTCATCAAAGAAAGGAGAGATATTACGCAGGGACTCAGCAAGATCTTTCTTTTGTTCATGAACCTCAATATGATTGGTCCTGTATTTATCCGCTATTTCTTTTGCATACTTCAGCTCACTGTCCTTATGATCATATCCAAAACTGATCGTGGTCTGGTGAGGTAAAAATTCATCAACCAGTGCTACGACGGATGAAGAATCAAGGCCTCCGCTCAGGAAGCTTCCTACTTCCACATCTGCAACAAGTTGTTTTTTGACGGCGTTTTTTAAAAGATAAGTAAATTCTTCCCTGGCATCAGAAAGACTGATCACCCTGTCTCTGGCCGGAAGACTGTAATAACGTGAAACCTTTATTTTTCCATCCTTCCAGATCAGCTGATGGGCTGGCGGAAGGGTAAAAATATTACTGTAGATACTTTGATACGTGCTTACATATCCGTATTGCAGATAATTTGAAAGAGCTTCGGGATTTACTTTCGGCTGAATGAGTCCGGATGCTAAAATAGCTTTGATTTCTGAAGCGAAAATAAATTCATTGTTGCTTCCTATGGCATAGTAAAAGGGCTTCTCTCCAAACCGGTCCCTTGCACAGTATAATTGTTGCTTACGGTCATCCCATATGGCAAATGCAAACATTCCCGGAAGCTCATGGATAAGGTTCTCCTGCTTTCGCTGGTACATGGCAAGAATGACTTCGGTATCAGAACCCCCGTGATAGGGATATTCGGCATATTGTCTCTTAAGATCCTGATATCCGTAAATTTCCCCGTTCAGAACGATGCATTCGTTGTTGGTATTGGAAAACATGGGTTGCTTTCCATTGTCTGATAAATCGATAATAGAAAGTCTGCGATGTCCCAGTGCTGCATTTTCATAAAACTCATAATGCGAAGAATCCGGGCCGCGGTGGATCATAGAATCTGTCATTTTCCGGATTTCCACCTGATAGTTTTTGGCGTTCTGGCCGATAATTCCTGCTATTCCGCACATAATATTTTATTTTTCATCATTAATTCTCCGGTTTTGGATATGCTAATTTACGACAGATTAAGAAAACTTGCACCTGTTTGCGCAACCTGTTTTTTGAAATCAGTCAGCTTTTTCTCTTCTGCTGTAATTTTTTTGTATTTTTCTGAAAGTTCTTTGTATTTGCTGATCTTACCTGTGACCAGGTTTTTGATCATGCTCTGCTTTAAAGATTTTTTTTCCAGTTCCAGTCCATCCGGGATGGCCGGATTCATGATATTGGTTTCCACACGTAGATCCGGATATTTCTTGACATCTATTTTATGAATCGATTGTACCCCGTCGTGTACGGCTTTGCTGCCTGGAACCAGAAGCACTTTTTGGTGATGAAAACGAAGCCTGTTGACGTACTCATCATCTTCGCCGTAATGGAAAAAATACGGGTTGAAACCTCCTATTTTTTCTATTGTTTTTTTGGGCAAAAGCCAATGGGCAGCATTCACAAACATAATCTCATAATACGGTTTCAGGGTTTGAAAATACAGGTCAGAGATCATTCTGGTTTTCTCATAATTCTTGGCAATGTACTGATCGAGGAAAATATCAAGATATTTCTCAGTTCCATCAATGTGAATAGGACTGAGAACTCCTATTTCATCCTGATTGGGATGGTCATTATATACTTCAAGAAGTTTTTCCATGGTGTCTTCATAGAGCCATGCATCCTGATTCATGAGATAAAAGAACTCGGCGTCTTCTTTGTAAGCTTTTTCAATACCGATATTATTAGCTTTTCCAAATCCAAGATTGGTTTCGGATTGGGTAAAATCTACTTCGGGGAAATGCGTTTTTATATATTCCTGGGTTCCGTCTGTGGAGCCGTTGTCTATGACGAAACATGTAACCGGAACAGAGGACTGTCTCAGGCTGCTGAAACATCTTTCCGCCCATTTCATGGCGTTGTAGGTTACAATGATAATGTGAATCTTCGACATTTTATTTTAATCTTTTTTCTGTACTGTTCAGAATAATTTACAGCAAATTATGGATTTTAAAATAGATAAAGTAATATATCTTTTTTATCAATGCATCAACCGGTGGATAGGTCATAAAGCCTTGGGTGAAAAGAAGCATTGTCCATAACGAATTAAACAAAATCAAAATAATGACAATGATATCTTCTTTCAGAGAGCTGTTGAGCTGTTGTTCTCCTGCAATGAATATCGTTAATAATGTGAAAAAAATATTGATCCATCTTCCCCAATCGTAAGCAATGTAGAACAAGGGAAGAAGGAAAATAACCTGTATAATGAGGAATTTTTTATTGATTATAACTTTGTTGAATTTACAATAAATGAAAAAGGTTAATGCTGCAAAAAACAAACTGATCAGATAGGTAAGGTACCCATAAAGGTGAGCCTTGTAAAAGTTCAGTACGTTATAATGCGGATCATATCCGTATATTCCCCGAAGTACGAGGTTGAGCCCATGTTCTTTTAAAAAATTAATAGAATTGGGAGTAGTAATACTGTATCCAAATCGATAAAGGATCATCATAGTGACTACTGAAGGAGCAATATGATAAAGCAATATATTTTTTATTTTGACCGGTGGAGGGGCCTTATCCTTCATAAAATAGGTAAAACCTACGAAAGGAATAAAGAAGAAGGCGACTTCATGATTAAGGATAGCCAGAATAATGGAGAAAGTTACCCAAAAATGCGGAACCCTTTTCTTCGCGTCAAGAAAAGAAAAATAAATCAGGTATAATAAAAAGATTAAAATTTCTTTTTTAGCTGCAATTGTGGGATCTTTTAAAATCATCCCCAATCCTGCCGGCAGTAATAGTAGGCTTATGGTCAGTAAAGTGTTTTTCTTTTGAACAAAAAGTTTTATAAGAAGAAAGAAAAACAGAGTGTATATCAAGGTCACAAAGGTAAAGACTGCCCATTCCAGTTGCACTCCGGTAATCTCATTAAGAAAAATAAAAAATGATCCGAAGAGTCCTCTACGTTTGAAACCTCCATCCTGATAGCTGATTAGCCATTCACCAAGATACCATCCGTTTTTATAAAAGATTACCTGATTATAAGTGTTTTGTACACTAATACAATAGTAGATAACCAATATAAAACCAATGATGTAATTGATGAGTTTTGTTTTCATAATGCTATTTAAACAGATGTCTTGAAAAAAGCTATTTAATCAATAAATACTTTTTTAAACTTATCCATTACCGGATGAGGCAGGAATTTCTGATATAATTCCCGGGCTGACAAGGTGAGTTCTGCATCAAGAATAATATCTCTGAGCTCTTTACTATCGTTGTAATAGTATGCCTGATCTCTCATGTGGCTGATGTGGGCTTTTTCGGGAGGATTGGCAAAGGCGATCACAGGTTTTCCCATGATGGCAAACTCTGCAACCGTTATCCCGAAAGTTTCTCCTCTCTGTCGTGCATGCAGAAGGGCATCACAGGTGTTGATAAACTTCTGTTTCATGATGATATCCGAACTTGGCGGAAGAAATATAATATTGGGAGGAGCTGATTTCCACCATTTCTTTTTGATGAAAGGATCTACGCCCATGAAGATAAAATAAATGTCTTTGTACTGAGAAGCTATTTTTTCAATAGTTTGCTGCGCAAATACGATGTTGAAACTGATGTAGCCTCCATAGTATCCAAATACTTTTGCTTTGGGGGGAATATTCAGTTCTGCCCTTAGATTCTCATGGGTCTGGGTTTCGAAATTAACCATATGGGGAACATAAGGGTGTTTGGAACCTGTCATTTCTTCACTCAGCCATTCGGAGACATAAGCATAGACATCACCATGAGGTTCGAAGTGGGTAAATACACTATGTATGGCTGTTTTAGCTTCTTTGGTATCGATTCCGTCGATATATCCGTTTTTGATGGCATAAAAAAGGTCTATCTGATCTTCTGTGATCATTTTATCTACCTCACTGAAGTCTGAATAACCGTGTACTTTGAAACGTTTCTCAAACTTTTCAATGCCCAGCGGATGATTGGTTTTTGCATTTTTATTATAAACGATTACAGATTCATTTCCCAGATATCTTTCATTGAAATCTGCATAATCGTAAACTGCGATAGAAGTCCCCCTGTAATTGAGTTCATCTTCATGGAAAAGAATTTTCATTCCGCTCATATTATTTAAATATTTTTTTCAATCTTCCTTTGATCTTTTGAAGAAGGGTCTTCTTCGGATACTTGGTGAGATCATTGTGTTTAAAAAGTCCTTCTCCCTGGGCAATCTTAAAGTTTTGCTTCACCCACCATGCCGCGATATTTCTTTCCAGAGAGGCTGTTTCTCCCGAAAACGGAATAATTGTTTCCAGCAGAAAATTTTTTTTAACAAGATAAGGATTATTGGTCCAGTTCGCCCAGCGGGAAGTGGTAATAAAATATTCTCCCTGTTTCTGAATTTTGTCGGGAAATTCTGCTGCGGGATCCAGCCAGTGCAGGGATTCCAGAAGGTGAGGGGAAGTACATTCGTGCCAATCGTCGTAATAGTTGAGCTCGTTACCTTTATGTCTGATAGAGATGAGAGGGTAACCCGGTTGCTCTCTGCTTCTGTAACGGATGACATCGAAGCCGTTGTTAAGCAATTCCAGTCCGCTCTCAAGGCGTGAAAATACAGTTTTTTCATCCTCAATCAGCTCAAAATCGTGTTCCAAAAAGAGAATATTGTCGCAGGCTGCATTTTCAGCCAATGTTTTCATTCCTTTCCCGATTCCTATATTTTCCTGTAATCCTATGTACTTTACCTTGTACTGATCGGCTGTTTTTTTGTCTTCATCACTGACTTCCTGAAAAAGTACCACTATATCTTCGATCATTTCCAGAAGACCGAATTTTTTGTACGATTTTAAAGTGTTTTTCAGGGTGTTTCCACTTTTCCATGAAAGAATACAGACGCTGATGGGGAGTTTTTCCATAGTCATTATTGCTTATAGGTTCAGGAACGGATGTTGGGCTGTCATTGAAGTTTTTCTTGCCTGCTCAATCTCCTCGAATTTTTTCGAAAAGTATTTATATTGTTCGAGACAGAACTTCGCTTCACTTATATTTCCTTTAACACTCATTTTTAGGAGATAGGAAAGAAGTGCTGTCTTTTCTCTTTTAACATTATAATCATAGTTGGGATCCAGATATTTGGTTTCCCTCTGCATTTGCATCGAAAGTCTTGCTATTTTTAATGCTTCAGCTTTATCATTGGGTTCTTTCTTGTAAAATGACTGTACGGTGTCATGAATGACCTTGCTTTTTGAGCAGACAATGATTTTAAGCTCAAAATAAGTCACACGGTGTACATATTCATAGTCTTCTGCACCATGGAAAAAATAAGGATTAAATCCACCCACTTTTTCAATGATTTTCCTTGGAATACACCAATGGGCAGCATTCACAAAACTGATCTCGTAATAGGGCCGGGTATCACCAAAATAGACGTCAGAAAGCATTCTGTTGTTTCGAAGATCCTTGGCCAGATAATTTTCAAAATGTAGATCAAGCTTCTTTTCGCTTCCATCCAGATGCATTGGGCTCATGATCCCGATTTGATTTTTCTCCGGATGAGCATGATATACGTCCAGCAATTGCTGAAAGCTATCCGGATAAATCCAGGCGTCCTGGTTCATCAGATAAAAGAAATCTGCTCCTTCCTGATAAGCTTTTTCAATACCGACATTATTGGCTTTTCCAAATCCCGCGTTGTCAGGAGATTGAATAAAGTCTACTTCCGGAAAATGGGCTTTTATATATTCCTGGGTCCCATCGGTAGATCCGTTGTCAATGACTATACAAGTCACAGGCACAGAAGATTGCCTTAAGCTTGTAAAGCATCTTTCTGCCCATCTCATGGCATTGTAAGTGACAATGATAACATATATATTCGCCATTTTACATATACTTTTGGGTTAAGGTATTTAAATAGTCTTCCGGGCTCACTCCGGAGAAAAAGGAGGTGATGTTTTCTGTAAAATCTACTTTGTAAAAATCCCCTTCATTGATTTCTGAGTACTTTCCTTTTTGCTTGGTTTTATTCTCAATAGCTCTGATAATCTCTTTTAAATCATAATAATAAGGGAATGCACAATTCACAATCCCATTATTAAGAAGAACGCAGTTGATTTCCAGAAATTTTGTGATATCGTCCATATCGATCAATAATCTTCTTGCCTTACTGTGAACCGTAAACTCATTGTTATTTTTGATCTGGTTTTTCAGGTAATTAAAAAGGGTATTGGGATTTCCGCCTCTTCCTACAATGTTCCCGATTCTGAGGATAAGGTAATTTTTTGAATGGTTTTGGATATAATCTTCCATAGCCAGCTTATGCAAAACATAGTGACTGTCTTGTTTAGACTGATCTTTTACACTTAATGTGGAAAAGTATATTAATTTTTATCGCTGCTATTTTTCATTGTGTTTTTTAAAAGAGCAGATTCTCTTTCAAACTCTGAACTCCTCGTTTCAAGGGAGTTGGAGACACCGGATGCAAAGAATAGATAATCCTCTGAATCGATGCTTTGTAATGCGTTGGCGATAAGTCCGTTTCCTATAATCATTGACCAATGTGTGTTTTTTATAGTTAAAAAAACTATGTTTTAATAAGAATATCCATGGTTTCTATTAGTTTTCATATTTAG
This sequence comes from Chryseobacterium indologenes, assembly GCA_016025055.1. Classification (NCBI taxonomy): domain Bacteria; kingdom Pseudomonadati; phylum Bacteroidota; class Flavobacteriia; order Flavobacteriales; family Weeksellaceae; genus Chryseobacterium; species Chryseobacterium indologenes. Next base: position 2,032,313 of record CP065590.1, read on the forward strand.
CAATCCCTTTATTGTCATGTTCTCCTTTGGTGTTGAGCTTCCATGAGCTGGATTTATCGACAGATTGAATATAATGCAAATATTCTTCCGTATAATTTTGAGGATCCATATACCAGCCTCCATGTAAAGCGGTGAAGTCTCCTCCAATTCTTATGCCTTCCAAAAACGCAAGGTTATTGAATCGTTTCGGATAATACGGTTTATATAAAGCAAAAGTGGTATCAACATAGGCTGAATAAACATTGTTTTCCAGTTGTTTTTCCCAGAATTGTTTTTCCCATTTCAGCACTTTTTCTTTCAACGGGAAATAGTCAGGAATGGTTTCTATATCGAGGGCAAAACCAACTTTAGTGATTGTGCTATGGTAGATATCCATTTTGGAGATCATCTCAGACATAAAATCAACCGGTAGTTTTTCATTGGGAACAATATCCGGATCTGTTAAAACAAAATAGCCTTTACCATATTTTTCCTGTAAATAAGGGGTGTCGAAAAAGACTTTATGACCAAGATTCCCAGGCATACGTTCTACGGTAATTTCTTTTTCAATGGTTTGATAATAATCAAGTAGCGGCTGATAATCTGATTGGTTATCTATAATAATGATATTTTCAAATTTTCTCTGCTGTAAAAAAGCAATCAGTTGCTTGAGGTAGTGAAGCTGATTAAAATTTATAATGATAACAGGAATGCGTAACGGGTTTTCTCTTTGAGATTTTACAAGCTCATCATTATGAATCAGATACTGATACAGATACTTGTTGGTCACTTGATGCAGTTTTCCCGTATAATGCGCAGGATCCCAGACAGGATTGCTGTTTTTAAGTAAAAGATACTCTTTTCTGGGAACACCTAAAAGCTGTTTATAGCTTTTTAAATGATAATACAGCTTATAAAGACTGATATTTAATTTCTTTTTATTCTGCCAGCAATAATGAAGATGTACATTGATCAGCTTGTGTAAAACATCAGGACTGAATTTGCCATAATAGGTATTGATGAGGTATCCGAAAAACTGATATCTCGCCTCTGTCTTTCTTTCCTGATACGATTTGTTTTCTACATCTCCTGAAATACTGGCGGTAGATATACGTACAAATGTTTTTGCAGTATCAATACAGTATACCGAGCCAAAGTCCGAGAATTCCAGCACCGCGAGATCATCCGAATGCCACGCCAGAGGAAATTCCCTGAAGTGATATTTCTCATAGGCACTTTTCCTGAAAATGTGTTCTGACAAACTGGAGCGATGCCCTTCATATATTTTTTGCAGCCATAAATGTACTGCAGATTCTGTCGTATTGTATTTTGTGAAAGAAGAAAGAATCTTGCCTTCCTCATCCATTAAGGCCTGGGAAAACTTTACAACATTGATTTTTTGCTCTTCAATGGTATTCAGGTGATGGTAAAATTCTTCAACAAAATTTTCAGAAACAGTATCGTCGTCTCCCAAAATAAGAAACCATTCTTCTTTTACATTTTCCAGAATTCGGGCCCATTGTAGAGCCAGATTTTTACCACCTAGATTTTCTTTATAATCAAAATATTGATATTCATCATTGCTGAGATATTGCTCGAGAACAGGTAAGGGATCATGTGGGCTATTATCATTGCCGATATAGAGCACAAAATCGCGATTCGTTTGTGCAACGATAGATTGTACGGTTTTTTCCAGAAAATCTATCTTATAATACGGAATGACAATAGCAAGTTTCTTCATTATCTTTTAAAAATAGAAAGTATTTTTTCTGTTAACTGATATCTTTTGGAATTGATTAATTTCTGTAATTGACTGTTGTAATAGTCCGCTTTTTTCTGACTCTGCTCCAACTGATAATGAAGCTGATGCAGACTTCCCAGATATTGATGGAAAAAATCCAGATGCTTTTTTTCTATATGAAACAACATCATTGTTTTTCTGGATTGGCTCAGTTCGGTAATCATAGAATTTTCTTTGATCCTGTAATAAAAACATACATCATCAATTCTATACACATTGCCCCCATTCTCTAACAGTGAAATCCAAAATTCCCAGTCTTCCAGACCATACAACATATGAGTATCATAACCTCCGACTTCTTCCCAACTTTGTTTCTTAAAAAAAGCTGTGCAAAAAATGATGTTCGTTTGGGCTAATGCCTGATGGCTGAAATCGGGTAGTTCCCAGAATTCATTAACGGAGCCAAATTTTTCTGCCTTACAATAAATGATTGTATATTGTTTATCAAATTCCTTCGCTGCCAATTCCAGATACCGGTTGCTGATCTTATCATCTGCATCCAAGGGAAGAATCCATGCTCCTTTTGCTGCTTCTATACCGACATTTCTTGCTGAAGACAAACCTCCGTTTTCTTTATGAAGATAGATAAAACGATTGTCTTTTTCTATCCATTTTTCAGTAACCTCTTTGGTATTGTCAGGAGAACCGTCATCCACAATAATGCATTCCCAATTGCCATAGGTTTGGTCCAGAACAGATTGCAGACATTCATCAAGATAAATGGCCTGATTGTAGCAAGGGACGATAATGGAAATCAATTTAGGCATCCTATTAATTTAATTGTTTTCTGTAGCGGAAATATGAAGCATATTTTCGAAATGGAACTTTAAAATTAATCAATTTAAAATGTCTCAAAAATATAGCAAATGCCTTCCTTAGTTCTTGATTTATTAAATAATGTTTATATACATTAATTGCATAGTGATTAATAATTGAAATATCTTTATCAGTATAGTTGGTTTTAAAATACTGATTAATTCTTTCAATTTGAAAGAAATGCTTTAGATCTGACTTTACACCTACTAATTGTGACATGGCACCGTATTCGTTCACACGATAGACAGAGTAGCATTCTTCTGATACATAAGCCATAGAATTTGGAAACGAATTTAGGATATCAGCATACAGCATCCAATCACCAAAATAGATGTTTTTAAAATAATCAAAATGGAAGTTGTAATTTCTAAACATAGAAGTACAGGCAACCAAATTGTTTTTAACATAGAAATCTTGTATTTGGTATATGTTTTTTCTATGGCTGTTCCCTATAATATCCGAGAGTTTATCGTCTATCAGCCTCTGCGCATGTCCACTGTGAATAGAAAAGTCTAAATTTTCTTCTAAAAAAATTCACTTGCTTCTGAAGTTTTAAAGGATCTATCCAATAGTCATCTCCTTCACAGATAGCAATATATTTACCTTTACAATTTTTGAATATTTCATTTTGATTTTTGACAGCGCCGATATTTTGAGCATACAGTAAAAGCTTAAATTTTCCAGGATACAACTTCTGATAATCAAGTAATATTTGTCTAGAATTGTCCTCTGAGCAATCTTCTCCTATAACAATATCATAATTGAAAGTAGTTTTTTGTCTCAAAAGACCGTTGATGCAGTCTTTTAGATAATTTGCATGGTTATATACCATTACAAATATACTTACTGTTGTTTCAGGAAGATTAGACAATAATACAGACATTCTAACCTCTTCTTCATTTTGGTCTGTAATAACAAAATTATTCTTCAAGTAAGATTTTATAGCTGCAATATTTTTCGGATTAACAGTAAGATAAACTTGTTTAATCTTTAAAACTTCCTTAGCATAATATAATATTTGATAAGTTACCAATTGAGAAATACCCTTTCCCCAAAGCTCTTTTTTCCAATGAAGATATGAAACTCTGCACAATCGTCATTAATATTGGTAAGTTGTACATTCCCTACGTATTCCTGATCGCATAATATAGCAAATCTTCGGGAAGTCTTATCCTTAAGCGCTTTTTCAATCCAAGCTGTCTCAATTTCTTTTGTTATGACTATATCAGGTTTTGAACCTGTAAATTCCCATATTTTAGAATCATTTCTCCATAGATATGAGGTCAGTGCATCTTCCTTAACAAGAGGTCTTATTAAAACATTATACATTCTAGAATTTTTTTCATTTCATTTATAGAATATCGCTGATCTATGGGTAGCGCTATGACTTCTTTTGTTAAAGTGTAAGCGTTTTTAGTCTCATCACACCAATCTAGAACATTTGGCCAATAGGTAGCACAGTAAATTCTTTTGTTGATAAGTTTTTGTCTAAGATTTTTATCATCTGTTCTGAAAGGATAAATTAGCGGAATTGATTCTTCCGAGACTTCGAGACTAAGCTTATTTTTTTTCTGTAAGACATTATGTAAATAAAAGAAATTTTCTCTTCTACATTTTTTTATATTTTCGTAGTCAATACCAGATAGTATTTTTTCTGTTAAATTTGACATTTTTTTGATTGGTTGGTTTTGTAATGATTTATCATTTTCACTAAAATCAGTATATCCCTGTTCAGCAGATAAATCTATTCTTTTTAAGAGATGGCTCATACGTTGATAGCTCTCATCTTTTTTTAACTCCAAATCAATTTTTTGATTAGTAAACAAAAAACCACCGTCTGCAACACCTACAAATTTTCTTGGGGAATAAAATTGATCAATGTCATTAATCACGGGCGAAAAAAGAGCCTGGGCATTATCAATGATAATGTTTTTGGGTATCTTTTTTACTAAATTTTTAATGAAATTATCTTTAATACCAAAATAATTGGTGTACAAAAAAGTTTCATTATCTTTTATATTTTCATAGTTGAATAAGGGTTCCAAATTAAAATCTACATCATAAAATTCATACTCAAGATTAACCTTGTTAATAGGTTCTAAGATGACATCACAAGTATAGAATGGAATATAGATTTTTATTTTTTTTTGAGAACGGAGGATATACTCCAAACAATTCCTTGCAGAGTTTAATGCAATAGAATTGTGGCCAGGGTAGCCTAATTGGCTAACAGGTGTCTCTAGTTCAAAATATCCTCCTATTGCTTTATTAATCATGTAACCAATTCAAATTGATCCAACATATTATTAATCTCTTCGGGAGAGTTGAACATCATAACATCAATAATGGATAATCCATATTCAAAGGGAGTTCTATTCTGATCATACTCAATTGGTATCATTTTTTGAAATGATATATCAATATTACTAGCACTATACTTTTCTGTGTCAAAAAATTCTAGTCCTCCTATTGGATTTATATAATGAACGTTACCCTCAAGTTTCTTGCATATATTTAAAGCCCATTCATCCGGATTATCGGGTTCGTCAATATCCATATTCATTTCAGAAAACACATATAATTCTTTATTAAAGCCCAGATAAGTGCAAATTTTTTCCAATGAATTTTTGTTTAAGGAAGTGATTGTTTCATAATCACCCTCAAATATCTCCTTAATTAGTTGAACAGTTTTATAGTAATATGGAGCTTGTTTTTTATAAATTTGTAACTGGGAGAGGATTTTAGACTTCCAATCTTTAGAATTATCTATCAAACAATTTTTAATTAAAGTGTCTCTACCGTTTTTTAATAATGGTACTTGTATATAAAGCCAGCCACCATTCTGCTTAAGTACACGATTTCTTTCAATCCATCCATGTCTGATAAATTGAACTGTGTCAAAGAGTATAAACAGATCAGAATGTTTTATCAGGCTCATATAACCAATATATGGCATAAAGTAAGGTTGCATGATTGCTGTTTTCATACTAATTATTTTGGATTCTAAGCATTAGTCTGGCAATAAATTCAACCTCTTCAAAAGTCATGTCATAATAGAATGGTAGGCATAAAGATCTTTTAGCAATATCTTCCGTTATTGATAACTCTAATTTTGGGAGGTAAGGTAGGGCAGAGGCTAAACTTGGATAAAAATACCTTCTGGTGAAGATTTCCTGACTATCCATTTCTTTCTTTAGCTTCAGTAAAAGTTCTTCACTTTCTAAAACAATTGGGTAATAAGGGAAATTTTCAGTTGCCTTAGAATGCCACAGAGGTTTAATTGCTTTTAAGGTTTTAAGTTTTTCGTCATATAATCGGGAAAGTGCTCTTCTTTTTTCGTGTATTTGATTAATATATTTCAAATTAGCCAGTCCCATCGCTGCGTGGAATTCAGAATTTTTACCATTAATTCCTATGTCTGAAAAAGAATCATATCCTGAAATCCCAAAATTCCTTATTGCAGCCAGTTTTTTTAAAATATCAGGATTCTTAGTAATTATAAGCCCTCCTTCTACTGTGTGATAAAGTTTTGTAGCATGTAATGAACATGTGGAGATATCACCATATTCAAAAATTGATTTTCCATTAAGCTTTACCCCAAAAGCATGTGCAGCATCGTAAATTACTTTTAGATTATACTTTTTAGCAATTATTTCTATGGCTTCAACATCACATGGGTTTCCATAAACGTGTGTAGCAAGGATTGCTTGAGTATTTTCTGTGATGGCCTGTTCTATTTTATTGGGATCAATGCACAAGCTTTTGGAATCAATATCAACAAAAACAGGTGTGCATCCTTCCCAGACTATAGTACTTGTAGTTGCAATGAAAGAAAAAGGAGTCGTAATAATTTCGCCGGTAATTTCCAATGCTTTAATAGCCATTTGTATGGCAATAGTGCCATTGGTTACAAAAAGAAGATGGTTTACTTTAAGATATTTTTTGAGCTCCATTTCAAGCTGACTTGCTAATGGCCCCATATTGGTAAGCCAGTTTCTTTTCCAGATACCTTCTAAATATGCATTATATTCTTCTTTAGGTGGAAGAAAGGGTTTTGTTACGGGAATCATAATTTATTGTATTTTCCAGTTAAATTCAGGACGGATAAATCCTGGCTCGCGTCCCATATATACTCCAATTTCTCTGTTACCATCAACGACTGAAAAAGAAACAATATCATTTTCAACGATAATAGCTTGTTTTTTATCTTCTACAAAGAAAAAGCTCAAATAGTAATTTCCTGATTGGAAGAACTTTTTAGGGAAAATACACGTTAAAGAATTTTCACCTTTTTTATATTTAATATCATTGCTTGAGAATGAAAATAAAGCCTCCCCATAATCATTTTTAAGATGATAGGTAATATGATAGCGTTCCGGCAGATCAGTATTGAGAATAAAGTTGGTAATGAACTCAATTTCCTCATTTTCATCCAATGGCTCATTCACGCTTTTTGATTTATTTTTGAAGATGATTTCTTGCAGACAGAAAAATTCGTTTTTAATGTTTTCGTATATAAAATGATTGGTATTGTGAGAATTATTGCTTCCAAGATATCTTAAAACAGTTTCATCAATGTTTCCTTGGTAGTCCACCTTTCCGTTGTCAAGAAGTATTCCCTTAGTGCAAAGTGTTTTAATTGCAGCCATGTTATGACTTACAAATAAAATGGTTCTTCCTTCACCCTTTGTTACTGCACTCATTTTATTTAGGCATTTTTTTTGAAAATCTGCATCCCCTACAGCCAATACTTCGTCCACAATTAATATTTCAGACTCCAGATGAGCGGCTACTGCAAAGGCGAGCCTCACATACATTCCTGAAGAATATCTTTTTACAGGAGTGTCTATATATCTTTCAACTCCCGAGAAATTTACAATTTCATCAAATTTGCGTTTAATCTCTTTTCTGGTCATTCCCAAAATAGCACCATTTAAGAAGACATTCTCACGGCCTGTCATTTCAGGGTGAAAACCTGTTCCTACCTCTAATAAGGAAGCGATCCTTCCGTTAGTATAAATTTTTCCTGTTGTAGGTTTTGTTACCTTACTTAGAAGTTTGAGAAGAGTAGATTTTCCTGCTCCGTTTCTACCAATAATTCCTACAGCATCCCCCTGGGATACTTCAAAATTAATATCACGTAGTGACCATACATAGTCAGAATTGCCTTGAGTAGTCCTGTCATTGGCATCACCAATTTTTAAATAGGGATCTTCTTTCCCCCGTACTTTATGCCAAAATCTGTTGAGATCATGTGATAAAGTACCTGTTCCGACTTCTCCCAGACGATATTGTTTTGATATATTTTCTGCTTTTAAAGCTAGCATGTTTTCGTGTTTTAAATTTTTACTCAGTATTGTTTATATCCAATAATATGGGATTATACTGTGTCCATAAATGTTTTTTCAACCTTATTAAAAGTAACTACTCCGACAACAAGAAGAAGTAAAATGATAATTGTACTGGCTACAAGCATTACCGGTGAAAAGTCACCCACTCCCAGCCATCCGTATTTAAAGCATTCAAAAATACCCGTCAGTGGATTAAACTTTGCTAATTTCTTGAAATATCCAGGTAGCATTGATACAGGATAGATTACAGGGGTAGCATACATATATAATGTAATACCAAAAGTTAATAGCATGCTTAAATCCTTATATTTTGTAGTAAGTGCTGAAAAAATCATTCCAACTCCTAAAGCAAATAATGCCATAAGAATTAATAAGAATGGAGTTGCTAAAACCCACCAGTTTGGAGAGATTTCGTTTTTAAATACATAATAGATCCAAACAAGAAGAAATAACATAAACTGCACGCTCAAACGCATCAGGTTTGAGATGACTATGGAAATAGGTGTTACCAGTCTTGGAAAATATACTTTGCCAAAAATCCCTGCATTTCCTGTAAATGTGGCCGAAGTACCAAGGAGTGCTCCTGAAAAATAGTTCCACAAAGTAACACCTGCAAGATAAAATATAACACCGGGAGCCCCATCTGTAGGCAGCTTTGCAAACCTTCCGAAAATAACCAAATAGGTAATAGTCGTAAAAATAGGATTAATAAAAAACCAGATAGGTCCTAAAATAGTTTGTTTGAAACTTGATATAAAGTCTCTTTTGACAAACATATAAACAAGATCTTTATACCGCCATACTTCTTTGAGTTGTATATCAAGTAAAGAATGGTTGGCTTCAATCGTTTCCGTCCACTTTTGCTGTGGTTCGTTCATTTGTGTAAGTTTTTGCAAATTTATAATAATTAATTTCTTACCGTATTGTTTAGTTTATGAACAATTGTTTACATAAAACTAAAAAATAACAACTAATATATTGATAATTGTTATGATGAGCAAAAACTATTGGCTATAAAGCCAATAGTCTGCATATTTAATAAATTATATGGTTATTTACCAACCAGTTGTTTAAGGTATTGTCCATAACCGCTTTTTCCATATTTAACCGCGGTTTCCAATAGTTTTTCTTCGTTAATAAACTTATTTCTAAAGGCTATTTCCTCAATACATCCGATTTTGAATCCCTGTCTTTTTTCAATAACGCTTACGAATTCAGAAGCATCATGAAGAGAATCGAATGTTCCCGTATCCAACCAGGCGGTTCCCCTGTCCAGAACTCCTACCTCTAATTTTCCTTTGCTCAGATAAACATTGTTTACATCTGTGATTTCAAGCTCTCCTCTTGCAGAAGGCTGTATGTTTTTGGCAATTTCTACCACCTCGTTATCGTAGAAATACAATCCGGGTACGGCGTAATTTGATTTCGGCTGCAAAGGTTTTTCTTCAATAGAAACGGCTTTGAAGTTGTCATCAAATTCTACCACTCCATATCTTTCCGGATCTGCCACGTGATAAGCGAAAACAACACCTCCGTCAGGATTGGTCTTGTTTTTTAATAAGGTTCCCATTTCAGAACCGTAGAAAATGTTGTCTCCTAAAACAAGTGCAGCAGGATCATTTCCGATAAATTGTTCTCCCAGAATAAATGCCTGCGCCAACCCGTCCGGGCTTGGCTGAACAACATATTCTATATTGCACCCTAACTGAGAGCCGTCGCCAAGAAGTTTGATGAATCCCGGTTGGTCATGTGGAGTGGTAATGATCAGGATATCTTTAATTCCCGCTAATAGAAGCGTAGAAAGTGGGTAATAGATCATAGGTTTGTCATAAACAGGCATAAGCTGTTTGCTGACTGCGATTGTTAGAGGGTAAAGTCTGGTTCCGGATCCTCCGGCTAATATTATTCCTTTCATGTATTTTGCGAATTATTCGGTTTTCATTTGTGTTGTCGGTGATTATTTAGTGTTGGGCAATTAACTGTATTGTTTATTGTAATATTCCTGGTAGTTTCCTGATGTTACATTATCAAGCCATTCTTTATTCTCTAGATACCAGTCGATGGTTTTTCCCAGTCCTTCTTCGAAAGTTACGGATGGTTTCCAGCCCAGTTCTTTATTCAGTTTTGTAGCGTCAATGGCGTAGCGCTTATCGTGTCCCGGTCTGTCTTTTACAAACGTGATCAGCTTTTCCGAATAGCCCTCAGGTCTTCCCAGTTTAGCATCCATTTGTTTGATCAGTTCCTTTACCAGGTCAATATTCTGCCATTCATTGAAGCCTCCGATATTATAGGTTTCTCCGGTTTTTGCTTCATTAAAAATCTGGTGGATTCCTTTAGCATGATCAATCACGAATAACCAGTCTCTGGTATATTTTCCATCTCCGTAAATGGGCAAAGGTCTTTCATTAATAATGTTTGAAATACACAATGGAATTAATTTTTCAGGGAAATGATTCGGTCCATAATTGTTGGAGCAGTTGGAAATGATAAATGGTAATCCATAAGTATTTCCATAAGCTCTTACCAGATGGTCGGAGGCTGCTTTTGATGCAGAGTAAGGAGATTGCGGATCATAAGACGTCGTTTCCAGAAAAAATCCGGTTTCTCCAAGGCTTCCATATACTTCATCGGTAGAAACGTGATAGAAGAGGTTGGTTCTTTTCTCATCAGGAAATCTTCCGTGGGTGTGATCAGGATTTAATGTCCAGAATTCCTTACAAAGATTAAGGAGATTGGCTGTTCCGTTGACGTTGGTATTGATGAATGCCATCGGATCCGTGATGCTTCTGTCAACATGGCTTTCAGCAGCCAGGTGTACAACGGCGTCAGGATTGTATTTTTCAAATACCCTTCTTAGTTCTTCCGGCTGGGTAATGTCGGCTTTCTCGAAAACATAATTTGGTTCATCTTCGATGTCCTTAAGGTTTTCAAGGTTTCCGGCATATGTAAGAGCATCAAGGTTAATGATTGTGGTGTTTGGGTTGTTTTTTACAAATTCTCTTACAACATGAGAGCCAATAAAGCCTGCCCCTCCTGTAATGATAATGTTTTTCATTTAATATTATTGTGAAATGGTTTTTCTGCCTATGCTTTTATAATAAAATCCGTTCTGTTCCGGGATTTCAAGCGGGTACATGTTTCTTCCGTCAAAAATAACTTTATTATTCATTTTTTTAGCCATCAGTTCAAAATTTGGATTTTTGAACTCCGGCCATTCCGTTGATATGAATAAAGCATCAGCTCCTTCCAGGGCATCATACATTCCTTTAGCATATTGTATCTTGTCACCCAGAAGTTTTTTGACATTACTTTCTGCCACCGCATCATACGCTACAACTTCAGCTCCTTTCTCAAGCAATAGAGCAATATTGTCTAAAGATGAAGCTTCTCTGATATCATCAGTATTGGCTTTGAAAGCAAGGCCCCACATTGCTATTTTCTTCCCAGCGATGCTTCCTCCGAAATATTTTTCAATTTCTGAAATTAGGATTACTTTCTGAGCTGTGTTTACATTTTCGGTAGCTTCAAGGATCTGGAAATTGAAATCTTCCTGCTTTCCTGACTTGATAAGCGCTTTTACATCTTTAGGAAAACAGCTTCCACCATATCCGATTCCAGGAAACAAAAATCTGTGCCCGATTCTGTCATCACTTCCCATTCCTAATCTTACTTTATCCACATCTGCCCCTACTTTTTCACAATAGTTGGCAATTTCATTCATAAAGGTAATTTTTACTGCAAGAAATGAGTTGGCAGCATATTTTGTCAATTCGGATGATTTTTCATCCATGAAAATAATGGGAATACCTGTATTGGTAAAAGGCTGGTAGATTTTAGACATAATGTCTTTTGCTCTTTCTGAACTGGCCCCAACAACAACTCTTGAAGGGTTCATAGAATCTTCAACAGCAAATCCTTCCCTTAAAAATTCAGGATTGGAAACTACGTCAAAAGAAACCGCTGTTTTGGCAGCAATCGTTTCCCTTACCTTATCGGCAGTTCCTACAGGTACAGTACTTTTATTTACAATGACCTTATATTCCGTCATCATTTCACCAATATCGTTGGCAACTTTTAATACATAAGAAAGATCTGCAGAACCATCCTCTCCCGGGGGAGTAGGTAAAGCAAGATAAATAACTTCGCTTTTGTCTAAAGCTTCTTTTAAATTTGTAGTGAAGAATAATCTTTCAGACTGAATGTTTCTGAGGAACATTTCTTCAAGGTTCGGCTCATAGATGGGAACAATGCCGTTTTTCATACCTTCTACTTTCTTTTCATCAATATCAACACAGTATACTGAATTGCCAAGTTCTGCAAGGGTAGTTCCTGTCACTAGTCCTACATAACCTGTTCCTACAATCGTTATATTCAAAATGTTTGTTTTTAAAATTCAGAAACAAAAATAATAAAAATACTTCATCTGCTTCTTTAAATTATTGTAAAAGAACTGATCTCTATTTACTTGATAATAAGATAATTTTGCATTTTTGGAAAAAAAGCGTATATTTGCATTGGATTTACGGAAAAAATGGGAAGGCTTCGCAAGAAAGCCTTTTTTCGTACTGTAAATCAAGATAAAAGAATGTATGGAGTTTAAAAAAAGAATTGAAGAATTATTAAATGAATTCCTTGAGACCAGAAAAGATCTGTTTCTTATTGATCTTAAGATCTCTGCCGGGGATGATATTACAGTGATTTTAGATGGTGATGACGGAGTTTCTTTGCAGGATTGCCTTGATGCAAGCCGTGCTATAGAATTCAATATGGATCGTGAAGAACATGATTTCAGCCTTCAGGTGATGTCTGCAGGACTGAGCGAGCCATTAGTAACACCAAGACAGTTCAATAAAAACATAGGAAGAGAGATTGAGGTGATGCTGGAGGATTCTTCTAAAATTGAAGGGGAATTGTCAAAAGTAGACGACGAGAAGATCACACTTGTTTTACGTTACAGAAAGCCGAAAGATATCGGGAAAGGTAAAGTGGATGTGGAAGAGGAGAAAGAAATTTCTTACTCTGAGATCAAAAAGGCATTAGTAGTAATTAAATTTTAAAAAAGAAAAAAGAATAGATGGATAATATAGCGTTGATTGAATCCTTTGGTGATTTTAAAGACGAAAAGGGGATCAGTAAGATTGATCTTATGGCAATTATTGAAGATTCACTGAAGACACTTTTGAGAAAAAGATTCGATTCAGATGATCATTTTGATGTGATTGTAAACCCTGATAAAGGAGATTTTCAGATATTTTTAAATAAAACAATTGTAGAGGACGAAATGTCTGAAGACGATGATTTGGAAATTGAAATTTCTGAAGCAAAGAAAATTGACCCTACTTTCGAAGTGGGAGAAGACTTTACAATGGAAATCCCTGTTGCCCAGTTGGGAAGAAGAAATATTCTTACACTGAAGCAGATTCTGGCTACAAAACTTCAGGAGCATAATAATGCAATGCTGTACGAGCAATTCAGAGATAAGATCGGGGAGATTGTAGTAGGAGAAATCCACCATATCCGTCACAAACACGTGATTTTGCTGGATGATGAAGGAAACGAATTTATCTTACCTAAAGAAAACCAGATCCCATCCGATTTCTTTAAAAAGGGTGAGAATATCAGAGCTATTGTTGAAACAGTAGACTTTAAAGGTTCTAAACCACAGATTATTATTTCCAGAACTGCACCTAAATTCCTAGAGAAGTTATTAGAGCTGGAAATTCCTGAAATCCAGGATGGAACAATTATCTTGAAAAAGGTAGTGAGAATTCCGGGAGAGAAGGCGAAGATTGCAGTAGATGCTTACGATGACAGAATAGATCCTGTAGGAGCTTGTGTTGGGGTGAAAGGATCCAGAATTCACGGCGTTGTAAGAGAGTTGAGAAATGAAAACATCGATGTTATTCAGTGGTCTAAAAACTCTGAGATTTTGGTGAAGAGAGCTTTAGGAAATGTTACCATTAATAAAATTGACATCAACGAGGATCAAAACTATGCATTAGTATATACCCCTGTTGAAGAGATTTCTAAAGTAATCGGAAAACAAGGACAGAATATCAGACTGGCTTCTTGGTTGTCAGGATACGAAATTGATGTATACAGAGAGTCCAGCGAGGATGATGATGTTGAATTAAGAGAATTCAATGATGATATCGAGCAGTGGATTTTGGATGAATTTAAGAAAGTAGGACTTACTACTGCAAAATCAGTATTAGATAAAGAGACAGAAAGTCTTTTAAATATGGTTGACCTTGAAGAAGAAACTATTGAAGAGGTAAAACGTATTCTGAGAGAAGAGTTTGAAGATTAAGATTTTAAATAAATTTTAATAAACAGTAAAAAAGAAATACTTTAATTTTAAGAATTAAAAAAATAGTAAATAATATAGATGCCAAAAATTAGATTAAATAAAGCGGTTAAGGAATTCAACATTTCGATGTCCAGATTAGTAGAATTTTTACAATCAAGGGGGTTTGAGGTTGAAAGCAATCCTAACGCTCAATTGGAAGAAGCGGCATATTCTGCATTGGAGGCTGAGTTTGCTAAGGATGGCGAACAAAGAAAGGCTTCCCATGAGGTGGTGATTACTAAAGTTCCGGAAGAAAAACTGGAAATTGAAGAGAAGAAAACCCCTGAAGTGATAAGAGCTAAAGCAAATAAACCAGAAACTAAAATTTTAGGTAAAATAGATTTGGAAACTAGCAAGCCTGAAGTTGAAGAAACCCCTGCTGCTCCTGTAGCGACACCGGTTGAAGAAAAGAAAGAAGAAATCGTGAAAGAAGAACCGGAAGTGAAAGCAGCACCTGAAAAGCAGGAGTTTAAAGTTTTGGATAAAATTGATTTGTCTCAGATAGAATCTAGAAATAGACCTGTGAAAAAGACAAACCAAAAGTAGAGGGGAAAAAAGAAGAAATAAAACCTGTGGAACCAGTAAAAGAAACTCCTAAGCCGGTAGTTGCAGAGGAGAAAAAAGTAGAAGCTCCGAAAGTGGATGCTGAACCGGAGTCTCAGGAACCACAGAAAATTGAGACAGTATATCAAAAACTTGACGGTCCTAAAATTGTCGGAGAAAAGATTGACCTGACTCAGTTTGCACCAAAACCTGGTTCTGGAGCGAAAAAGAAAAGAAAGAGAATAGAAAAACCTGGTCAGAATAACCAACAAGGTCAGGGGAATAACCAAAACTCTGGAAACAATAACAACCAAGGAGGTCAGGGCCAAGGAAACCGTCAGAATAACAACGGTGGACAAGGTGGAAACCGTCAGGGGCAAGGAGGCCAGGGGAACCGTCCTCAAGGCCAGGGAGGTCAAGGTGGAAACCGTTTCGGAAACAACCAGGGAGGAAACCGTCCGGGTGGCCAAGGTGGTGGATTCAAAAAAGGCGGTCAAAACAACAGACCTGGTCAAAGAGTCATGCCGGTTGAATTGACTGACGAGCAAGTTAAAAACCAGATTAAGGAAACATTAGAGAAACTGACCAATAAAGGTGGTAAATCTAAATCTGCGAAACACAGAAAAGATAAAAGAACATACAGAAGAGAACAGGATGAGCGTCAACAAGAGCTTGAAGCACAAGACAGAACTCTTAAAGTTACGGAATTCATTACAGTAGGTGAATTAGCCAGCTTAATGAACGTTTCACCAACAGAGGTGATTTCTGCATGTTTCTCACTTGGGGTAATGGTTACCATGAACCAAAGACTGGAAGCAGATACCTTATTATTAGTAGCGGATGAATTTGGTTATAAAATCGAATTCTCAGATGCTGATCTGGAAGAAAATGATACTGAAGAAGAAATCGATAACGAAGAAGACTTAGTAAGCAGAGCTCCAATCGTTACTGTAATGGGACACGTTGACCACGGTAAAACCTCATTACTTGACTACATCAGAAAAACCAATGTAATTGCAGGTGAATCCGGAGGAATTACACAGCATATCGGTGCGTATAACGTGAAGCTTGAAAACGGACAGAGAATTACTTTCTTGGATACTCCGGGTCACGAAGCGTTTACAGCAATGAGAGCAAGAGGTGCTCAGATCACAGATATTGCAATTATTGTAATTGCAGCAGATGATGATGTGATGCCTCAGACGAGAGAAGCAATTTCTCACGCTCAGGCAGCTGGTGTACCAATGATTATTGCATTGAACAAAGTAGACCGGCCAAGTGCAAATCCGGATAATATCAGACAGCAGCTTTCCGGAATGAATATCCTTGTTGAAGAATGGGGAGGAAATGTTCAGTCTCAGGAAATCTCTGCGAAATTCGGTAATAATATGGATGTTCTATTGGAGAAAGTATTACTTCAGGCAGAAATGCTTGACTTAAAAGCCAATCCGGATAGAAATGCCCAGGGAGTTGTTATTGAAGCTTCACTGGATAAAGGGAGAGGGTATGTTGCTACTATGTTGGTACAAACAGGTACTCTAAGAGTTGGAGATTACGTAGTTGCCGGGAAAAACCACGGTAAAGTAAAAGCTATGCTTGATGAAAGAGGTAGAAACCTTAAAGAAGCAGGGCCTTCAATTCCGGTTACGATCTTAGGTCTTGACGGAGCTCCTACAGCTGGTGATAAGTTTAAAGTATACGCTGACGAGAGTGAAGCAAAAACAATCGCTAATAAGAGAGAGCAGCTTCAAAGAGAACTTTCTATCAGAACCAAGAAGCATACGACGCTTGAAGAATTGGGTAGAAGAATTGCTTTGGGTGACTTTAAAGAATTGAACATTATCCTTAAAGGTGACGTGGACGGATCTGTTGAAGCATTATCTGATCAGTTACAGAGATTATCAACAGCTGAAATCAACGTTAATATCCTTCATAAAGGCGTAGGTCAGATTACTGAATCTGATGTTAACTTAGCCGCAGCTTCAGATGCAATTATTATCGGATTTAACGTAAGAGCCGGTGCTAATGCTAAAGACCTTGCAGATAGAGAAGAAATTGAGATCAGAAATTATTCTGTAATCTATGCTGCTATCGAAGAGGTGAAGGAAGCTATGGAAGGTATGCTTTCGCCTGAGATCAAAGAACAGGTTATTGGTAATGTGGAAATCAGAGAAGTATTTAAAATCTCTAAGGTTGGAACAATTGCCGGATGTATGGTTCTTTCAGGAAAAGTAGCAAGAAACTCAAAAGTAAGAGTATTAAGAGACGGAATCGTTAAATTTGACGGCGAGCTTGAAAGCTTGAAACGTTTCAAAGATGATGTGAAGGAAGTAACAAAAGGTTACGAATGTGGTCTGAATCTTAAAGGATACAATGATATTGAAATCGGCGATATTCTTGAAGTATACGAAGAAGTAGCTGTTAAGAAAAAGCTTAAATAATATCTTAAAATACTTATATGAAGCGCCACCTCGAAGAGGTGGCGCTTTTTTATGCTCATTTGTTGATAAAATTTAATGGTGAGTGTGTATTCTGATTGGATTGAATCCAATACCCTTAGCCAATAAATTGTGATCTTATTTGTTAAAATATAGATATGAATTAATGCCTTTTTGTTAACGGATAAGGATTTTCCTGAGGTGCATTCAAAGCGACAGTAATATTACTATTTTATAGGAATTTTTAATCGATATAGGATAATTTAGAGTAATATGGCAGTATAAAGAAAGATAGTTTCATGAATTCAAATTTCCTAAATTCCCTTTATTATACTTTAATTCCTTATTGCTAATGTTGATAAAATTAATGTTATTTAACTTATTTGCGTAATTTTTTCGCTTAAATTATTTTCTGTTAAAGAAAAAGAATATGTTACCCCAAAGTTTTTTGGCAGTATAACTATATTCCGTAATTAAATATGAAAAGTATTACTGAAAGGTAAAGTGTTGAACTTGTGTGGTGAATCTCGTTTTTCTGTATTTTTTTCATATAAAGTAATGTAAGCAATTGATTTTATTCTATATTTTAGTTTAGAATCATTATAAATAAAAAAATATACATTTATAATTAATTATTGAAACTGTATTTTTTATAGTTTTTTTTTGTTTTTAACCTTTTTTATGTCTTTAAAATTATCATATTTTTATAATTTAAGTTTAAAACGGTATTTGTTGTTAAAAAAATACGTCTAATGCTAAGTTAAAAATTTGCTAGTGTTAATATTTATTAACATATTTGTCGCTAAAATATATTAAAATTTGTTAATATGAATGTTAAACTACGTGTACTAAGTGCGGGAGCTTTGTTCTTTTTGGGGCAAGCCGCTTACGCACAGCAAAAGCCTAAAGATACAACAGCTGGAGAAACAGCGATTGAAGAAGTTGTTGTAATAGGGTATAGCCAGGTTCCAAAAGAAAGTTATGTTGGAACAGCGTCTAAAGTTGATGCTAAGTCAATTGATTCGAAAAACGTATCTACTGTGAGCCAGGCGCTTGCAGGGGAAGCAGCAGGGGTAAGAGTAATCAATACTTCTGGACAGCCTGGTACAGATGCAACTATCCGTATCAGAGGTTTTGGTTCAATGAGTGGAAACAGAAGCCCATTGTACGTACTTGATGGTATGCCTTTTACAGGAAATGTGAGCTCAATTAACCCTGAGGACATTGAAAACATGGTGATCCTTAAAGATGCTACCGCTACATCTATTTATGGTGCTAGAGGTGCTAACGGGGTTGTTGTTATTAATACTAAGAAAGGTAGATCTAGCAAATCTGTAATCCAGTTGGAATCTAAGGTCGGTTTCAACATGTCATTACTTCCAAGATATTCAAGAATCAGCTCTCCTGAAGAATATGTTGGATTAAGCTGGCAGGCGTTAAGAAACCAAGGTAGACTTGCTGGGAACGCTAATCCAACCGCATATGCTAACACAAGACTTTTTAGTACAGCGGGAATTAGCCCGGATTATAATATCTGGGGTACACCGGCTGCAAATCTGATTGACCCTAATACCGGTATGGTACGTTCGGGAATTGGTAGAATCTATGATCCGGAAAACTGGGAAGATTATGCTTTCCAAACTTCTGCAAGAACGGAAAATAACCTATCCATCAGTGGTGGTAGCGGTAAAACAACATATTATACGAATATTGGTTACTTAAGTGATAAAGGATATTCTATTAACTCAAACTTTGAAAGATATAATGGTAGATTAAATTTAACTCACCAGGCAAGACCTTGGTTGAAGGGAGAATTTAATTTAGGTTATGCATACTCTAAAGCTAAAAGAAACGGACAAAGTAGTGATTCAGGAAGTATTTTCTGGTTTGTAGATAATATTCCTTCCCTATATCCACTATTTACACGTGATGCAAATGGAAATAAAATTCCGGATCCACACTTTGGAGGAAATCAGTTTGATTATGGTATGGGAGATTACGGTAGAGGATTTGGAGGTCTTACCAATGCAATTGGTGATGCTACCAATAATATCAACAACTTCTATAAACATGAGATCAATGCCAACATGTTCTTAAAAGCTGATATTACTAAAAATTTAAGCTTTGAAACAAGAATTGGAGGGCAATATTATAACAACAGTAATGATCAGGTAGATAACCCTTTCTATGGAAATGCAGCGAGTCAGAATGGTTATATTTCCAAATCTAAGACTGAATTAATGGCTTATAACTGGTTACAGTTATTAAGATACCAAAAGAGATTTGGTGATCACAATGTGATGGCTTTTGCAGCTCACGAAAGTAACAGCTGGGAACAAAAGTATCTATCTGCTGGAAGACCAACTATTATTGATATGATTCCTGAATTGAATCAGGGGGTGGGAGAATCGTTATCCAATTCTTACACATATAATTATACACTAGAATCTTATTTCGGACAGTTAACATATGACTTCCAAGGGAAATATTTCTTCAACGGAACAGTTAGAAGAGATGGAACTTCAAGATTCTTACAAAATAAATGGGATACATTCTGGTCAGCAGGATTTGGATGGTTAGTTACAAAGGAAAATTTCCTTAATGATAATAAAACCATCAAACATTTAAAATTAAAAGCGAGTTATGGTACAGTAGGTGATCAGTCGATCGTTGGAAGTACTGCTGCTTCAGCTCAAAATGGAGGATACTATCCAGGATATAATGTATATAATCCAGGAAACTTCATGGGACTTCCTGCTGCTACTTATGACAGAGATGGTTATCCTAATTTAACTTGGGAGAAATCTAATATCTTCCAGGTAGGTGCTGAAATCGGATTGTTTAAAAACAGAGCTGTTGAGCTTGAAGTGGATTACTACCACAGAACAACAAACGACTTGATTTTTGATAACAGATTAGCTCCTTCTACAGGTAATGGAATTTTAAAAGTAAATGATGGTAAGCTTGTTAACCAAGGTTTAGAATTTACTTTGAAAACACATATCATTAATAAAGATAATATGTATCTTGATTTTGGTATCAATGGTGAGATCTTACGTAATAAACTTACACAGATGCCAATTGATCCATCTACTGGAGTTGCTAAGATCATTGATTTATCTGAAGCAGGTTTTGGTAGAGCAGAAGGAAGATCATTATACGACTTTTACATGAGAGAATATGTAGGAGTAAATTCAGCTACCGGTGCCGCTCAATGGTCTGTCAGCTATGTTGATACCAACGGAAACGGAAAATTTGATGCAGGTGAACAAATCGGGTCACTTTATGAATTCCAAAAGCTGAATCCTAATGCGGACATCAGAACAGGAGTTACAGAAGTATATTCTCAGGCAACTCAGAAATTCTTAGATAAATCTGCTATTCCTGCTATTAGAGGAGCATTCAACTTAGATTTTGGATATAAGCAGTTCTCCCTGGGAGTACAATTCCTTTATAGTCTTGGTGGATATGCATATGACGGGCTTTATGCCGGGCTGATGGGTAACGGTGTTGTAGGTAACAACAACTGGCACACTGATATCAGACAAAGATGGCAGAATCCTGGTGATGTAACAGATGTTCCAAGAATGTCTTCTAACGCTGCTATTGATGCTAACCAAAATGCAAGATCAAGCAGATTCCTAGTGAAATCTGACTATCTGGCACTTAATAATATCCGTTTAGGATATAACCTTCCTCAGGACTTTGTAAAAGCAATTGGCCTTACAGGATTCAACTTATTCGTAAGTGGAGATAACTTATGGATTGCAACAAAAAGAAAAGGATTTAATCCAAGTGTTTCAGAAACAGGAGCAAGTAGCACATATGCTTATGCACCATTATCTACTATAACTTTTGGAGCTAAAATTAACTTCTAACTATTAATTTACAATGAAAAAGATATTATTATTAAGTATAGCATTATCAGCATTGACTGTTTCATGTCGTGAAGAGTTTCTTGAATCATCACCTACAGAAACAATTGCTGATGCTCCTGCACAAACAAAACTGAATGGGTTGTATGTGATGATGATTAACACAGGAACAGGGGGAACAGATTTGGATCATGATGACTTCGGTCAAAAAGGATACGATATTTACAGTGACATGCTTTCCCAGGATATGGCTCTTGAGGCTACATCTTACGGATGGTATGTTGCCATGGCAAATATGACCGCTCAGACTGACTTTACCAATACCATGAACTACAAACCATGGAGGTACTATTACAGAATGATTGCAGGTGCGAACCAAATTATTGATGCTCTTGGAGGGACGGATTTTGTTCCTACTACTGATGCTGATAAATATGCAATGGGACAAGCTAAAGCTCTACGTGCTTATGCTTACTTTTATCTGATGCAATTCTATACGAAAGGATATAGTGCTAGTGAAGCAGCAATTCCTGTTTATACAAAAGCAGGTATGCCGGCTCAACCAAAATCTACTCAAGCTCAGGTATATGCACTTATTGTGGACGATTTGACTAAAGCTGTAAATTATCTTGAAGGTTTCCAGAGAACAAATAAAGGAATGATCGATCAGTCTGTTGCCAAAGGTCTTTTGGCTTATACATATGCTGCAATAGATCAACCGGTGCAAGCTGCTAAACTCTCTAAAGAGATCATTAATGATTATGGTTATACGTCTACTACCAAAACAGAAACTGTAAGAATGGCACATTCGGCAGGATCTAACGTAGTAAGTGGAGGAGGATTCAATGATTTGAAGACACCTAGCTGGATGTGGGGATTTGATATCGCTGTTGTAAACGGATTAGACCTGGTTAGCTGGTGGGGCCAAGTGGATATGTTCTCATATAGCTATGCTTCAGTAGGGACAAGAAAAGGAATTGATCTAGGCTTGTATAATAATATGAAAGCCCGTGATATCAGAAGAAATCAATTTGTGATGAGTACAATTAATGATAGTGAGGGAACTCCTATAGCTACTACTCCTGCAAGAAACTTCCCTGGTAACAAGTTCTTTGACCTTAACAGAATTGCTCAGGGACAAAGACAGATTACTGCGGACTATATCTTCATGAGAGTAGATGAATTCTATTTCCTGGCTGCTGAATCTCTTGCTAAAACAGGACAGGATGCTGAGGCTAAAACTATCTTAAAACAAGTACTTTACAATAGATATTCAGATTCAACAGATCCTGCGGAGCCAAACAAAACAGCAGCAGCTTATGTTGACAGTTTCCTTGATACTTTGACAGGAACAGCTCTTCAAGCAGAAATCTACAACCAAACAAGATTTGAATTCTGGGGTGAAGGTAAATCTTACTTAGCATTTAAGAGAAACAAAGCTACCGTTACAAGAGGTTCTAACCACTTGTTCTTCGTAGGTACTGCGTTCCCTTATAATGATCCTAGAGTATCTTTAACAATTCCTCAGGAAGAAATTGTAAATAACCCACATTTCTAATCATAGAAAAAAGGGATAAAAAAAGAAAATTTTCTTTTTATTTAACTAAAAAGGTTGTCTCAAAAATGAGACAGCCTTTTTTTTATTAAATTTGCTGAACAATAATGAATAATGAAGTACATCCTTTTCATAATCACCTTCTTCAGTTTGGCTGCTCAGGCGCAGGTTGTGGATTCTATAAAAACTCAAAAACTTCAACGAAACCCGGAAGATACTCTTGTCATAGACTCCGGTAAAAAAGATTCTTTGAAAATTTTCAAACCTACAATCAATGATTATCTCTTTCAGACACAGTTTTCAGAAAAGAAAGTCTTTGATACCGTGATGACTTTTGATAAGACACACATTTTCTCTCAATATAATAATCAAGATAACTTCGGAAGAGTACAGCCTGCCAATATCGGGTCAGGATTTAACCCTCTTGTATTTGAAGTGAATCCGGAACAGAACCTGTCTTTATTGCCTTCCAATAAAGCATATATGATTCTCGGAGCCAATGATGTAAAATATTATGATGTAAAAACTCCTACTGCCGCATTCATCTATCATAATGCAATGAGAAACGGTGCCGCATTGAACTCTACTTACACCCAAAATATTGGGAAAAGATTCAATTTTGCCCTTGAATATATGGGGTTAAGATCTCAGGGATTGTATAGAAACTCACTGGCAGCAAACAACAACACAATATTTTCAGGACATTATATTTCCAAAAGTGGAAACTATGAGCTTTTTGCCCATTACCTGCATCAAAATGTAAATAATCAGGAAAGTGGTGGAATTGTCGAAGATAATTTATTTCAAAGTGGCGACAGTAATTATAGAAACAGACAGAATGCCCAGATGAATCTTTCTTCAAGCAGCTCACAGTTTTCTTACCGGAGATATTACCTGAGTCATCAGTTTACACCTTTCAATGCTGAGAAATTTCCTTTTAGTATACGCCACACGATGTTACATCAGGGAAATAAATACTACTATAATCAGGGAGCACTGGAAAGGGTTTGGTATAAAGATGATAGTGAAATCGTTGCCAATTTTCCTCTGACAACAAAGAAATATTCTGATAATTTCAGTAACACGGTAAGTCTGGTTTTTAATAATGAAAAATTCAAACTGGATGCTGGAGTTCGTTACCAGATGATCAAATTCGGAATCAGGGATGTCGTATCTATAGGAGGCGTATCTTTTCCGTCAGAACTTAAAGAAAACAGAATTGGTGCTGTAGGAAATCTGCAGGTAAAACTTTGGGATAAAGTTCAGTTGAATTCCTTCCTTGAATTTTCAAACGGAAGTCAGTTTAAAAGCTATCTTAGAACTGCCAATACTTTAAAATTTGAACCGGTAAAGGATTATTTTGTCAATGCTAAAGTAAATTTCCAAAGCGCATATCCTTCATTCAATTACCTCTTGAATACTTCCGTATATAACAGTTTTAATTATTACCTTGAAAATGCCAGAAACCAATCGGTAATGGAAATCGGAGGAAGTATAAACCTGAAGTGGTTCAAAACAGAAATTTTTGCCAACTATTTCAGAATAGACAATTATACGTATATCGATAACGAAGGTAGCCCACAGCAAAGTGACAGCTCTCTTAATATTTCTCAGATTGGAGGAGATGCTACCTTTAGTTTTGGTAAATTCCATTTGAATACAAGGCTGCATTTCCAAAATGCATTGACAAATAAAAATCTGCTTCCGATGCCAAGCTTTATTGGAAGAGCCAATTTCTTCTTTCAGACGCAGGCCTTTAAGAAAGCCGCAGAAATCCAGGCAGGACTTAAGGTGTATTACTTCTCTAAATTTGCTTCAAGAGAATATTTTCCCATCCTAAACGAATATATGTTACCTGATTCCGGTTCGTTCTCTATTGGTGGGCAGCCGATTGCCGATCTTTATATCAATTTGAAAGTGAAGAAAATGTTCTTCTTCATCGAAGGTCAGCAGATAGGAACTCTTATTTCCAACAACAAAGCGTATGCATTCCCACACTATCCGGTATATGATTTCAGACTGAATATTGGAATTGTGTGGTATTTGTTCAACTAAAAACGATACAGGTTGAAAACAATTAATAAGATATCATTCAACGATATAGAAAGTATTCCTCAATTGGTAAAAGATTTTTTGAATCAACAAATTGAGGGGTTTGAAAATAAAACATTTTCTGTAGATCATTTTCGTCAGCAGATCCATCTTAAAGGCGATTCGTCTTTATCATCAGAGCAGAGAAGAATATTGTCTGCGGTACTAGAAGAGCAGCTTTCGGAGCTTACGCTTTCTTCAAAGCAAAAAGATAATGTGGCGGATCTTCAGCTTCCCAATACATTTACTGTTACTACAGGACATCAGTTGAACCTGTTTTCGGGACCTGTTTTCTTTGTCTATAAGATATTGCAGACGATAAAAACATGTACTTATCTCAAAGAAAATTTTCCGGACTTCAATTTTGTTCCGGTCTATTGGATGGCTTCAGAAGATCATGATTTTGCTGAAATCAACCATTTTAAAACAGAAAATCATTTCTACGAGATCAACGAGAAATCCGGTGGCCCGGTAGGCAGAATTCAAATCAGTGATACCTATTTTATTTCTGAGTTTGAAAAAGAATTTAAAGATTCTGTCTTCGGAACCGAATTGATTTTAATGCTTAAAGAAGCTTATAAAACCGGAAATACTTTAACACAGGCGATCAGAATCCTGGTTAATAGACTTTTTTCTGAATTCGGACTTTTGATATTGGATGGTGATTCGAAAGAGCTTAAAGCTGAGATGAAAGAGATTTTTAAAGATGAGCTCCTGCATTTCAGCCTGCAAACACAATCCGAAGCCAAAGTAGATTTTCTGACTGAAAAATATGGTAAAGTTCAGGTAAACCCCCGCGAAATTAATCTCTTTTACCTGTCAGATACAAGAGACAGGATTGAATTTAACGGTCAGAAATATATCGTTGTAGACAAAAATATTCAGTTTACACAAGAAGAAATACTGGCCGAGCTGGAAAACTACCCCGAAAGATTTAGCCCAAATGCATTGATGCGCCCGGTATATCAGGAAAAAATATTACCTAACCTGGCGTACATCGGCGGAAATGCCGAAATCATGTACTGGCTGGAACTGAAAGATTATTTTTCGAAAATTGAAATTCCTTTTCCGATTCTTATTCCCAGAAATTCCATGCTTTTTATAAAAGAAAAGACACTGGGGAAAATCCGGAAACTCGATCTCGGAATTGATGATTTCTTCCAGAACTTTGCCATCATAACCAACCGTAAGATTTTAAAGGATAATCATATTTTACCATTACTGGAAGAAAAAGAGCAGCTTCTGATCAATAATTTTTCTGAATTGAAAGCCACTGCAGAAATGACCGAAAGATCTTTTGGCAATATGGTAAAGGCCGAAGAAGTGAGACAGTTGAAATCATTTAAAAGAATGAAAAAACGTCTGCTTCATGCTGAAAAAATAAAACAGGCAGAGCTGCTGGAAAGACTTGAAAATCTGTTTTTAGACATACACCCTTCCGGTACATGGCAGGAAAGGGTCTACAACTTTAGCGTATTCTTTTCAGATTACGGCTATTCATGGCTTGAAAATTGTTTGGAAGAAATGGTGGTTCAAGAATCCAAACTAATAATTGTTGCCATTTAATTTTAAAGGAGTATTTTTGTAAATTATAATTATCGAATATGATAAAGAGGTTTTTTATTCTATCCAGTTTATGTATGGTTTTGGGAGTTTCAGCTCAGAAATCGCACACAGTTGTACAAGGTGACAACCCTTACAACATTGCAAAGAAGTATGGAATGACTGTAGATGAATTGCTGAAGCTAAACCCTAAGCATAAAGATGGTAAGCTTGCTATCGGAGATGTTTTAACAATAAAATCCGATAAAGCAACAGCTCCTGTTGCTGCCAAAGCGGTTGTCGCTGAAAAAGTGAAAACAACTCCTGCCACGAGCGCTGCTTTGGGGAAAATTGTTTTACAACCCAAACAAACCATATACGGAATTACCAAGCAATACAGGATTTCTGAAACCGATTTAAGAAAGCTGAATCCTGAATTGGATTCTCATATGAAAATCGGAGATGAAATTACGTTACCTCTTGCCAGTATCAAAAAATATGGTGACAGCCAGCAGGTTATTGCAGCGGAAAAACCGGCTGAAACAGTTGTTGAAAAACCAACAACCGTAATAACAACTAATACTGTTGCACCGGTAGAAGGAGAAACATACGTGATTCAGGCAAAAGATAATTATTACAGAATTACAAAACAATTTGGGATCAACCAACAGGATCTTTTTGCCTTAAATCCAGGGTTGGAGGAGAAAGGGTTAAAGCCTGGTGAAACCATTAAAATAAAAAAATCAACACCTGCCGCTGAATCAGTTGTAGCTGAACCTGAACCTGTAAATCCAAAAACAAAAGTAGATTCAGGCAATGACAGATCTTCATCTGCTTCCGGAAATGTGGTTGCAGGAGATGATTATGTAACCTATACGGTTCAGCAGGGAGATACAGTTTTCTCTATTGTCAACAGATTCGGAGTTTCAATTGATGATCTGATCGCACTTAACCCCGAGCTTTCTCACGGATTAAAATCAGGAATGGTTTTGAAAATCAAAAAGCAGGATCCTGCTTACGTGAAGAAAAACGGTGATGCCCTAAGCGTAGTATTGATGCTTCCTTTCGGGTACAGTACCAATGAAACCCAATACAGAGGGATGGCTCTTGACTTTTTGACAGGTGCTAAACTGGCCATCGAAAGAAATGCCAAAGGAGGGCAAAAACTTGATATCAAAGTAGTAGATTCAGGAAATGAAGCTTCATTTAAGAATTCTCTGACACAGATTAATCCTGAAAATACAGATCTTATTATAGGTCCTTTCTTCAAATCCAACGTAATAGACGTACTGGATTTTACTAAAAATCAAAAAATACCGGTAGTGGCACCATTTGCTAATACCCCGGAACTTTATAACTACAGCAACCTGATCATTGTTGAAACCAATAATCAGACCTATGCTGACAAAATTGTTGAAGAAGTAAAAGCGGTCTATTCGGATCAGAAAATATATGTGGTAGCAGACACTAAAAAAGAAAATGCCAACTACATCAAAGCCGGTCTTGAAAAGACGCTGAAAAATCCTAATGTTGTCATCGTTACCTCTCCGGCAGATATTCAGCTGGATCAGAATATGATGACAGGACAGGCTGCCCCTGTTATCGCTGTCTTAGCTAATGATGATATGGGTGACGCATTTGCAAACAAAGTCATTGCTCTTTCCAAAGAAGCTCAGGGAGTGAAAGCATTCAGTATGTTTTATGCACCTGTATTTGAAAAGAAAGTGGATGATCTGAGCCAAGCAAGCCTAGTATATCTGATGGATAGAAAGATCAACACAGACGGTAATTTTGAAAAAGAGATTCTTGCAGCTTATAAAAGCAAGTATTGCAAAATACCTCCTAAATATGCAATCGTAGGTTTCGATGTCGTGAATGATATGTTGACCAGGGAAAATAAAAAAGGAGAAATATTCAGACAGATGAACAAAGTACAGACGCAGCTTGCTACCAAGTTTGAGTTTGTAAAATCAAAGGCTAATGGTGCTTATGTAAACACCGGCTACAGAGTAATCAGGCTGGTTCCCTAGATGATTTATATCTGGTTAAAAGAATATTGTTTACATTATCATTATATTTGCATAATATTTAATTCAGTACATGAAAGCACTTGTATTTCCAGGGCAGGGTTCTCAGTTCGTAGGAATGGGAAAAGAATTGTATGATTCAAGAAAAGATATCAAAGATCTTATGGAATCAGCCAATGAAATTTTAGGTTTCGATATTCTTTCCATTATGTTTAACGGAACGGATGCAGACCTGAAGAAAACAGAGGTTACCCAGCCTTCAATTTTTATACACTCGGTAGCAGCACTAAAAGCAGTAAACGGTCTTGGCGCTGAAATGGTGGCAGGACATTCATTAGGAGAGTTCTCAGCATTGGTTGCTAATGGCGTTTTATCTTTTGATGACGGTTTAAAACTGGTGTCAGAAAGAGCTAAGGCCATGCAGGAGGCTTGCGATGCCAATCCAAGTTCTATGGCTGCAATTTTAGGATTGGAAGATGCTAAAGTTGAAGAAATCTGTGCTCAGATCAGCGGAATTGTTGTTCCTGCTAACTACAACTGTCCGGGACAACTGGTGATTTCAGGAGAAACACCTGCGGTAGAAGAAGCTTGTATAAAACTTAAAGAAGCTGGAGCAAAAAGAGCTTTATTACTACCCGTAAACGGAGCTTTCCATTCACCATTGATGCAGCCGGCACAGGAAAGATTAGCGGCAGCTATTGAAAAAACAAAATTCAGAAAAGCCACTATTCCCGTATACCAGAATATTACGACTACTGCAGTAACCAATCCTGAGGAAATCAAGCAAAATCTGATTGACCAGCTTACAGGACCGGTAAAATGGACTCAGTCTGTTCAGAATATGATCAAAGACGGAGCCTCCAATTTTATAGAAGTAGGACCAGGAAAAACCCTTCAGGGATTGATCAGAAAAATTGACGGATCAGTAGAAGCTACTTCTGCAATCTAAATAAAAATATGAACGCGATTTTTTCACCGGGAAAGCTTATGCTTACTTCAGAATATTTCGCAATAGATGGAGCTCTTGTCTTAGCGGTACCAACCAGGCTGGGACAAGAGTTTTTTTTTGAAGAAAGGGAAGATAAAAAATCTTTAATTCTTTGGGAAGCCTACCATCAGGACAAATTATGGTTAAGAGCTGTCATAGACTATAACAACTGGCAGATTGTAGAAACCAATATCCCTTCAAGTGCTGAATTTATTCTAAAAACATTATACAATGTTCAGCAACTTTCTACCACAAGATTTAAAAGCGATCTCAGTTATCATTTAAAAACAAATCTTCAGTTTCCTGCTGACTATGGTCTTGGGAGTAGCTCTACCCTGATGAATAATCTTGGCGAATGGGCAGATATCAACCCTTTTCACCTGAATTCAATCAGTCTTGGAGGGAGCGGATATGATATTGCCGTTGCAAAAGAGAAATCTGCTATCCTTTTTCAAAATAAACCTGAGATCAGATATGAAAAAGTAGATTTTAATCCTCCTTTTAAAAATGAGCTGATATTTATTCACTTAAATCAAAAGCAAGACAGCAGAGAAGGAATCACTCTTTACAAGTCGAAAAATAAATCACCGGAATTGATTAATGAATTTTCAGATATCACAAAGAAAATTTTATTATGCAATGAATTGGAAAGTTTTTCTGAATTAATGATGATTCATGAACGTAAAATTGCAGATTTTCTTGAAATACTCACAGTTAGAGAAAAGCTATTCTCTGATTGTCCTTCCTTTGTCAAAAGTTTAGGCGCATGGGGTGGAGATTTCGTGATGAGTGCCAAATTTGGGGGCTTTAAAGACTATTTTTGGGAGAAAGGATTTACAACCGTTTTTGAATGGCCTGAAATAATCGGCTTATAGTCAGTATCTTACAATCCTGTTTTTTTATTTGTCATTCTGACTTATATCAGTATATTTAAACCGTCTTTAACAAATAATTAATATTATTTTTGTTGAACTCAATAAAGAAATAGAAAATATAAGTAAAATGAAAAACACTAAAATCATCCAGGATTTAGAAAAATTGGGGATTAAAGGAAACTATGAAGTGGTGTATAATCCTTCTTACGAAGAATTGTACCAGGCTGAAGTTTCTCCTGAAAATCAAGGATTTGAGAAAGCTGAGCTTACAGAGTCTGGCGCGGTATCGGTAAAAACAGGAATTTTCACAGGTCGTTCACCTAAAGACAGATATATTGTTCAGGATGATGTTACAAGAGATACAATTTTCTGGGATGGTAAAGTAAATTTACCAACTACATCAGAAATTTTCGGTTCTTGTAAAGAATTAGTGCTGAACCAGCTTGCTGAAGCTAAGAAAATTTATGTAGTTGATGCTTTCTGCGGAACCAACGCAGATACAAGACTTAAAGTAAGATTTATCGTGGAAGTAGCATGGCAGGCGCATTTCGTTACTAATATGTTCATTCGTCCTTCTCATTATGAGCTTGAAAACTTCGGAGAACCTGATTTCACGGTAATCAACGGATCAAAAACAACAAATCCAAACTGGGAAGCTCAGGGATTAAACTCCGAAAACTTCATCATGTTCAACCTTACTGAAAAACTACAAATCATCGGTGGTACATGGTACGGAGGTGAAATGAAGAAAGGAATGTTTGCCATGATGAACTATTACCTTCCATTAAAGGGTATGGCTTCCATGCACTGTTCTGCAAATGTTGGAGAAAAAGGAGATGTAGCTTTATTCTTTGGTCTTTCAGGAACAGGGAAAACAACATTATCTGCTGATCCTAAAAGATACCTTATCGGTGACGATGAGCATGGATGGGATAACAACGGAGTATTCAACTATGAGGGAGGATGCTACGCTAAAGTTATTGACCTGTCAGAAGAAAAAGAACCGGATATTTTCAGAGCCATCAAAAGAGATGCTCTTCTTGAAAATGTTGTGGTAAACAATGGTGTTGCTGATTATAAAGACGGATCTATTACTGAAAATACGAGAGTTTCTTATCCAATCTATCATATTAACAAAATTGTATTGCCATCTAAAGCAGGACATGCGAAAAAGATCGTTTATCTTTCTGCAGATGCTTTCGGGGTATTGCCTCCGGTTTCCATCTTGAATGAAGATCAGGCACAATATCATTTCCTTTGTGGCTACACTTCTAAATTAGCAGGAACTGAAAGAGGAATTACTGAGCCTCAACCATCTTTCTCACCTGCATTTGGTGAAGCATTCCTTACATTACACCCAACAATGTACTCTAAAACATTGATCGGTAAAATGAAAGAACACGGTGCTAAAGCATATTTAGTGAATACAGGCTGGAATGGTACAGGAAAGAGAATTTCTCTGAAAGATACCAGAGCGATCATTGATGCAATTATTGACGGTTCTATTGATAATGCACCAAAAACTCAGGTTCCCATCATGAATCTTGAAATTCCTACAGAGCTTCCAAACGTTTCTACAGGTATTTTAGATCCTAGAGATACATACGAGAATACTACAGACTGGGAAGAAAAAGCAAAAGATCTTGCTTCAAGATATATCAAAAACTTCGAGCAGTATTGTGATACAGAAGAAGGAAAAAGATTAATCCCTTCAGGGCCTCAATTGCAGGAACAAACAATCTAATAAGATTATAAGACATAGGAAAGCCTCATCAACGATGAGGCTTTTTTATTTTTACTCTCGCTGATTAAGCTGATTTTGCAGATGTTTGGGGAAAAAATATGAAACCCTATAAAAATAAGATCTGCGTAATCTGTAAAATCTGCGAGCAAAATAGTTATATATTATAAAATCTGAAGATTCATCATTTGGTTATTTCAGACTGAGAATGGCCAATCTGTATCCATCCATCCCGAATCCGGATAAAACCGCATCAGTATTAGCTGCTGTCACAGATTTCTGCCTGAACTCTTCTCTTTTGTAGATATTACTGATGTGAACTTCCACCTTAGGTTTTCGTATGTTTTTTAAACAATCTGCTATAGCATAGGAATAATGGGTAAAAGCTCCGGGATTAATAACCACAGCATCAAAATCATCTTGCTGAAGTCTGTTGATCAGTTCTCCCTCAATATTAGACTGATAATATTTTAATTCATAACCAGGAAACTCAGATTGTAAGGTTTCCATACAGGTCTCCATGGAGATTGTACCATAAATTTCCGGTTCTCTGGTGCCTAAAAGATTCAAATTAGGCCCGTTAATAATCAAAACTTTCATATAAAAAATTTACCCAAAGATAAATATTTTCTACTGATCTTGATTATCAACAGTGTTCACGTTTTGCTGGATGTATTCTGATGGGGTAATTCCTTCGATCTGTTTAAAAACTCGGTTAAATGTCGATTGATTAGAAAATCCTGCCTCAGTATAGATGTACATTAAAGTAGCCTTTTGGAAATCTGTTTCCGTAAACAGTTTTTTTACATGATTAATTCTGTAGGTATTAAGGTAGGTACTGAAATTTGGATAGCCTTTATAACGGATAGCTTTGGAGATATAAGCACTATTAACTTCTAAAACTACACTCAATCTTGAAAGATTCAGTTTGGTATCTTTAAACAGCATATCCTGAGTCATAGCGGATTCGATTTTTTCAAACAATTTCTCAAAAGCTTCGCTATCTGCTGACTCTGCTGCTGTTTTAATAACCACTTCAGTTGGGTCTTCTTTATTAATTATGAGAGCATCCTCTGCATAGATATTATCCAATGTTTCCGGCTTTTTAATTTTGTCTTTATAATAAATGAGTAAAAAGACCACCGAAATGTTGGAGATAAATAATAAGGTATCATTGAACTTAACTTCTTCCTGTGTATGCTTGGGAAGATTAAAACTGAAATGATTGGCGACTACACTTACTGCCACAATTGTAACCACCACATATAAGGTATATAATAATACTTCCTTATTTGAAAAAAAAATATAAGCACCCAATGGAATGGGAAGTAATATGGAAAAACTAGCCACAGAATTTTCCCAAAAGGACAGTATAATATAGAAACTGTAAATGGGAACAGAAATCAGAAAAGTATGGACCAGTAAATCGGGTGAAAGCCTTTTCCGGGTAAAAACATAAGGACAGCTGAGAAGCAATAACCCCGCAACCAGATACCATGACATTATAGTGTCATGAATAAAAAATGCAAAGATGACAATATAAACAGCAATTATGAAAGTCATAAGCGCTACATATCTGTCCATCAATTCAAGTTTCAATTTTCTTATTTGTTCTTTTCTGGCACTCAATATAACAGTTCAAATTATTTTTTATTCACCATATCTAACTGATTTCTCAAAATTCATTTATATAAAGTATTGGTTTTTAATTATGTATAAACTTTAAGTCATTTTCTGGATTCTCATTGATGCTTTAATTTTTTCAGCGGTTGTAAACTATAACTTTGCAACCGGGCGATGAAAAAAACAAAAATGAATTAAAAATTTTCTACCAACCAATTCTTCAATTTTCTTAAAACAAGCTTTTTTTTCCATAGCCTGTAACAATATTTTACATTCCAAGCCTGAAATGTAACAATGTTAATTTTAGCTAAAATATAGAAAAAAGTACAAAGCTGCTTCACCAATAACAATTCTTTTTTTGTGAGTTATTATGGTAAGCTTATCACTCTTGCCTGTTATATATGTGAAGATTTGGAGTTGTTTTAATAATCAATTGCCGTAGTAAAGGGACGGCAGACCTGCTAAGGGTCAGTAAGTATTGAATGATATAAAGATATAATTAAGGATGAAAAAAATTATTTTTAGTATTGCAGTCTTCTGCAGTATGATTACTATGACTTGGGGACAAGTTGGAATCGGAACAGCCACACCAAGAGGGGCTTTGGATATTAACAAGCCTACCACCAATACCTTTGGGTTAGTACTTCCTACTAATTCAGAAACTGGAAATATTATCAATCCTCAGGGAGGAAACGTTGCTGCCGGAACCATTATATATGATTCTTCTCAGAATTGTATCAGACTCTACAGAACAAGCGGTTGGTCGCAATGTTTGTCTGATGCAGCAGAGAGACCTGAAGTTGCGCGTGTTGCTTCCTGGTCCACATTTTCTATTGGAAGCTCCAATCTGAGTACTTTCAATTCTCAACTTAACAGTGCTAACAATTACAGTGCCTTCGGAACTTATAAAGATGTTTCCGGATTCGAGTTTACTACTATTACTTCAAGTCTGGCAAGTACCTCAGTTGAAAGCCTGCTGGCTAATTTTGATATTATCAGTACGGGAACCGGTGCTAATATGAATGCAAATGATGCCGCCAAAATTAAAGAATATGTTGATAGAGGAGGAATTGCCATTATTATGCTAGATAATACTATTGGAACCAATCTCCTTCAGGCTTTTGAAGGTACTGGAACTGTAACTACGGGAACAATTAATGGAAGAAGTACAACAGATAATATCAATAACGGGATTTTTGGCGATGCCAGAGATGTGGTTTTAGCAGGTGTACCCGGTTCCGGCAGGATACAAACATCTCAACTCCCTACCGGCAGTAAACTTCTTGCCAGTGAAGGCGGTACTAATGCCGGAGTATGGATTTCAGGAGCTAATGGTAGAGCTATTTTCGTTTGGGATGAAGGAGTTTTCCGTGCTTCTGATGTTGAAGGAACTGCAATTGATACAAACCAGGAAAAATTTTTACACAATATAATGGCCTATGCCTTAAATAAAATAGGATCATAATCCCTTTAGATCCTTCAATTATACGATAGACAAGAAATGATAAAGAATAAATCTATTTACAGTATTGTTGTTTTGTGTACCACGGTATCGCTGGCATGCGGGCAGGTGGGTTTCGGAACGACAACGCCGAGGGGCGCTTTAGATATTAATAAACCTTCAACCAATACTTCCGGATTGGTATTGCCCACTAATTCGGATGTCGAAAATATGGTTAATCCTCTTGGAGGAGATGTTGCTGCCGGAACAATTATGTACGATTCCACTAAGGACTGTATCAGGCTGTATAAA
Organism: Chryseobacterium indologenes; assembly: GCA_016025055.1. NCBI lineage: Bacteria > Pseudomonadati > Bacteroidota > Flavobacteriia > Flavobacteriales > Weeksellaceae > Chryseobacterium > Chryseobacterium indologenes. The sequence continues at coordinate 2,067,660 of CP065590.1, forward strand.
TCCGGTGGCTGGTCCCGATGCTTATCAGGCAAAACTAAAACTAAAAAAGCTCCTGTTGGTCGTATCGGACAATGGGCAGTTCCTGCGGGGATCGCTTTTAACACTCAGCTTACTGATGCTAATAATTACAGCTCTTTTGGGACTTATAAGAAATTTTCAAGACTTAAGCTTACTGACATTACCTCTTCTTTATCGGATATGACAGTGGAAGATTTGCTTGCCAGATTCGATATCATCTTTACAGGATGGAATGGCTCAGATATAAGTGCGTCGGATGCAAGTAAAATAAAGGAGTATGTAGATCGTGGAGGTGTTGCCCTTTTATCACTTGATAGAAATGTAGGATCAAATCTACTTCAGTCCTTTGGCGGTAATGGAACGGTAGGTAATGGTGGCGTTGTTGCCAGAAGTACAAACGACGATGTTAATAATGGGGTGTTCGGAGACACAAGGGATATGCCGATCTCAGGTGCTAATACTGCAGGAAGGGTTCTGATGTCTCAATTACCTGTCGGTAGCCGGCTTTTAGCTACTGAAGCAACATCTAATGCTGGCGGATGGATTACCGGGGCAGGGGGAAGAGCCGTTTTCTTTTGGGACGAAGGTGTTTTTCGCGCCTCTGTAGCTGGAGCAATAGATACACCACAGGAAAGATTTATTCATAATGTGGTAGCGTATACATTAGACAAAACGAGGTGATCTTGTTTTCTATGACTCGCTTTTTGGATTATGACAGTATGTTCAACCTGATTAACAAACAGACACAAGTGTTATTATAGGATACAAAAACACAAATGATGATTATTTGCATATCATCTTAGAAAGCAAAGACTTTATAGAAAAAATTCTTTACTAATGAAATTTGATTTTAAAAATATTCATATCGGTGAATGTATCAGGAACAGGATTGAGGAGATGGATCTCTCTGTGGCAGTTATCAGTACATTTCTTGAGATTAATGAAGAAGAGGTGTGTGAAATGTTCACCCAAAACAGCTTAAGTACAGAAGTGCTTATGAAGTGGAGTAAACTGTTACAATACGATTTCTTTAGAGTCTATTCACAGCATCTTGTCATGTTTGCCCCTCCGGGTAATAGTCAGAATACATTCAATAAGCAATTTTCTTTACGGTCCAGGTTCCGTAAAAATATATATACTAAAGAATTAATACACTTTGTATTGGAGATGGTGAACACAGACCGGAAAACAAAAAATGAAATAATAAATGATTACAAAATTCCCAAAACAACACTTCATAAATGGATGGCAAAGTATAATATCTCAGATTAAAGATTTTTAGATATGCCTGATTCTCTGCAAATTAATTTAAACATGGAATATGAAAACTGAACAACCTGACTACAGAAAGATATATACTGATATCATTTTTATGAAACATCCTGAAAAACTGGATGCATGTAAAGCTATTTTACAAAAGAAAACCTTCACAACATTAGATGTGATCAAAATCAATCAGTTAATATTTGGAGTAGATAAAGAAGACTACAGCGGATCCAGTCAGAAGTATAAGGCATATGATCAGAATGCCATTGTAGAGATTCTGGAATTCCAGAAGAAAAGTGGTTACAACAACATGCAGACTGCTAAACAATTTAAAATAAGCCGAAACACACTCGCAAAGTGGAAAAAGATGTTTCAGATTTAATTTATATAAAATACAAAGGATGAAAAAACAGAAATTATTACGTTTACTCACATTTTTACTTCCGTTTTTTTTAATTAACGGACAAATAGGAATCAATACAGCTAAGCCTTATCATAAAGCAATGCTGGAAATTTTTTCTAATGATAAAGGATTTCTTCCCCCACGGCTTACTACGGCTGAAAGAGATATTCTTCTCCCGGCGGATAGTTTAAACCTTGATGCCGAAGGAATGACGATTTACAATAAAACAGTTCATTGTCTGGAGTTCTGGAACAGTATGGAATGGATTAATATGTGCCAGGGAAGATCTGCTGTATATATTATTAACTGTGAACCAGTAGTTAGCGGAAGCTTCTATGCGGGAGCTCCAGCTTCCGGTTCTGTGAGAATTAAAGTAACCGTAAGCCGGCCAGGAAGTTATAAGATAAGTACAGCTGTCATCAATGGAATGAGCTTTAACGGAGAAGGAAATTTTGAAACTACCGGAGAACAGTATGTCATTCTTTCGGCTGAAGGAACTCCCGTGCAGACTGGAAATTATACCTATTCAATTGTTACTCCTTCAGGATATGAAAACTGTGCTTTTGCGGTTAGGGTCACGGGCCAGCCTTCCGGCAAGGTGGTGAGAATACTTTCTATTGTTCCTGATGCCTGGAACGGAACTTTATCCACAGATTCTTACGGACGATATTCATCAGTAGCTCGTTCCAAACTGACAAATCCAAGTAATTTCGGACCCAACGGAAGTGTAGTGATGGCCAACTTTATTTTTAATACCATTAACATCCGGACTGCAAGCCCGGCAGAGTTATCACAGGCAATAGACAATGCGGACATTGTTTGGATCGGGTATGTGTATACCAGTTATTTTTCTGATCAGAGTATCGCTGTTTTAAGACAGAAAATACAGGAAAAAAGAAAATTTTTTATGATAGATGCGGAGCATCAGAACCTTACTCCTATCAATAAGCTGAATATTGGCTATACCGCACAATATATCAATTCTCAAAGTCCGGGTTCTTTTTTCACTACAAGTTCTCAGGGACCTAACAGTGGAGCATTTGGCACCCTTCCTGAAAACACAAGAATACAAACTAACCGATATATGGGAAGGATTACTCAGTTTCCGGCCACTGCCAAAGTTTTTATGAAGGACAGTGCGGGGAGAGTTGCCGGAACTTTAGATGATAATGTATTAGTCTATACGGATGTCAATTTATTTTACAATTACGAATCTGCGGATAAATTTTATAATGAGGGAACAGGGTGTACAGAAAGCTCAAATGCGAGAATGTTTTGCAATATGTTTGATATTGCGGTTAACTACGTAAGATAAAAAAATACTATATAAACCATAATCCTAGGCTACCAGTTTTTTTTTGATTCGGAACACAAAATATTGGATAATGTTTCCAACCTGATTGTTCAATTAATAAATATATATGGTAGGGAATGACATCTTCGGATGTCATTTTTTTTGTTCACAGTGAGTTTGAGTTATTGAATTATTTTTAATGATATTTATCATGTTTGTTAAAATGCTAATTGATGTAATCAGTTATTTTAACGGCTTTTGATAAAATCTTATGTTAATTTTAGTAAAATTATCATGAAAAAACATAAAGTCTACTTGTTTTGTGGACTAAATATTTATAGCTTTGCAAACATATTTCGATCGGCTTATAAAGAAAGACGGAGGGAACTGACCCTGAGAAGTCTTAACAACCTGCGTTGTGTAAGGTGTTACATTCAGCCTTTAATGGAAAAATAAGCATTTGGTTTATCGTATTTATCGATGCCCTTTGCTGTTTATTCTGCAAGGGGCTAAATTTTAATATATGATAAACAAAATTGATTATGATTAGTAAAAATTTAATTAATTATAAAGTTTGGATTCCGCCGGTAGCTGCGTTTTTCTTAGGAATTACCGGTGTAAGCGGACAGGATTCAAAGCTAAAAAAAGATACACTCAAAGAAAAAGAGATTGATGAAGTAGTGGTAGTTGCCTACGGAAAGGCAAAGCGAACAAGCTATACAGGTTCTGTAGCCACCATTTCCAGTGAAAAAATCAATAACAGGCCGGTAACGAACATTACAAAAGCTCTGGAAGGGCAGGTCCCGGGGATTCAGACCACAAGCGCATCGGGGCAGCCGGGTTCTACAGCGACCATCCGAATCAGGGGAGTAGGGTCTATCAGTGCCGACAGTAATCCTCTTTACGTAGTAGACGGAATTCCTTTTGACGGAAATATCAACGCGATAAGCCCTAATGACATTGAATCTATCAGTGTTTTGAAAGATGCTACAGCAAGTGCGTTGTACGGTTCCAGAGGAGCTAACGGAATTATTATCATTACCACGAAATCCGGTAAAAAAGGCGAGGCGAGAGTCAATTTTAATATCAGCCAGGGATTTTCCGGCAGAGCAGTAAAAGATTACGAACAGGTAAGTACCGATCAGTATTTCCAATTGTATTGGGAAGCAATGAGAAACGGCTACCAATCCGGACAAATCACTGCTCAGCAGGCGGCCCAAATGGCTACAGATAACCTTACTTCAGGTGTAGGATTATCGATAAATCCTTATGGAACAGCATATCCAAAACCTGTAGGTACAGACGGTAAATTATTGGCAGGAGCAAGACCATTGTGGAACGACAACTGGAAAGATATTTTACAGAGAGTAGCTTCCAGAAATCAGGTGGATCTGGATATCAGCGGAGGAAGTGAGAAAAGTAACTATTTCTTTTCATTGGGCTATCTTGATGATAAAGGAATGGCCATTGAATCTGGATTTAAAAGATACAATACCCGATTAAAAATCAATTCTGAAGTAAAAAGCTGGTTGAATGTTGGGGTGAACTTAAGCTATACCAACAGTATTCAGCAGGCACCTCCTTCGTCAGATTCCAAGTCCAGCAATATCATTCAGGCAGCAAGGGTAATCCCTTCTTTCTATCCGTATTATGAAAGAAATCCTGATGGAAGTTATGTATTGGATGCCAGCGGAAATACCATTTATGATTTTGGTAAATACAGACCAGCAAATGCCCTTCAGAACGAAAATGCAGCGGCAACTTTACCATTGGACAAGAATGAAAATAAGGAAGATAACTTCTCAGGAAAAGGATTTTTTGATTTTACCTTCTTACCGGAATTAAAGTTCAGATCAAGCTTTTCTGTTGATTTGGTTAATTATAACGGACATTATTATTCGAATCCACTGATAGGACAGGGAAGTGAAACCAACGGTTCAGTGACAAGATCCAATAGCAGGACTTTATCTTATACTACGAGTAATATTTTGACCTTTGATAAGAAATTTGGAAAACACCACTTCAATATCTTAGGCGGTCAGGAATTTTATAAATATGATTACCAGACCATTTCCGGAACGCGAACTCAGTTTTCACTGCCATATTATTATGAGCCTGATGCTGCCGCGTTGTTGGGAAGCTTCAGTGGAAACAGCGATAAAGTCAGCCTTTTAAGTTTCCTGGGTAAAGTAGAGTATGATTATAACAATACGTACTTCTTATCTGCTTCAGGAAGAGCAGACGGTTCTTCAAGGTTTTCTCCGGGGAACAGATGGGGAAAATTCTGGTCTGTGGGAGGTTCATGGAAAATTTCAAATGAAGAATTTATCAAAAACCTCAATGTCTTCAATCAATTGACTCTTCGTGCCAGTTATGGTGGCCAGGGAAATGATAAATTATTACAGCCTAATAAATCTCCGTTGTATTATGCTTACCAGGAATTATACAAATTCTATAATAATCTGGGTGAGCCCGGAACAGTTCTTGAAAAAGCATTGACAGAAAACCTGAAATGGGAAACCAACCTTAACTTGAATGTAGGATTGGAGTTTGCAATTCTTAATAACAGAGTTAAAGGTAATGTGGAATATTTTGAGCGAAAAAGCCAGGATCTTCTGTTTAATATGCCGGTAGCCCCATCACTGGGGATCAGTGACTTCCCTGCGAACATCGGAACGATAAAAAATACAGGATTCGAGTTTTCATTGTTTACAACGCCGATTAAGACAGATGATTTCAGATGGGATTTGGATGTTAACCTGAGTACTTTAAAAAATACCATAACGAAACTTCCTAAAGGTTCTATTGTAACAGGAACCAAGTTATTGCGCGAAGGAGGATCTGTATATGATTTCTATCTTGCGGAATGGGCTGGGGTGGATCCGAATAACGGAAATCCGCTATGGAAAACATTTACCACTGATGCCAATGGAAATACAGTGGAAGGCACAACTTCTGAATTTGCAAAGGCTACGAGAACAATACAAGCCTCCGCATTGCCGAAACTTACCGGAGGAGTAAGTACCAATATCTCTTATAAAAACTTTGATTTTTCTGCATTGCTGACCTTTAAAATCGGAGGAAAAGTTCTGGATACTGATTATACTTCAATTATGCATAGCGGAAATTCAGCGGGACGTGCATGGAGCGCTGAAATGCTGAACCGATGGACACCGGACAACCGTTATACAGATGTTCCTGCACTGACTACGACACTTACCAACTGGACGGGCAATTCTACCAGATTTTTATATTCAGGAACATATGCAAGACTTAAAAATATAAGTTTAGGATATACCCTTCCATCTGATTACTTTGAAAAAATAGGATTGAAAAAATTCAGAATTTATGTTCAGGCAGAAAACCTTCTGACATTCTATAAACATAAAGGAATGGATCCTGAACAGGCACTGGATGGAACGACGTATTACAGGTATCCGGCCATGAGGACAATTACTTTTGGTCTTCAGGCAACGCTTTAACTTTAAAATTAAAACAATGAAAAATTTAAAATATTTATCTTTTGGTCTGATCGGATTGGGGTTGCTTACCAGTTGTGAAAGTGAGCTGGAAACTGCTCCGACAAATCAGGCAAATCAGGTTGAGGTTTTCAAAACTGCAGAAAGTGCAGAAACCGTCATCAACGGAGCATGGGCTAAGTTTAATGACGATGGAACAACCTATGCCAATATCGGGTATTCAACGGTTTTAAGGGCCAGTGATGCCATGGGAAGTGATGTAGCGGTCCTTACCAATAAATATGGTTTCTCTTCTACCTATCAGTTTGCAGAAATGTCGAATAGTACAGCCGCCCGGCCTCTGTTTATCTGGTCTATGCTGTATTCGACCATTAATAATATGAACAATGTTATTACAAAAATTGACGGAACAGAAGGCAGCCAGGAAAAGAAAAATCAGGTGAAAGGGCAGGCGAAAGCCTTACGTGCATTCTGCTACCTCAATATTGCCAGCTTATACCAGTTCAGTTATTTGAAAGATAAAACGGCTTTGACAGCTCCTATTTATACGGAACCTTCGACAATCAATACGCCTGCAAAGAAAAGGTCAAGCCTGGAAGATATTTATACTTTGATTAAAAGTGATCTGACAGATGCGGATGTTTTATTGAAGGATTATGACCGAAATAATAAGGATAAAATTAACCGTGCAGTAGTGAACGGGCTTTTGGCAAGAACTTATTTAAATACCGGAGACTGGAGTAAAGCTTCTGCTTCTGCGAAAATCGCAAGAGAAGGATTTCCTTTGATGCCGGCTGAAAAATACAAGGACGGATTCAATGATATCAGCAATGTAGAATGGATCTGGGGACACGGCCAAACGCAGGAGCAGTCGGATGCGAGTTATGCTTTCCACTATCTGGATGTGTCTTCATCAGGAAGTTTCTACTACAGTTTTATGGCTGATCCTTACTTTAAGGATTTGTTTGATACGAATGACATCAGGTACCAGTTGTTTTCTTGGGATGGTCTTAAAGGAAGGGAAGGATTGCTGAGATATGCCAAGTTTAAGTTTAAACCCACTCTTATCGGAGATCTTGTGTATATGAGAGCTGCTGAAATGTACCTGATCGAAGCCGAGGCCGAGGCAAGAACAGGAAATACATCACAAGCTGTAACAGTTTTAAATCAATTAAAATCAGCGAGAAAAGCGAATGTATACACTGGTTCTTCCGCTCAAAGCGACGTGGTGAAAGAAATTCTGATTGAAAGAAGAAAAGAACTCTTCGGAGAAGGGTTTGCCCTTTCAGATATTATCAGAACGGAGGGAACAGTCGTAAGAAAACCATTTGTAGGAACAGACGGAAAACCAGTGAAAGTTCAGATCACTACTCCGGACGGAACGGTGAAAACAGTTGACGGAAGAGGGCATTCTATTTTTGCTTTCCCTGATAAGACCGCCTTTATTCCGAACAGCAAGTATTACTTATTCAGTATTCCACAGAGAGAAGGGGAGAATAACCCGAATCTGTAAGATAAAGTCCATAGTTTATAATTAGATTGATTTTTTAGCCATCGCGTTTGCGGTGGCTTTTTATATAAAATGGCTGCCTCAAAAATAAGGCAGCCATTTATCATTGTGTCAATAAAAATATTTTGTTTGTATTGAATCTTTTATACCCTTTGAGAAAAGGTAATACAAACACTCTATTCTCCGATGTCTTTCGACTGTGGAGAACGCTTATAAAATTACTTTTATTTGTTGGCTCAAAGTCTGGAGACTTTGTCTTTATTGTGATGGAAGTCTTTATAACCAAGTATCTTTAAACCATAGCTAATTTCTAGGCTATCGTTGTAAAATCCAGTTCTTTTTATCGGATTTGACTTTGGCATTGTGTTATCCCCCAAGTTCCAATTGATTTTTTACTAATTTAAAATAAGTTGCTTTATTTTGAACCAATTGCTGATGGCTGCCTTGTTCTACAACTTCGCCATTCTTTAATACAATAATCTGATCCGCATTTTTTACCGTAGAAAGACGATGGGCAATGATAACAACCGTTTTCTCTTTAAAAAAATCCTGTAAATTGTTATGAATGGTTCTTTCATTTTCAGAGTCTAATGCGCTGGTTGCCTCATCAAAAAGATATAATGAGGATTTTTATAGACTGCTCTAGCAATTAAAATTCTTTGTTTTTGACCTCCTGAAATACCATTGCCAGCCATCCCAATTTTAGTATTTAAATTAAGAGGAAGCTTTTCTACGAAAGATTTGATATTAGAAATGAATAATGATTTTTCAAGTTTTTCGTAATCGATATTTTCATCACCTGTTGCAATATTTCTTTCAATGGTATCAGAAAATATGAAGCCATCCTGCATTACAACACCACAATTTTTTCGCAGGTCTCTGGGAGAAATATCTTTAATGTTTAAATGATTAAATTCAATATCACCCTGTACAGGTTCGTAAAACTTCAGCAGCATTTTCATAAGAGTGGTTTTGCCGCTGCCGCTTGCTCCAACAATTGCTGTAACTTTTCCCTCTGGAATAAAAATATTGAGGTCTTTAAGGACAAATGGTGATTTGGGACCTTCATACTGGAATGATACATTCTTCAGATAAATTCCCTTTTCAATTCCATTCTGGGTTGTATATTTTTCACTCAATAAAGGAACATGATTGTCCTGCTCTTCATCGGGATGGGTTTGTACCTCGTTCAATCGTGTTAAACTGAGTTTTGCGTCCTGTAATGAACGGAAAAAAGTAATCAACTGGCTTACAGGAGTATTCATCTGCCCAATGATATAGGATACACTTAAAAGGGCTCCCAAAGTCATATTGCCATGTACTACAAATGATGAGGCCAAAAATGTAACCATGATATTTTTGATCTGATTGATGAATTCAAAACCGGAAAGCTGGATCTGATCCAGTTTTAGAATACGGATATTAATTTTAAAAAGTTTATCCTGAATTTTACTCCATTCGTTTCTTTTAAATTCTTCAAACTGATTGAGTTTCATTTCTGAAACCCCATTAATCATTTCATAAATTGACTCTTGGTTTTCACTCCTCCGCTGAAATTTAAAATAATCCAGCATTTTTCGTTTTTTCATCCAATATAAGGACCAGGCCACGGAAAATACAGTCAATGTCATGTACACTAATAAAATTCTATAGTCGTAATACCATAGTACTCCAAAGAAAACAGAAAAAGTAATGATAGAGAATAAAGTAATCAAGCTTTGTGAAGTGAGAAAACTTTCCACTCTTTCATGATCCTGAATTCTTTGGTTAAAATCTCCCATTAATTTTGTATCAAAGAATTTAATGGGAAGTTTTAAAAGTTTTTTGAGGAAATTTGAAATAATTTGGATGTTGATCTTTGTCCCTACCACCAGCATGATCCAGTTCCTGAAAATACCAAAAATAATGTTCCCTAAAAAAATGCCAATTGGGCCAATAAGATATAAGTAATGATTGATAGATCTTTTTTGCTTACCCCATCGTCAATTAATTTTTGAGTCAGGATGGGGAATATAAGAGTGGTAAGTGTTCCCATTAAAAGCAGGAGGAACATCCATGATATCTGCCTTTTAAATGGTTTAAGGTAGTTAAATAGATAGGTTACCGAAAGTTTTTCTTCTTTAGGTGGTGTCCGTTGGTAAAATTCCTCTGTAGGTTCCAAAAATAAAGCAACTCCTTCTTCTCCGATTGAGATCCAGGACTGCTTGAACTTTTCTTCTGATAAAGAAATATAACCATGCCCGGGATCCGCAATTTTGTATGTTCTTTTTCCGCTGAATATGCTTTTTGAAATTTTATAAAGAACAACAAAATGATTTTGGTTCCAGTGAAGGATAAGAGGTAAATAGCTTGGATCAATGCTCTCCGGTTTTAACGTTCCTGCCATTGTTTTAAAACCAATTTTATGAGCAGCATCACTTATTCCGAGTAAGGAAACTCCTTCACGGGTAATATAGCTCAGATTTCTAAGATGCTGTACACTATATTCCTTTCCGTAATGGGCTGCAACCATAGCAAGACAAGCTGGGCCACAATCCATCTGATCATGTTGGGGTAAGAAAATCATACTTTTAAATTTAATTTTCCATTCATTGCTCTGTAATGTTTTTCAAGAACTCCGTAGAGTAAGAGTTCATTTTTCCGGGGTTCCAGTTTTGCAAATCTATTGATGGTCATATGTATAAAACTGGTGATTATCTCTCCTCTTCCTGTAAATTTTTTTATGTCAGGAGCAAATCTACTGATGGTATTTTCTATAAGCTCATCATATTCATTTCTGCTATGAAGAAATTCTGAAAGATATTCAAAGTCTTGTCGGTAGATGGAATCAATATCTTTTCGGGTCTTTTTACTGGCCTGGAATTCTGTCTGAAAAGCATTGTATAAGATACCGAATAAACTAATCTTTGTGTCCAGTGAGAGTTGTAAGAAATTGAGATAATGATCAATGTATTTTATTACAATGAAATATTTTAATCTTTCATCACTGATATTTTCTGCCTTGATCCTTTTTAAAAGTTCTAAAATAATCTCACTATCCATCGTGAAGAAACTTTCTGCATTCGCCATTAAATGGTAGCCATATCTTTCAATTTCTCTTTCATAGGTTGAAATATCTATTTTTGAGATATAATGTGTGTCTGAATAATATTTAAGCTTTTGGTTCACAATTGATAATATGTCCGATAATTTGGTTTTACTATTATCATACTGAAATCTAAGTCTGATATGAAAATTAGGATCATAATATCTTATAAAAAACCATTTTTCTATCAGATTTTTCTTTTTTAAAGTTTCAATGAGAGAAGGGAGTACGGTTGCTAATAATTTATTTGCGGTTTCCACGCCTAAATATATTTTAAAGAACACCCATTCATTTGTAGGGATGAATTTTCTCTTTAAAGATTTTTTAGGAGAAAAAACTTGTAGACTTCCATTATTTTTCTCATTGATTATCGGGAAAATATATTCATTATCATGTATTTCTTTATTGTTGAGGTTGTAAAGAACTTCAACTAATATTATACTTTCTTTTTCATTGATGGCATCGCATAATATTTCCAATAAAATTTCGTTTTCGGTATCTATTAACAGCTGATTATCTCCTGCATCTTTAAGATAAACATACCTCGGGATATTGTAATAACTTTTTATAGTAGTAAAGTAGGAGAGAAGATCTTCATTTTTTTTCTGTGGAAACAGATATTTTAGTTCAGAAGTTGTTATTTTCCAGGTAGAAGGGGAAAGGATGAGGTTTTTCCAGCTGATTCTTGGAAAATGGTTATTGTATGAAAATATAAGCTGGTCAAAATTGATATGAAGATATTCTGTAATGTCCTGACATTGTAGATCACACAGAAAATGATAAATCGGCATGGAGTTGATATGAAAATTATGAGCATGGGAATTATATAATTTGATCATACATTTATGAATGCGACTCCATAATATTATTTTTCCATACCTCACCCCTACATAAATATCATCTAAGTCTATATGAGAGACCATATTATCTTTGGAAATATAGCCTAAAGTGTATTCTCTTTTTATATTTCTTACCAGGAGATTACTGCTCCTGTTGTCTGGGATATAATCAAATTCTGCAGAGATGGTGTTCACATTATTTTGACTCTCAGCTCTGATGATCTCAGAAGCTAAAGCAGCTGCTTCTGGGTCGAAGCATGTAAATCTGCCGATGAGGTTTAAAGCACTTACTCCACCTATTCCTTTGATTAATATTTTATTGTCATCTACAACCGATATCATTGCGTGCAGACTGTCCGGTAAATGAATAATATTGTCTTTCTTTTCATCATTAATTAAGCTTAGAAATTCCTCATGACTAAGATCAATCTCAGAAAGTCCTTTATACTTTGCCTTAGCAAGAATATTGTTCCATATTTTTTTTATTTTTAAGCTGTGTTCTATTTGTTGGTTTTCAGGATCCTCCATATTTACCTGTATTTTTTTTACCAGGTCAGATTGGATGGCATTATTGGAATTGGTAGAGTATCCTATTCCTATCTCGTTATCTAAAGCAATATTTAAAGGCATGAAATTTTCCCCATACCTTTCGGTAAATTTTTCTTTAAACTCATCTAACATTGGATGCGTTTGTTGCTTTATAGACGTTAATACGGATAATATTTCTATGGCTTCTCGTATATTTTTTTGTATTTTTTCCGGTATACTGGGGACTGTGGCTATATCTTTTAAATTGCAGTTGATTACAAATTTTTTATTGTAGGTAATATCCAGCTCATCCAGTATACTGAAGATTTCTTCATAATATTTTAAGTTACCCCCAATTTCTTTTTTTTTCCAACGTGGATAGGCTGTCACTAATTTTCTTTATTTTTTTATACAGTGAGTTTATTTCCGGATCGTAGAGCAGAACTTCTTTTTTTCAAACAAATTAATGATCTGGTTCAGAGGTGGTGTTTCATGGTTTAAATAAAGCTGGAATTCTCCGATAAGCAGTTGAGATTCAATCAAAGAAAAAAGATACTCTTCAGCCTGCTGTATCTCGATAGAATCAACATTTTCAAGAAGTAATGAGACCAGATCTGTAAAAGATGTTGGAGTTTGGGTTTCATTGATAATTAAATCAAGAACCTCATTCCTTTCAAAAGAATTTAAAATATAATCTCTGGAGTCTTCATTAGAATGAGTTACTTCAACATATCTGTAATCTTTTCCTACACTGTACAATGTGTTATTAATAACATAATCTTGTTGTTTGATTATATTACTATTGTTATTTATTTTTCTGAGTATTTTAAATACAATATTAAGATCTATGCTATAAAAAGGAATAAAGCTTTCACTCTGCTCAGTTGTGGATACGTCCTTTTCCCATTCGATGATTGAGTAACTTGAGAACAGTCCAAAAGGGGTTGCTCTTGAGCATATTCTGATATAATATTTTAAAATAGAGAGGGCTAATTTTCTAGAGTCTTTACTTCTGTTGGGGTCAGATGCATTATTGGAAAGATCAGATTCAATTGCGGATTTCCATCGGTAGAACAATTCAGGAGAAGCTAAAAATAAAGCGTCTTTAAAGATGGTATCAGTATAGAGATGAGACATGAATTTATTGAGTTCATCTTCATGACGGGGTATCTTCAATAAGTCATTTAAAGTGTATAAAGAGTTTCTGCAAAAAACCGTATTTAATATTTTTAATTTATTTTTCATCAGCATAGTAAATGGTGTTTAGTTTTTTTAAATTTAATATTTTGGCCTCATTGGTGGCTGAGGTATCATACAGGACAAATTCATCTATTCCGTATTCGTCATGATACTCCTGAATAATTTGAGACAGTTTTTCAACTGTTACGTGTAAAATGTTGAAACTTTCATTTTGATGGACGGTTGGGTTTTGATCCTCCTGAATTTTGCCTTCATCAGAGCAAAAAGCTATAGACAGTACAATTTTCACGTCTCTGCGGTTTTTTTCATAAAAAGCCGTTCTAAATTCTTTCAGTTTATCTTTTGTAGCAGATAGTTTTTTACGAGGCCCATGAAAAGTGGAAACGCAGTAATTAAGATCTTTTTCGATGGCAAGCTCCAGATAGTTAAAGTCTGATGAAAGGTACCAGATGCCTGGATTTTCTCCTCCGTAAGGTGTGATAACAATTTTATTTTCATGCAAATTATACTCATCGTTATTCAACAGGGTTACGATATCATTAAGTTTTTCATCAAAAATCTCATGTTGTGGGGTACTCAGTAATTTATCATTGGTGAGTTCCATGACTTTTACGCTTTCTGGTGCGCCTTTGGCTAGGCCCAGTTCTATTCTTTTGTAGTAAATATTGTTTAAAAGTCTGAAATTTGATGCAAGAGTATAAGGTGAGTGCATAGAAATTAAAGAACCTGCAGACCCTACTAAAATATTTTCGGTCATGCCTGCTATTATTGAGATTATAATTTCAGGATTGGTATAAGAAACATTAGGGATGGGTAAGTGATGCTCTCCAAGCCAGAATCTGTTAAATCCGTATTCTTCTGCTTTGGAAGCGTAAGTAATAATTTGTTCTATAATGTCCAGGCTGTTTGAATCGCCTCTTCTTCCAAAATCTAAAATTCCTAATTGTATCATGCCGAATCTTCTTAAATTAAAAATATTTTACTCCATTCACTGATTCTTTTATCTGCTGAATTTATGGTGAGAATCGCTGCCGGATAACCAAAGATCAGACTCATTTTATTTTCCGGAAGTACGAGGAAATCTTGCTGTAAGAAATCTACAGTCTGGTCATGCCAATACTGATAAGCTTCTCTAAAATTATTTTTTCCGGTAAGATCATAAATATTTTGTACATCATTGCAACTCCTGATGTGCCATGGCAAAAGTGAAAATCCTGTATGCCTGTTGTGTTAAAAGTTCTTCGCCGGGTCGTTTCTGAAGTTATTTTTTCTGCATCTATTTTTTCTAGATGAGACACAGTACCGGATCTGTATAATGTATTTGCAACAGATAAGTCACTGTTGCACCATCCTAATCTGTTGTTTTTATGAATTACAATTTGATCGTTTTCTAAAAACTTATTGTATGGGAAATATAATTTTGAATGATCTATCATATATTCCTCACAATGGGCAGACAGGATTTCTATGCACTTGGCCCGTATCATCTGGGCCTGTTCATTTTCAGGATTTTTATTCAGATAAAGATCTATAATATGAAGAATGGCGGATATCCCGTGTGCCAGTCCAAAATTGAGTCCTTTATTGTATAAATCATCCGTATTATTATAAAAAGCAAGTTTTTGGGTATTGATATTATTGTAAATTTCATGGATGATAATATCAGCTTTTTTCAAATCTTTGATCAGAATGAAATAGTAAAGAATCCCCATACTTCCGCCTAAATAATCGAAAACATTGTTTTGAACATGAATAATAGCTTTATCTAAAAGGTAGTCATTGATATCGCTTATTTCATTGTCCAGTTCATCTCCCAATAGTTGATGCTTTTTTAATTCATGAGCCATTACCCCAAAACCAGACAACCCGCTGAGAATACAAGGTGACACTGAAATAAATTTTTTCTGACTTGAAATATTCTCTAAAACTAAATTAAGGATTTCGTATAATGTTGACGTATTTTTTTCATCTTCGTATATTTTATTGATATAGGTGAGATAATAAACAATCCCTAATTTGCCTTCAAAAAGGCCGTCATCCTCCAATTCATTAAAATCATAATGATATAAATAATCATTAAATTTTTTGGTTGTATTTTCAATGCTATTATTCTTCATATCTATGTAAAAAGTATTTTAAAAAGAAGAGATATTCATTTTCCATTTTTAAATCAGCTGTCATTAAACTAATGCCTATTCCAATAATTCCCTGTGAAAAAGAAAGATGAAGTTCTTCGAGGTCACTGTTAAAATGAGTAGAATACCCTGCCCAAGGAGTTTCATTTTGATTTGAATCTAGGATCTTTTTATGCCAGAAATCAGCATTTTCCAAATATTCTGTTTCCTTTGTATATTGGTAGAACGTTCTCATTAATGAATACAATCCTGAATATCCGTATAATAGACTTGCATCTGTCAATTCATTTTTAATGATTTCCTGCTTTGTAATAAAATGTTTTATGACTTCATGGGATAGATCAAGGTAGTCATCATTGTCTAATATTTGAGAAGCGTGGAATAACATGAATGCAATTCCCAGATCACCATAGCAGACATTTGAATAATTGATATAATTCTGCTTGATTGAATCAAATGGAAACATATTGGTGTTTGCCGTATTTTCTGTTTTATTACTACTAAGGTAATTAAGGGCTCCTGTTAAAAGTTCAAGACACTTTTCTTTTTCAACATTCATTTTATAACAATACAGTAAAAACTGGCAGGTGCCTGTTATTCCATGCATTATACCAAGTTCATTGGATGGCCGCCCCCATAAAAAATTATAATTCCATCTGGTGAATAGACCTTCTTTTATTGCCAGGGTGTCAATAGTATGAATAATAGTTTTGATTTCGTTTTCAAAGTTTTTATCTTCCATTCTTTGAAAAAGATAATAGCCTATTCTGACACAGCCATTTACGCTGTCTATATTTTTTTCTTCAATTTTAGTATGTAAGAACTTAAGAGCCCAATGATCATAACTTTCTAAATAGTCATTAATATTTTCATCAATTACTGCCTTTTTTTTATAATAATACAAGACATGTACAATTTCACACATATCCAAGATCAAAGAATCTCCATCATAAGTCTCATCTATTCTGGATAAGCTAAGATTAAGATACTCTGCGGACATTTCAAGATACTCTTCCTTTTCAGTGTATAAATGATAATAATAGTAAAAAAGTGAAGCCCCTAAAATTCCTTTGTTTAATCCAACGTCCTTTAATATGGAAAAGTTTTTTTCTAATGCCCCGACTATTTTTGAGATCTCATGTTCATTAACTTTCATGGTTCAGGTAGATGTAAAATTAATTGTAGTTAAAAAGCGAGGCAAATTAAATTATTTAATTACCTCGCTCAGGATACTTTTTAAAACTATATTTTTATATAGCTTTATTTATAGTAGTTGTCGTTTTAGGGTTGCATGAATCATGACAGCAAGAGCAGTTGTCTCCTCTTGAGCTGGCCCCTAATATCCCTCCTTTCAGCTGGCTGATCTGGTCATCATTTAACTTTGTTACAGCTTCTTTATTAAACTGTAATCCTTTCATTTGAATTTTAGATTTCATAATAATTGGGTTAATGATTAGTATCGCATTTTACTGCTCAATGGTTTTACTATTGCAAGAACCATGGCAGCAAGAGCAGTTGTCTCCTCTTGAGCTAGCTCCTAATATCCCTCCTTTCAGTTGGCTGATCTGGTCATCATTTAACTTTGTTACAGCTTCTTTATTAAACTGTAATCCTTTCATTTGAATTTTAGATTTCATAGTAATTTTATTTATGAGATTAGTATGAGTATCATATTTTTAAGAGATTAATACTTTTTTCTTTTTCGCTCTGGGCTTGCAAGCTTTATTTTTTACTGAACACGTTCCTTTTGTTCACTGTTATTAGAATTGATTTGCTGTGTGCTAAGTTTATTGTTGCCAAACTTGTAGATTAAAGAAATTCTGAATCTTTGGTTGTCAAAATACATTTTGTTTTTAAGTTCAATATTATTAGTGTATCCCGTATAAGTGGGCCTGTTGCTTCCAAAAATATCTTCCCCTGTTAAAGACAGCTGAAGTGATTTTTTCATAAAAAACATTTTAAAAGCCAGATCTAATCCATTGATGCCTGAAACTTTAAATAGTCCCTCTACAGTAGGAAAAGAGTAAAAATAAGTGGCTTCAAAAAAATGCTTGAAGAAATCTTAAAGGTATTTGTACTATAAAGCTGAAGATAATTACCATTTAAGCTGGAGTTCGTTTCAGGTATTGATGACGTGGAATGAGAGTAATTATAATCCAAAGAATTGACAGATTCCCACCATTTAAATTTATCAAATGTGTAGGAAATATTTACTCCATATTTATCCGAGGTAACATAATTGAATGGTTTTTCAAATCGGGAAGTGATATCTCCTGGCTGAACGATGGTAACAAAATCAAATCCGTTTTTCAAATGAGAGTAATAAAGCTGAGCAGTTACCTTGTTCTTGAAATTATAATTTAACTCAATATTATCAGAGAAAGAAGGCTGTAAAAAGGATTTCCTTCAGAATAAAAATATTGATTATTAAAGCTTCTGAACGGGTTAAACCAAAAATAACGAGGCCTTGTTACTCTTTTTCCGTAATTGATATTGAATGAATGGTTATCATTAGGAGTGTAAGAAAGATAAGCGGTAGGGTATAATCTTAAATAATTGTTAGTTTGAATTTGATCCAATGTCAGAGAATGCCCGCTTGTACTTACATTTTCTAACCTAAGCCCCAGTTTTCCTTCAAGTTTTGAGGTTATTTTATGAGTTACACTTGCGTAAACACTGCTGATATCTTCTTTATAAATAAATGAATTGGTATTGTTAGGATCTAAAATAGGCGTCTCGCTCCGTAGATTATAAAAAGAATTGTCACTGTTTGATTTTGATATCGAGAGCTTACCACCATAGTTTAATGTTAATGATTTAATAGGATGTTCCATATCAACAGTGAAATTATAATTATCAACATTGATTCCGCCTACAGTATTGAAAATAAATCCGGAATTTGGAATAGGTGATGAGTTCGAGTAAAAGTTCTGCCCCTGAATTAATTGATCGGATTTATTGTTATATGAAAAATAATCAAAATCAAAAGTAAGCTGTTTCCCTAAGGAATCTATTTTATAGTTTAAATGATAATTCAATGAAAGGAATTTATATTTGTTCTTTAGATCCTTGTTGGAGTTTGCTAAAGAATCAATCTTATTGGCAGCCTTATCAGAGATGATCACTCTGTCTTTTTCAGTCGGGTTTGTGTCTGAATAACTGTAGTATAAACTTACTCCAGTCATTATTTTAGGAGTAATTTTGTAGTCAAAACCCAGTTTAGTAGTAAGAGGATAGAACAGGCTTTTTTTTATCTTTTCTTCTTTCCACAATGTTGAAGGATAGCTGTTGACAAAACTTTCATCTATTTTCTTTTTATTTCTGTCATAATTAATCGAGAAATTAAAATAGCTTTTATTCTTTTGGTAATCAAAATTTGCACCTATTCCTGCAGACGCATAATTTCCCTGGGTGTACCGTGTGCTTACTAATGATTTCCAACTATTGGGGGCGATTTTTTTTCTTTTGATATTGATGATACCACTGTTTCCTTCTGCGTCATATTTGGCCGGAGGGTTTGTAATGACCTCAATGCTTTTGATCTCATCAGACCTTATTGTTTTTAGAAAATTAATAATATCATCCCCGGAAAGTTGTATAAGCCGATCATCAATCATTACGGACATCCCATTCTTTCCCACCATAGAGATTTTTTCATTTTGCACCTTTATTCCTGGGGTTACTTTCAGGGCATCCAGTGCATCTCCACCTGTTGCAGATATTGAGTTCTCTACATTAAAGATAAGACGGTCTATTTTTCTTTCTATTAATTTCTTTCGTCCTTCTAAGACAATTTCTTTGATGTTTTTGGTTCTTTCGATCTTTATTTTTCCAAGATCGAGGTTATTGTGTAAACTGAATGCTTTAGAATATCCAGTATCATTAAAATGTTTTATTTTGAGAATATATTCATCGGATTCTAGCTGAATTGAAAATAAACCCATTTCATCGGTCAATTCACTTTTAATAGGAATAGAATCTTTTTTAAAATTAAAACTTCACTAAATTCCATTGGGGCATCCTTTTCATCCACAATTTTTCCCTTTAGTTGGAATTGTTGTGAGAATAGGGTGCAAAAAAAAAAATAGAAATTGAAAAATATAGATTCTTCTTTTCATCTGGAAATTAGTTTTTTAGGATATCTTCCAAACATACAAAAAAGAAAAATGAAAATATTTATGCTGTAATTATTTCCCTTAGTTTAGAATAATTATAAATTGAGTATTATTATTTTTGTTATATTTTATTGATAATCAATTATTTTGTGATTTCTATAATTTTTCACCGTTAGATGAATATATTTTTTTGTATTCTTTAATGTGTTTTTATTACAGAATGACGGACTTTTTTATTATTTGAGAAATATGATGCTTTTTAAATTAAATTTAATGCCTATACATGCTCTTGTTTAATATAAAATTTAAATATTTCAAAAAAGTGTAATGTAAATAAGAGAATTTTGAGTGTGTTTATGAAAAGTTTTTGCGCTTTTATAATTTCAAAAACATATAAAAAATTAACAAGTAGGTCTTTTAATTGAAAATATCTGTAAAATGAAGTAAGCTTGATTTTCTAAGCTATTATGCCTGGAATATCACAATTAAAAAAGTTAAAAAACATACTGAAAAATGGACAGAAACAGATTGAAAGAATCGAAGGCACTGACAAATTAATATAAAATGAGATAGGGGATGATAATTGGTTTTTTGACGTATAATGAGAAGCATAAGATGAATGATGGTTTTTTTTAGAAAAAAACTTTACCTTTGTAGCAATGAATCTTTTAAGATGGATACTCGCAATTTATTTCATGGCATTAGCATTAATGCCATGTGAAGATGTATCTCATCCTTTAGATTCTGGAAATAAGAAAATATCTTTAACTGTTCATGGTGTTCATTCAACAGAAAAAGGAGATATCTGTTCGCCACTTTGTGCATGCAGCTGCTGCCAGATTGCAGTTTCTGTATTTAAAATGGATCCTCTGTTAGAAATTCCGGAACCGATTCAAGCTTATTTCTCCAAGAAAATCCTATTTCGTAAAAACGATTTCGCCTACCAGGTATACGATCCTATCTGGCAACCTCCCAAAATTTAATTTTTATTGACCTTTAGAAAGTTAGCTTTCTGAACAGTATGAAACTTTGCAATATCATTGCAGAGCTTTTCAGGATATTTTTGCTGCAGTATTTTCTACTGTATGCATTTATTTTCAATAAAAATTAAATATAGATCGTGTTAGATAAAATAATAAAATTTAGTATTAAAAATAAGGTGATCATAGGTCTCATGACCTTAATCTGGATCATCTGGGGAGTCTGGAGCGCTACCAAACTTCCTATAGATGCTGTACCGGATATCACCAATAATCAGGTTCAGATCATTACCGTATGCCCTACATTGGCAGGACAGGAAGTAGAGCAGTTGGTAACTTTTCCGATAGAGCAAAGTATCGCCAATGTTCCCGGCATTCAGGAAACAAGAAGTATCTCCAGGTTTGGACTTTCCGTAATTACCGTAGTATTCAAAGAAGAGGTTGATGTTTACTTTGCAAGACAGCTGATCAGCGAACAATTAAAAAATGCAGTGGAAGAAATTCCCAAAGGCGTTGGAACTCCTGAACTTGCTCCTGTAAGTACAGGTTTGGGCGAAGTATACCAGTACATCCTTCACCCTAAAAAAGGAAGTGAGAAAAAATACAATGCCAAAGAACTCCGTACCATGCAGGACTGGATTGTCAGAAGACAGCTCAACGGAACACCGGGCGTAGCTGAGATCAACAGTTTCGGAGGCGAGTTAAAACAATATGAAGTAGCTATTGATCCCAACCGATTGAAAGCGATGGGAATCAGTATTAGCGACTTGTTTACAGCACTTGAAAAAAATAATCAGAATACCGGAGGGGCCTATATTGATAAAAAGCCCAATGCTTACTTTATCCGTGGTATCGGACTGGTATCCTCTCTGGAAGATATAAAAAATATAGCCGTAAAAAACGAAACAGGGAGTGTTCCTATTTTTGTAAAAGATGTTGCAGATGTGCGTCTTGGAAGCGCTGTTCGTTATGGAGCATTAACATATAACGGAAAGGTAGATGCGGTAGGAGGAGTCGTGATGATGCTGAAAGGAGCCAACAGTAATGAGGTCGTAGAAAATGTAAAAGCTAAGATCCCTACCATTCAGAAATCTCTTCCGGATGACGTGGTGATAGAGCCATTCCTGGACAGAACAGATTTGGTAAGCAGAGCCATCAGTACTGTTGAAAAAAACCTGATGGAAGGAGCTTTGATCGTGATTTTCGTTCTTGTGGTCTTTCTTGGGAATCTGAGAGCAGGACTTATCGTAGCCTCCGCCATTCCGCTTTCGCTCTTATTTGCGTTGGGAATGATGAATGTTTTTGGGGTAAGTGCCAACCTGATGAGCTTAGGAGCCATAGACTTTGGCCTTATTGTAGATGGAGCCGTTATTATTGTTGAGGCCACTCTGCATTTGTTACACAATAAAAATAAAGGAGTGCTGACCCAGGTTCAAATGGATCAGGAAGTAGGAACCGCAGCCTCAAAAATGATGAATAGTGCTATATTCGGCCAGATTATCATTCTTATTGTGTATGTTCCGATCCTTACTTTAGCGGGTGTAGAGGGAAAAATGTTCACGCCGATGGCTAAGACGGTAGGTTTTGCCATCATTGGAGCAACTATTTTGTCAATCACCTACATTCCGATGATGAGCGCCCTGTTTTTATCTAAAAAGATTTCGCACAAGGAGACTCTTTCCGATAAAATGATGAACGCAATTCAGAAAGTATACCAGCCATTATTACAAAAAGCGATCAGAATAAAATATATTATTGTTTCCGCAACCGTTGCGATTTTTATTGTAGCTGCTTTCATCTTTAAAGGGATGGGGGGAGAATTTATTCCGCAGCTGCAGGAAGGTGATTTTGCATTTCACTGTATTTTGCCGCAGGGTAGCTCACTGAGTCAGAGTATAGAAACCTCGATGCAGGCTTCAAGGATCATCAAGCAGTTTGATGAGGTGAAAATGGTGGTAGGTAAAACAGGTTCAGCTGAAGTGCCTACCGACCCGATGCCACCAGAGGCTACTGATATGATTGTGGTATTAAAACCGCAAAGTGAATGGAAAAGCAAAAAATCATACAACGAACTCGCCGATGAGATCAGCGAAAAGTTAGAAACAATTCCGGGAGTATTTTTTGAAAAAAACCAGCCGATCCAGATGCGATTCAATGAATTGATGACAGGGATCAGACAGGATGTAGCCGTGAAGATTTTTGGTGAAAACCTGGATTCACTGGCAGTATATGCTGATAAAGTAGGAAAAGTGATTCAGTCGGTAGATGGTGCCACTGCGCCTCAGATTGAAAGGGTGAGTGGGTTACCTCAAATCAACGTACAATACGACAGAACAAGAATTGCCAATTACGGATTAAATATCGAAGATGTTAACAATGCCGTAAGTACAGCATTCGCCGGAAAAGCGGCCGGACAGGTTTTTGAAAATGAAAGACGTTTTGATTTAGTGGTTCGTCTGGACAGCCTTCACAGGTCAGATATTTCCGATGTTAATAATTTAATGATTACCACTGCTACAGGAGCCCAGATCCCATTATCACAGGTAGCCAATGTCAGCTATAAACTGGGCCCTGCACAGATCAGCCGTGAATTGGGGAAACGTAGAATTGTAATCGGGTTTAACGTAAAAGGACGTGACGTGGAAAGCGTGGTAAAAGATATTCAGGCAAAACTGGACAAAGAGGTCAAATTACCTTCAGGGTATTATTTTACCTATGGCGGACAGTTTGAAAACTTACAGGAAGCAAGCAAGCGTTTGATGATTGCCGTTCCCGTATCATTGCTTCTGATTTTTATGTTGCTGTATTTTACATTCCGCTCATTTAAGCAGGCCGGTTTGATCTTTACAGCGATTCCGATGAGTGCTATCGGAGGAGTGTTTGCTCTTCTGCTGAGAGATATGCCATTCAGTATCAGTGCCGGAATCGGATTTATTGCCCTCTTTGGAGTTGCCGTACTGAACGGGATTGTATTGATAGGAACATTTAACCAGCTTGAAAAAGAAGGCGAAAAAGACCTTCTGAAAAGGGTATATGAAGGAACAAAAAGCAGGTTAAGACCGGTTTTGATGACCGCTACAGTAGCTTCATTAGGATTTTTGCCAATGGCTATCTCCACCGGAGCAGGGGCCGAGGTTCAAAAACCTTTGGCAACAGTGGTAATCGGTGGTCTGGTATCCGCAACATTCCTTACACTATTTGTTTTACCGATGCTGTATATTATTTTTAACACAAAGATTTTGAAAAGAAAAAGCAATAACACAGGAACTTTTACCATTGTTCTTGTTTTAGGACTGATGATGCTGGGGCAGACTTTTAAAGCTCAGTCTAAGCCAATGTCCGTAGAGCAGGCTGTACAGATGGCAGTAGATAATAACTTAACTTTAAAATCAAAAGATCTAAGTATAAAATCAGCTGAAGCATTACGGCCTACTGCCAAAGAACTTCCCAAATTAAGTTTTGAAACGCAGTTGGGACAATACAACAGTCGTAATTTCGATCAGTCTTTTGCGATCTCTCAAAGCATTCCTTTTCCGACATTATTTAAAGCAAAAAAGGAACTGATCAATGAGAATATTAAAAGCAGACAGATTGATAAGGAAATAACAGCCAATGAATTGATCAGACAGGTCAGGACTTACTATTATCAAATTGAATATCTTCAGTATAATAAAGCGCAGCTGTCAAGTCTGGACAAAGTGTATGAAGACTTTATCAGAATTGCAACGGTGAGATTTAAAGCAGGTGATATTAAAAAAATTGAGATAAACACGGCAGAAACACAAAAAGGAGAGATTGATCTGTTATTAAGACAGAATGAAGTGTATTTAAATAATGCCTATAAAAATTTAAAAACAGTTTTAAATACTTCAGAAGATTTTGAAGTTCCTTTTAATCAGAATTATGAGCCTCTGAAAGCAGAAAATGTCCTTGATAGTGCCGTTGTTGCTAACAACCCGTTAGTAAAGGCTTTTTACCAGGATATGGAAATTGCCGAGAAGAATAAAAAGGTGGAGAAATCTATGGGATTACCTGATTTCAGTTTGGGATATACAAACCAGTCATTGATCGGTTTTCAGACTGTCAACGGGCAGGAAAGATATTATGGATCCGGAAATCGGTTCAGTGCTGCTACAGTGGGAGTTTCTATTCCGTTGACGTTCGGAGCGACCAAGGCGAGAATCCAATCGCTGGAATACGAAAAACAGGTAGCTGAAACAAATGCAGCCATGCAGAAGAAGCAGCTTACCACTCAGTTGGAAAATGCATTCAGCCAGTATCAGCAGGACATCCAGCAGTATGATTATTATACCAATCAGGCTATCCCTAATGCTGATAAAATTGTGAAAGCAGCTCAGCTGGGATATAAAACGGGAGAAATATCGTACGTAGAATATCTTTTTGCTTTGCAGACGGCAACCAATATTCAGTTAAAATACCTGGAATCGATCCAGCAAGTCAATCTGGCTGTAGTAACTATTAATTCAATCATTAATAAATAATTATGAAAACGCTGCTCAAAACATCTTCGTATCACCCGATGAAAGCAGCGGCATCATACGACCTTATAAAAATAAATATTTGCATATGAAACTCAAATATAATATCATATCCCTTGCTCTTGTTTCGCTCTTTATTGTAAGCTGTGGAAAAAAGGAGGCCTCAACAGAAAAGGCCGCTGAAAAAACTCCGGAAAAGACCGAACAGAAGCAAGCTGCAAAAGAAGAAGCTCCGGCAACCATCGCTGCGTTAACAGAAGAACAAATGAAATCAGTAGGAGTAGCTTTGGGACCTGTGGAAATGAAAGAACTGACATCCACCATCAAAGCAAACGGTTTATTAAGTGTTCCTAACAATAATAAAGCAACCATTACTTCTCTGTACGGAGGAATTATAAAAACCCTAAATATACAGGTAGGAAGTATTGTAAAAAAAGGACAGGTAATCGCCACCATTGCCAATCCTGAATACATTCAGCTTCAGGAAGATTATCTGACTACCAACAGCAGAATAACCTATGCAGAGCAGGAGTTCAGAAGACAAAGAGAACTTTTTGACAATGATGCGGGTGCGAAGAAAAATCTACAAAGCGCCGACGCCGAATTGCGAACTCTGAGAACCAAAAGAGCTTCCCTTTTAAAACAACTTCAGATGATGGGGATAAGCCCGGGTAGTGTGAATAACGGAAATATGAGGTCCGGACTGGTGATTACTTCTCCAATCAGCGGAACCGTGAGCGGAATCACGGCACAGATCGGAAGTTATGTGGATATCTCGTCCCCTGTAGCTACAGTGATTGACAATGGTTCCATTCACCTGGATCTTCAGGTTTTTGAAAAAGACCTTCCAAAGATGAGAGTGGGGCAAATTGTTCATTTTAATCTGACAAATAATCCAGAAACGGAATATGATGCAAGGATTTACAGTATAGGATCCTCATTTGAAAATGAAAGCAAAACCATTTCGATGCACTGTGAAGTGATCGGCAATAAAGCAGGATTGATAGACGGAATGAATATCACAGGTATCGTAAGCCTCGATAAAACAACAACGCCGGCCGTTCCTACTTCTGCCATTGTAGAAGCAGACAGCAAATATTATGTTTTTGTTCAAACCGATAAAAAACCGGAAGAAGAACATGAGGAAAAAGGAAAACCTCATCCTAAAACGACCAATTTTGAAAAAATAGAAGTGGTGAAAGGAACTTCAGATATGGGATATACAGCTATTACACCTATCGGTGAGATTCCTGCTGATGCAAAAATTGTGGTGAAAGGTGCCTTTTTTGTCAATGCCAAACTTGTCAATTCAGGTGAACATGAATAAGTCGTAATGAATGTGATCTGAATCAGCTCAATATCAGATTTTATCCTTAAATTAGAACTGTTTACCAAATAGTTGATTGAAGTATAAAACGGGCTGGTAGGAAGTAAAGATTATCTTACAGTATTTAATAAACGATTCTACTATGCTATTAAACAAAAGAATATCAATCGGGTATTTCCTTCGCGGAATACAATCTCAGATTTTGTTCATCGGGATATTTGCAGTAGCCATAGGGCTTTTAGATATGCTTCCATGGTTCAGGAAAATTTCTCTTCCATTAAATATTCCGGCACTGCTGGGAACGGCCGTGTCACTTCTTCTCGCGTTCAGGACTTCGCAGTCATATGAGAGATGGTGGGAAGCCAGAACAGTCTGGGGAGCAATTGTCAATGATTCCCGCTCTTTGGTAAGATTGGTCATACAGTTTATGCCGGCAGGAGAAGATAAAACTATTAAAGACTTTGCGGAAAGACAGATTATCTGGACTTATGCTCTGGGAGAATCCTTAAGAAAACAGCCTTTTTCAGAAAAGGTACAGGAATATCTTAAAAAGAATACTATCAGTGCTCTCAATATTCCTAACGCTCTGTTGGATGCGCATTCCAAACAATTGAAAGAGGTTGCGGTATCAAAGGGCTTAACAGATTTTCAACAAATGCAGCTGAACGATATGATCACCAGGCTCTGCGACAGTATGGGAAAATGTGAGAGACTGAAAAATACTGTTTTCCCAAGATCTTACAGTGTCTTAGTTCATATTTTGATCTATGTTTTTGCCGCAATCCTTCCTTTCGGACTGGATGATTCACAGCTCGCAATAGAAATAGGAATTACTTTCCTGATTCCGATTGTATTCATTGCTATTGAAAAAACATCGATCATAATGCAGGATCCATTTGAAAATACCCCCGTGGATACCCCGATGACTTCTTTGGCGCAAACCATTGAAATCAATATCAGACAAATGACAGGTGAGCAAAATGTTCCTCTAAAAAAAGAAAATACATTGTATTATGAAATGTAATTAAAAACCATACTCATATTATGGAAAAAGTAAAAACACAAATACAGACAGTCTCTGCAGCCAGCAAACACAAAAAAAACCTGCTGATTGTACTTGCCTTAAGCGGTACTTACCTCATTGCTGAGGTAATCGGAGGAATTGTTACCAATAGTCTTGCTTTATTAGCAGATGCCGCGCACATGTTGACGGATGTGGTAGGACTGCTTTTAGCATTTATTGCTATAAAAATCGGGGAAAGAAAAGCAGATCCCTCAAAGACATACGGATATTACCGGACTGAAATATTGGCAGCAGTGATCAATGCCGTTGTCTTGTTGGGAATCTCAGTATATGTTTTAGTGGAAGCCTACAAACGTTTTCAGGATCCGCCGGAAGTACAAAGTACATCGATGCTGATTGTGGCAGGAATCGGATTAATAGTCAATATTGTTGGTTTAATGATTCTGAGAAAAGATTCCGAAGCCAGCCTGAATATGAAAGGGGCTTATTTCGAAGTTCTTTCTGATATGCTGACTTCTGTTGGAGTAATGATCGCAGGAGTCATTATGCTGACTACAGGTTGGTATTATGCCGATCCTTTGATTTCAGCAGCGATCGGATTATTGATTTTCCCCAGAACATGGAAATTGCTGATGGAAGCCGTGCATGTTTTACTCGAAGGAACACCGAAAGATGTCAATATTCAGGAACTTCACAATTCCCTGGAGAAAACTCCCGGGGTAAAAGATGTTCACGATCTGCATGTATGGTCTCTTACTTCAAGCGTGAATGCTATGAGTGCTCACATTGTAAAGGATGAAGCTTATGCCCAGAATCAATTATTAAAAACATTAACAGATCAGACGACTAAAAATTTCAAGATCAGCCATACCACTTTTCAGATTGAAGAGGAAGGATATCAAGAAAATGAAGTTCATCTGTAAAAATTAAATGGTTACAATGAAAAAAGATATCGAAAGCAAACTCATTGATAAAAACACCAAACCTACAAGTATGAGGATTCTGGTGTATGATTTTCTAAGCTCTCAGGATGCAGCCATGTCTCTTTCTGAAATAGAAAATCACTTTGATAATGCGGACAGAATTACGATTTACAGGACCTTAAAAACATTCGAAGAAAAAGGTATTGTTCACAGTATCCAGGAAAATACCACCACAAAATACAAATTGTGTGAAGATGATTGTGATGAAAACACACACAAAGACTGGCATCTGCATTTCTATTGTAAAATATGTAAGCAAACCACTTGTAAAGAAGATATTTCTTTTCCCGAAAACATACAGACCAACTTCAGAATCGACGAAGTAAGGCTCTTTGCCAAAGGAATCTGTGAAAATTGTCTTGAAAGTTTGCAATAGCATTGCATCAGTCTCACCTTTAAATTTGTATAAAAATATCACTTATGGAAAAATGCTGTAGTACAACCCCGGAAAAACCAGATACAAAAGGACACCAACATAATCATTCAGAAGGAGACGGACACGACCATGACGGTCATGATCACTCTCATGATTCAGGAGATCAGACTGTTTTTCAGATGTTTCTCCCGGCGATTATATCCTTTGCGCTTCTGTTGATAGGAATTGCTTTTGATAATTATATAAAACCTTCATGGTTTGCAGGTTGGGTACGTTTAGTATGGTATTTGGCGGCTTACATTCCTGTAGGTCTTCCCGTATTGAAAGATGCTTATAAAAGTATTATCAAAGGAGATGTCTTTTCAGAATTCTTTTTGATGAGTATTGCTACCATTGGCGCTTTTATTATCGGAGAATATCCTGAAGGAGTAGCGGTAATGCTTTTCTATGCCGTAGGAGAAGTCTTCCAGACTATGGCAGTTTCCAGAGCAAAAGGAAATATAAAAGCATTGCTTGATCAGCGTCCCGATGAGGTAACAATTATCGAAAACAACCAGCCTAAAACGATTAAAGCAAAAGAAGCCGGAATAGGAGATACCATCCAGCTGAAACCAGGTGAAAAACTTGCGCTGGACGGAGAACTGCTTTCAGATTCAGCCTCATTTAACACGGCTGCATTGACCGGTGAAAGTAAGCCTGACACCAAAAATAAAGGCGAAGCAGTACTCGCAGGGATGATCAATATGAACAGTATTGCCCTTGTGAAGATTACCACAGCCTATGAAGACAGTAAATTAAGTAAAATATTAGAACTGGTTCAGAACGCAACAGCCCAAAAAGCTCCTACAGAATTATTTATCAGAAAATTTGCAAAGGTATATACACCCATTGTTGTGATGCTTGCTATCGGAATCTGTTTATTACCGTATTTCTTTGTCAGTGATTATCAATTCAGAGATTGGTTATACAGAGCATTGATCTTCCTGGTAATTTCTTGCCCTTGTGCATTGGTAATTTCCATCCCGTTAGGATATTTTGGAGGAATCGGAGCTGCCAGCCGAAATGGTATTCTGTTTAAAGGAAGTAATTTCCTGGACGCCATTGCAGAAATTCAGAATGTCGTGATGGACAAGACCGGAACCATGACAGAAGGGGTCTTCAAAGTTCAGGAAGTAACCATTGCTCCTGAATTTAATAAAGATGAAATCCTTCAGCTGGTGAATGTTCTTGAAAGCAAAAGTACCCACCCTGTGGCAACAGCCATACATAATTATGTAGGAGATATCAACTATTCCATCCCATTGGAAAATGTGGAAGAAATAGCTGGCCATGGACTGAAAGCTACCGTTAACGGGAAAGAACTTTTAGTCGGGAACTTTAAATTAATGGACAAATTCAATATCAGCTATGATATTAATCATGCCAATATTGTATATACTGTCATTGCTGTGGCCTACGATAAAAAATTCGCAGGATACATTACCATTGCAGACAGTATCAAAGAAGATGCAAAAATAACGGTGGATAATCTGCATAAGATGAATGTAAAGGCTACCATGCTGAGTGGTGACAAGAGCACTGTAGTAAAATATGTGGCAGACCAGCTGGGTATTGATAATGCGTTCGGAGATCTTTTACCGGAAGATAAAGTGAATAAAGTAAAAGAAATCAAAACCAAAAACCAGACCGTAGCTTTCGTTGGAGATGGTGTGAATGATGCGCCGGTAGTCGCTTTAAGTGATGTAGGAATTGCCATGGGCGGTTTAGGAAGTGATGCTACCATTGAAACTGCCGACGTAGTGATTCAGGATGATAAACCAAGTAAAATCCCAATGGCCATCAATATCGGTAAACAGACTAAAAAAATCGTTTGGCAGAATATTATTTTAGCTTTTGCCGTAAAAGCAGTAGTGTTGGTTCTGGGAGCCGGAGGTCTTGCCACCATGTGGGAGGCAGTGTTTGCGGATGTTGGTGTGGCGCTTTTAGCGATTTTAAATGCAGTAAGAATTCAGAGAATGAAGTTCTAAGTAGCCAAAAAGGCAGAAAATAAAGATGGCAGATTAATTGCAGGAAATAATAAACATACGACTAAATTATATTGAAAAAGCTCTGCTGAATACTGTTCAGTGGAGCTTTTTTATGCCACGAATTCACGAATAGCATCTATGTGCCTATGTGATACCATCAATTTTTACCACATAGGCTTTTAATTTTCTCAATATTGTTTTGACTTGTCTTTGTGCGTCCCCAAAAACATAAGTGATAAAGAAAAAGCTCTGCTGATGCTGTTCAACAGAGCTTTTATTAACAAGATTAAATTGTATAAAAGAAACTAATTTTTTTGATAGAGAAACCAAACACCTTCTATCTGAGGATTGGGACATATTTCTGTAAAACTTACGCTTTCCAACAATGCAATTTGCTGTGTATCTTCAGCAGTCGCCGTTCTTATTTGATCACGGTAAGGTCTTGTATTCAAAGGTCGCAATAATATCAATTTGGTGACAGATACAGTTTTGTTATTTTTATAGGTAACAGTTTAATTACAGCTTTATCAAAAGAGGACATTAAAAAACATCAATGACATTCATCATGAATGAAGCGGAAAACAATTTTGAAGTAGTATATTTGTAACACAGAATCTATCGTTGAGGTTATTAATTTCCATATTTATTATTTTCACTGTTGCAGTACGCCCCGTGTTGCCACTGGTAAATTATGCCGTCAACTATGACTATATTGTAAAGAATCTTTGTGAGAACAGGAATATTCCGCAGTCTACCTGTAAAGGGAAATGCTATGTGGAAAAAGAACTGGCAAAGACAGAAAAACAATCCACCGGCTCTCAAAATATCAAGATTGCAGGATTAGATGTGTTTCTTTCTCACGACATATTTTCCTTTACAGATAAAGACGAAATGGGGTCCCGGATAAAAATAACAGACTCCAATTATTCTGACTCTCATACTACAGAATACTTTTCCCGCGTATTCCATCCTCCGTTAGTTTAAAACATGTAATTAAAACTAAGTTTTTAGTTCTTTTGGATCGGTCCGGATATGCCTACAGGTAACATTCTGATCTTACTCAATAGCCAACTTGGTTTAAGCGCGATGTATATTTTATCTAACAGTATCATTAATTTCAATTGTAATATCAAAATGAAATCACCTATTATTTTGGCAGTTGTACTGTCAATATCCCTGTTTTCCTGCGCGAAAGAAACACCGCAGGTAAAGCATAAATCCCATATGGCTTCTTCAAAGGAAAATATGAAGAATGTACAGGTGGTGAATGAAGAAGATCCGATCTGTCATATGAAAACGGCAAACTTCCTTAAAGATACAGCAGTCTATAAAAATAAAACTTACGGCTTCTGTAGTTCTTACTGTAAAGACGAATTCAAAAAAAATCCTGAGAGCTATGCCCAAAAGTAAGCCAAATAATAATAAAACTAAAATCATAATTCCTATTGCGGTTATTGCCTTACTTTTCCTGGGGATTGGAGTAGGAATGAGCTATTTTGAGAAAAACCTCTATACGGTAATGAAAGTCCCCGATTTTGAACTTACAGATCAGAATAATAAAAAAATAACCAATAGGGATATGCTGGGGAAAGTATATCTGGTAGAGTTTTTCTTTAGCAAATGCCCTACGATATGCCCCGTTATGAATACCAATATGAAGGCCGTTCAGAATCAGATTAACAATCCGGATTTTGGTATTATCTCTATCAGTATTGATCCTGAAAATGATACTCCTGCAGCTTTACAAGAACATGCCAAAAGAATTGGAGCCACATCTCCCAACTGGCACTTTCTGACAGGAGACAGAACGTATATCGGAAATCTTGCCGATAAATTTAATATCTACGTCGGAGATCAGGAAGATGAAGGGGAAAGCCTTAATCATAGTGGCATGATTGCTCTGGTAGATCAGGAAGGGAATATCCGATGCAGATACAATAAAGATAATATGCCTATATTGTACTACTCTGGACTGAATTATGATGATCCGGAAGGAAAAACTCCCAAACTGAATGGGAAGTATCATCCTGATCGCGAAATTCTGATTGAGGATATTAAAAAATTATTGAAGTAAGAGTAGGAACAAAGGAAGAGGGAAGACGGAGGTATTGATCGTTCATCAAAGGAATTATAGTGACTTGGTTTCATTTAACGAGATAAAAAAGATGTACATGTGTTCCGTCTTCGAGCTTCATGCCTCACCCGCAGAATAATATTGTTTAACCATACAACAAAACGTTATGAAGATTTTAAAAATAGCTGCTCTAGGTGCAGTTTTAGCGGCTCAGTTTACCTTTGCCCAATTTAAGCAAACCCCTTTGCCATACGCTTATAATGCGTTGGAAGGTTCTATCGATGCACAAACGATGGAGATTCACTATTCAAAACACGGAGCTGCTTATGCTGCCAATTTGAATAAGGCGATCGCAGGAACTCCCCAGGAGAAACAAACTTTGCTTCAGATTCTTTCTGAAACGTCAAAGCTGAGTCCTGCGGTTAGAAATAATGCCGGCGGACACTACAATCATGAGCTTTTCTGGACGATCTTAACTCCTGAAAAAAATACCCAGCCTTCTGCAAAATTAGCTAAGGCTATTAATGAAACTTTTGGTAGTCTTGATGCTTTTAAAGAAAAAAATGAGCAAGGCAGGCGCAGACCGTTTCGGTTCAGGATGGGCATGGCTTTCTGTGGATAAAAACGGAAAACTATTCGTTTCATCAACTCCTAACCAGGATAACCCGTTGATGGATATCGTGGAAGAGAAAGGAACTCCTATTTTAGGAATTGATGTCTGGGAGCATGCCTATTATCTTAAATACCAGAATAAAAGAGCGGATTATCTTTCGGCGATCTGGAATGTGCTGAACTGGAAAGAAGTAAGCAAAAGATATGACGATGCCTTAAGCAAGAAATAAACCTTATGAAATTATTTTACAGCATACTCTTTACCTGTTATATGGTGTTCAGACCTCTGATACCACTGGCTGAGTATGCTGTAAATTATGATTATATTGTCAATAGTCTCTGTGTCAATAAGAGCAAACCGGAGCTGCATTGTAACGGGAAATGTTACCTTGGCAAAGAGTTGGCAAAAGCAAACAGCGATCCAGAATCTACACCATTTAACAAAATAAAAAATTCAGGACAGAAAATTCTCGATATCTATATTCTTCCTGATATTACAAAGGTGGCCATTACTGAAAAAATTCTATTTTTCAAAGGTACCTTCATTTACAAAACAGACTATTCTTTTCTGTTTCTGAAACACATTTTCAAACCACCGGTTTTTTAAATTTCAACAATTCACTTATAGAAATTGAACTGCAAAAGTTTCAAAAGTTTACTTAGAATTTGTAAGTAAGTAAAATGTCGTGGGTAGAATGTTCACAAATTTTGAAAATATCTGATTTTTCAAAATTCACACGTGTGCATCTCAACCGTTTACTGACAGGCTTTATAGTAACTTACCTGTTATACAGCTTTTGTGCCTTTTGTGGTGAAAAAATCAAATCCATTTAATTTAAAAATCAACAATGAAAATGTATCAATTTTTCATAATGGGTCTACTGTTGACGGTCGTTTCCTGTACTCTCGACAAAACAAATTATGAAGATGAAATCAACACAGCTGTTCCTGAACATTATGAATTTAAGGAAGCCGCTGCCATTACCAAAGAAGATTATACGATAAGCATTGAAGCATTGAACGGAACATTCTATCAGGGGTATAATGAAATCCGTGTGAAGATTCGCAATGCCCAGACCAAGGAGAATGCCAGTGTATCAGACATCACATTTTTACCTGTGATGACTAATGGCAACGGAAACAAGACCTCATGTCCTCATCGGTCTTCTCTGAACAGCCAGGCCGGTGGTCAATATTTTACCGGATACTCTGTGTTTACCAGTACAAGCAATGCAGGAAGAACCTGGAAGTTATATATGAGTTTTACCGTGAATCAAAAGACTTATACGATAGATAAAGAAGTGACCGTGCAGGAGCAACCTAATAAAAACCTCAATATGACTTCATTTACAGGGAATGACGGAGAACAATATTTTATTGCGCTTGTATCCCCTCAAAAACCACAGGTCGCAGAAAACAAACTGGTTGTCGGAATTTATAAATACAATCAACCTACCGCTTCAGAAGGAAGTTTTCCGGATCCGGCGCAATTTTCATACAGCGAGGTAAGTGGCTACACATTGCTGCTAGATCCAAGAATGCCGGAGCCTTCAATGGGAAATCACTCATCACCGAATAATAAAGATTTGATCCAGGGAAATGACGGTTTGTATCATGGAGTGGTCAATTATACGATGACCGGAAACTGGACATTAAACTTCATTATGCTGAACCAGAACGGGAAAATCATTAAAGGAACTAAGGTTTCTACCGATTTTACGCCCGGTGTTGAAGGGGCGAAAAGTGAACTTTTTATCGATACTTTATTCTAATTTCATGAAACAATCAGGACTTATTTTTGTCTTTTTGGGTATGTTGCTCAATGCACAGCACAGACCGGTAAGCAAAGACAGTATTGCCCTTTTGGATGAAATAAAAGTAAAAGGGGATCAAAAGAAAATTGAAACAAAAATGAAAATGGCTGTTTCAGTGGATGAATTTCTGGCATCTTCCGATAAGATAAGTTTTATCAAACGGGGAGCCTATGCCTGGGAACCCTTACTGAATAATATGAGTACGGAACGTTCTACAGTGACGATTGACGGGATGCATATTTTCGGGGCATGTACAGATAAAATGGATCCGGTTACCTCTTATCTGGAGAGCAACAATCTTTCTTCTATTGATATAAAATCAGGACAGCAAGGAAGCATGCATGGAGCAACTATTGCCGGAAGTATTGACCTGAAAAGGAAAAGCACTCCTTTCGGTCTTGAAAAAAAATGGGGTGGTGCCTACCAGACAGGTTTTGAGTTTAACAATAAACAGGCTTTTAATCTGGGATCTGTATCCTATTCAGGGAATAGATTTGTGATTGATGGAAGCATTTCTTACCGGAAAGCAGGGAATTATGATAATGGAAATGGTGATGAAGTAAAACATTCTCAATTTACCAAATTCAATACCGGATTAGGAGTTGCCTATAAAACAGGTCCTTTATCTTACCTACGCGTTGATGCTATTTTTGATATGGCAAAAAATGTAGGATTTCCTGCATTGCCCATGGATTTATGGCTTTCCCGTGCTATGATTACCTCAGCTTCTTATAAACAATTGTATAAAGAAAGCCTGATCAAATCGTGGGATACTAAAATCTATTTCAATACCATAGAACATTATATGGACGATAGCAACCGACCGGAAAATCTTGTTCATATGGATATGCCAGGCTGGAGCACGACGTACGGGCTCGTTTCTACGGTGAATGTAAAGAAGGAAAGATATGCCTCCGAACTTCAGCTTAATGCGTATCATAATGTTTCGATTGCCGAAATGAGGATGTATCCGCAGGACCGGAGCAGGAGAACAATGTTTGCTTACTCCTGGCCCTGGGTGACGACACGGTTTATAGGGCTTTCCATGAATAATGTATGGGATATTTCTGAGAATAGCCGACTCAATTTTGGCGGATCGCTGGGCCTGAATTATAATCAATCGAAGTATGCGGAATTCAACTGGATTTTTCATCCGGGAGCACCACAGCAGAAAACGAGGATTCTGCCTGCTTTACATGCTGGATATCAGCTCAATGTAGATCAGTTTAATTTCTCTGTAGGAACGGGATATGGTCATAGAGCTCCTTCAGT
The DNA here is from genome assembly GCA_016025055.1 of Chryseobacterium indologenes. Taxonomy (NCBI): domain Bacteria; kingdom Pseudomonadati; phylum Bacteroidota; class Flavobacteriia; order Flavobacteriales; family Weeksellaceae; genus Chryseobacterium; species Chryseobacterium indologenes. The sequence continues at coordinate 2,104,520 of CP065590.1, forward strand.
TTCGGAGGGATATGGATATTATATCTACAACAGTTTTGACCGTTATGATTATATCGGAAATCCTGACTTAAAAAATGAAGTTTCCTATGAAAGCAATGCCAGTGCAGGTTTTAAAACTGATAAACTGAGTATTGAAGCGAAGGTGAACTATTTTTATATTCAGAATTACATCATCGGAAGGATTTTAAGTTTGGGAAGTCCGATGAACTATCAGTCGGTGGGCGTGAAAGCCTACACTTCTCTGGATCATGCGACCCTCGTTAATTTGTCCCTGAATACTGCATATACTATTACCCCTGATTTACATTGGAAAGGAACATTAACGTATGCAAGAGGTAAGGATGATAAAGGGAAAAACCTGCCATTCATCCGCCCGCTGAGCTATCTGACCTCTCTCCATTTTATGCACCGTAATTTGGGATTTCAGACGTCTGTAAACGGAGATTTTCTCCAGATGAATTACAGCCCGGAATATGGAGAAGATGAGACCCCGGCGTTTACCGTATGGAATGTTTCGGTGGACTATACTTTCAGAATCAAACAATTTAAAACCGTTCTCCAGGTGGGAGCCGAAAATCTTTTAAACAAATATTACAGTACCTACGCAGATTGGGGAAATATTCCAAGGATGGGACGTAATGTTTTCACGGCTTTAAAATTCAGCTTTTAAGCAAAAACAAGGATTTGGTCCTATTACTATAAAATAACAACATTAAAATTTACAACAATGCAACATTTAAAAAAATACCTTTTATTATCAGCTTTTACCTTAGGATTAACTTCTTGTCAGAACAGCGATGATAATCCTGTCGCCAATAATGTCACCCTGGAATTCAATAATACATTCAAGAGCCAGACGATTGTGCTGGGAGATGCCACCTCAGGTAAAGCTACCGTAAACATTTCTGCGGAAGGACAGGTGCATCAGTTCTCGGAATTGAAATATGTCATCAGTAATATCCGACTTATCAAAGCCAATGGTGATGAAATTCCCTATCACATTAATGATCTTGACCAGGGAGCTACCGTAGTAGATCAGTCTAAACCCGAAACACTTCGTTACCTGCTGAGTAACATTCCTGCGGGAGAATATAAAAAGATTAAGCTCGGTCTTGGGGTTAAAAAAGAAATAAATGTGCTGGACCAGGTGAAATTTCCCAAGTTCTATGCGATGGCCGGTTCCAATGATACTCAAATGATGTGGGAATGGGGAGCAGGATATCGTTTTACAAAAATTGAAGGATTTTACGGGACAGATCATAAACAATTGTCTATTCACACAGGAAGTACAATCAAAGGAACCCAAGGAAACTATACACAGGGAGTAGATGCCTACAGAGAAGTTATTCTGGATCTTCCCAAAGTAGCAGTTGTAGATGCTAAAGCTCCAAAAATCACTATTAAAGCAGATTTTGATAAATTATTAACCGGAAAAACCAACACCATTCTCTTAACCACTGGTACCGGAATGGACGGTAATGCGACTCCAAATATCCACACTGCCAATCAAATGGTGAAATTTGTTGATAATTTAGGAGGAAACGGTTCAAGTGACATTTCGGGAATGTTTTCCGTAACTACTGTCGAAAACTAGATTTTTCCTTTTTAACCTATGACAACAATGAAAAACGGACTTGGTTTTTTAGCGATACTTTTACTTGTAATATCATGTCATACTGATTACTATGAACCTGTTTCTTACAATAATCCTGAAGTATCACTTAAGATTCCTTTTGGTTTTCCTGAATTAAACAGTTCAGTGAATGCTAATAAGCCTACCATGTACGGAGTGGAACTGGGAGAAAAACTATTTCATGACAAAAGGCTGAGTGCAGACAATACCATTTCCTGTTCCAGTTGCCACATGCAGGCCAATGCCTTTGCAGATCACAATGCACAGGCCGTCGGTATTCAGAACAGACTAGGGCTCAGAAATGCTCCTGCAGTTCAGAATATGATGTTTATGAAGTTTTATAATTGGGACGGTAATATACTGCAATTGGAGAAACAACCTCTGATTCCGATCATCACCCATGAAGAAATGGGTTCTTCTATTCTGGAAGTCATAGGGAAAATAAAAGAGGATCTGATGTACAAAGATTTATTTACAAAGACATTCGGGGATGGCGATATAACGCCTGAAAGAATTTATAAAAGTATTGCCCAATATGAGTACACCTTGATTTCTGCCAACAGTAAATACGATAAGGTTAAAAGGAATGAAGGTGAAAAATTTACAGCAGAAGAAGCACAGGGCTACCAGACGTTTCAACAAAAATGTGCAAGCTGTCACAGTACAGAATTATTTACTGATCAGAGTTTCAGAAACATCGGTTTTCCTGTGAATCCTGATACCAATGAAGCAGGCAGGGCAAGAGTTACAGGTATTGCAGCGGATTATATGAGTTTCAGAGTACCTTCTTTACGGAATATAGAATATACGGCTCCGTATGGAAGCTTTGGACAGTTTCCCACATTAATGGCCGTTCTCGATTATTTTGATAAAGGGGTTTTAAATACAGAAAATCTTGATCCTGTTTTTAAACAAAATGGAAATAGAATTCCATTAACTGAACAGGAGAAGAACAATCTTATTTTGTTTATGAAAACATTGAGCGACCGGGAATTTATACAGAAATAACAGCGCCTGGCCCATCATTGACAGATTCCGGAAAACGATACAACCAGATCAAAAATTAATGTACAGACCATTCAGAAATCCCGCTACAATGTAGTGGGATTTTCTTTTGTTTATACATTGATAATCATTTTGTTCTGTATAACATTGTATCTGGTTAATAATTTTCTATCTTTGCCGGAATTTGGTGAGCCTTAATAAGCTCTTAAAAGGGAATCCGGTGAAAATCCGGAACAGACCCGCTGCTGTAAGCTCCGCATCAAAGTTTTTGAAGAATATATCCACTGTTTTTTAATGGGAAGGATTTCAAAAATGGAGTAAGTCAGAAGACCTGCCAGAATAATAAACGTTTGACGCTTTCGTGGAATAAAGCCTAGGACAACAATGATACTGTACAGTGATCGCTGTGCTTTGTCGTTGCTTTCTTACATCCATTAGCGTCATCATTATTCCAATGAGCTAATGGTAGCAAAACTGAATACATCTCAACTTCATAAAGTTGTTTTCACCGTATGTGTGTTAACTTCACAATTCCTGTTTTCCCAAACCGGCAAAAAAGACAGCATTAAAGGAAAAACCATTAAGGCGGTCAATATTTACAAAAAAACTACAAAGAGATTCTTCCGGCACAAACCTTACAGGGAGAAGAACTGGAAAGACTTAACAGTCATTCTGTAGCTGATGCTTTACGGTATTTCTCAGGTGTCCAGATCAAAGATTATGGAGGAATGGGTGGTTTGAAAACCATTAATATCCGAAGTATGGGAAGCCAGCACGTCGGTGTTTTTTATGATGGGATTCAGTTGGGGAATGCCCAGAATGGGTTGGTGGATCTTGGAAGGTATTCTCTGGATGATCTGGAAGAAATTTCTTTATATAACGGGCAGAAAAGTGAAATCTTCCAGCCTGCAAAAGATTTCGGCTCATCGGGATCTATTTATTTGCAACCGAAGACTCCCGTATTTACGGGAAACAGGAAGACCAACCTCGTGATAAGGGCCAAAAGTGCTTCTATAGATTTATTTAATCCTTCCTTTCGTTTAGAGCAAAAGATTTCACGAAGAATTTCTGCCAGTTTTAGTGGTGAATTCATGCAGAGTGACGGTATTTACAAATATCATTATGGCCGGAAATATCCCAATGGACAGGTTGCTAATGATACTATTGCCAAAAGACAGGATTCTGATATCAAAGCCAAACGTTTTGAAACTTCTGTCAACGGAACTTTAAATAACGGAAGCTGGAATGTACGTGGTTACGGATATATTTCAAATCGCGGAATGCCCGCTTCTATTGTTAATAACAGGTTTGGAGCCAGAGGAGCCAGAATATCTGACGAAAATTATTTTGTACAGGCTCATGTAAGAAAAAAGGTATTTCCAAAGTTTGAAACACAGTTAAAAGCAAAATTTGCTTATGATTATACCCGCTTTCTGGATACCATAAAATCAGAATACCTTAAACCTTCGGATAATGTTTATATCCAGAGAGAAGTCTATGTTTCTTCCTCAAACCTTTACTCTATCAACTCCAATTGGGATGTCAGCCTGAGTGGCGATTTCCAGTATAACAATCTGGATGCTGAAGGTCTGAATGACTTTTCTTTCCCTACCCGCTACACCTCATTGGTTGCGTTAGCCACTACATTTCAGTGGAACAGGTTTAAATTTATGGGAAGCCTGTTAGGTACATTTACTTTTGAAGAAGTAAAACGAAATAAAAGACCTGATGACAGAAGTGAATGGACACCTGCTGTTTTTATGAGCTACCAGCCGGCCGCTGTTCCGGAGCTTACCCTCAGAGCATTTTATAAAAGGATTTTCAGACTTCCCACATTTAATGATTTGTATTATACCAGTATCGGAAATACTTACCTTAAGCCGGAATTTACCAACCAGTATGATATTGGGTTTACGTACCAGAAAAAATATGATCATTCTTTCTTCAAAGCTTTCTATGCGAAAGTAGACGGATATTACAACAAAGTAGAAGATAAAATTATCGCAGCCCCCAATGGAAGTATGTTCCGTTGGTTGATGATGAACCTGGGACTCGTGGAGATTGTTGGTGCCGATGTCAACGTACAGGCAGAAATGATTCTGGGGAAGGTGAAGCTTAAACCATTGCTTGCCTACACCTATCAGAGGGCAAAGGATATTACCAATCCCGGAGATCAGTTTACCCCTGGAGATAGTTTCTATGGCGATCAGATTCCTTATACGCCATGGCACAGCGGATCTTTTACCATGATGGCAGATTATAAAAGCTGGAGTTTTAATTATAGTACAATCTATGTAGGTAAGAGATATGATGTGAATCAGGACAATATCCCTTACAATTATGTTCAGCCTTGGTATACCCATGATTTATCGGTTCAGAAAAAATTTAATTGGGCAGATCACCAGTTTAAAGTAAGCTTTGAGATGAATAATATATTCAACCAGTATTATGATGTAGTGATCAATTATCCGATGCCGGGAAGAAATTTTAAACTCATTCTAAATTTCACATTATGAAAAAACTAAATTCTCTTCTTCTTTTTCTTGTATTTATAATGCTTGTCTCGTGCCGTACCGATGAAATAGTGATTCCTATGGAAGTTGTAGACGGGCTTGCTCCTCCTGAAAATACAGCGATCAAAGGGTTTTATGTTTTGAATGAGGGCAATATGGGAAGCAATAAATGTACCCTGGATTTTTTTGACTATACTAAAGGAACTTACTTTCGGAATATCTATGCGGAAATCAATCCGAATGTCGTAAAGGAATTAGGAGACGTAGGGAATGATATTAAAATTTATGGCAGTAAACTATACGTGGTAGTGAATGTTTCCAACAAAATTGAAGTGCTGGATGCTAAAACCGCCAGACGTATAAAATCTATTCAGCTGCAAAACTGCAGATATTTAATCTTTAAAGATGGAAAAGCGTACGCAAGCAGTTATGCCGGCCCGGTTGATATTAATCCCCTGGCTCCAAAAGGGAAAGTGGTGGAAATTGATACTGCCTCCCTTGCCGTGCAACGTGAAGTAACGGTAGGATATCAGCCTGAAGAGATGGAAATCGTAGGAAACAAGCTCTTCGTGGCCAACTCCGGTGGATATATGGTGCCCAATTACGATAAAACCATTTCCGTGATCGATCTCAATACATTTACAGAAACAAAAAAGATAGATGTTGCGATCAATCTTCATCGCCTTAAAAAAGACAATTACGGCGATTTGTATGTGAGTTCACGAGGAGACTATTATAATGTTCCTTCCAATTTATATCTTATTGATGCTGCCACAGGGACAATCAAAAAGAATTTTCACATGGCAGTAAGTGAAATGACTATTGTTAATGATAAACTTTATTTCTATGGGAATGAATTCAATTACAATACCCATTCCTACAAAAAAACATTTGGAATAATCGACGTAAAAACTGAGCAGATCATATCCAACAAAATTATGGATAAGGAGTATGAAAACATTATTAAAACACCTTACGGAATTACAGTAAACCCAATCACAGAAGATATCTATATAACCGATGCCCGAAACTACGTATCGATGGGCTTTGTATACTGTTTTGATAAAAACGGACATTTCAAATGGAAAACAGAAGGCGGAAATATCCCTGCCCATTTCGCTTTTTTATATAAATAATGAAACTGACAGACATGAATAAAAAAACTATTAATTATGTAACATTCGGATTTCTATCCCTCCTTTTTGCAGGAATGATTGCCTCATGTAAACATGATGACGATGAGGTGATTACTCCCACAGATCCTGTCGTAGAACCCTTTAAAGGACTGGATTCCGTGTATACAATTGAACGTTTCAGAGTACTGACTATTCCTACTCAGCTTTCAGAAAAACTTACCTGGAGTATTAATGATTCTGTCATCTCCGAAAAATCAGAGCTGGAATTCATCAGTGCCGGTACTGCTACCTATCCTTTGACATTAAAGATTGGAAACAACGCAGATGCTAAAGTTTATCATTCAAAGATTAAAGTGACCAAAGAGACAGGAACCTTAAGCAGATACATCTCTAAGGTCTTTGATTTCCGCCCTGCTGTAGGACAGTTCATGAATGAAATCCCGGAATATGATCAGGGCAATACCGCATCAGATATGATCAAGAAAGCGAATGCTTCTCTTGTAGGCTCCAATTCTACCATGATCAGCCTTGGTGGTTTCGGAGGCTATGTGGTGTTTGGCTTTGATCACACCATTCCTAACCTTGAAGGAAGAGATTTTAAAATTCTTGGAAATGCCTTTTTTGGAAATGCAGCCAATGATCCCCGCTCAGGAAACTGTGAGCCGGGAATTATCATGGTAGCCTACGACAAAAACAAAAACGGAAAGCCTGATGATAACGAATGGTATGAAATTGCCGGAAGTGAGTATTTTAAAAATACCACTGTAAAAGAGTACAGCATTACCTATATGAAGCCCAATGAAAACAAAACCCCCGTGGCGGGAAGTGAAGACTGGCAGGCTGATGTGGAATATATTAAATGGACAGATAATCTTGGAAATACCGGATTCAGAACCAGAAATGTTTTCCATTCACAAAGCTATTATCCATTATGGTTTACAGATGCTTCCTATGGATTTACCGGAACAAGGCTTAAAGATAATTTTTATGACCAAAGTGGAAACGGAACTTATTGGGTAGGAAAGTCCTACGAATTCGGATACGCAGATAATGCCCCGAACAACGATGAGGCATCTAATATTGATATCTCCTGGGCTGTAGACAAAAACGGAAAATACGTAAAACTTCCGGGAATTGATTTTGTGAAAGTATATACAGGTATCAATCAGGAGGCCGGATGGCTGGGTGAAGTATCTACAGAAGTGGCTGGCGCCTACGACCTGCGTCTCAAATAAAAACAATCAGAATATTTTTAAATTAATAAATAATGAAAAAGTTTTACCTTTTTACCGTACTTTTTCTGTTTGCATTTTTTACCAATGCCCAGATAACAGTACAGGGAGTACCCAGAAATGATCTTTCAGGGAATACTCAGCTCAACACGACCAATACGACAAGCACCTTAAGCTTTTCTGATATCCAATATTGGGTAGGAACAGGTTCCAATCAGGCAGCTTTTGTTGTACAATGGAACGATAGCAAAATCCCTGATGCCTTGGTATGGGGTTTTAGATGGGACGGCAATGCTACAGGAGAAGATATGCTGAAGGCTATTGCAAAGGCAGATCGTAGATTTTTTACCTTATTGTATCAGGGAACACAGTTCGGAACAGCAGTAGGAGGACTTGGATTTGACCTTGACGGGCAAAACTCAAATGCCCTGATTAAAAGCGGAAATACGACTTACCCTTTGTATCCGCTGAATGGAATTGTAAACACAACGGCTTATGATTTTGATGACTATACAGCACAAGATACTAATGATCACTGGGGTTCTGGATGGTACAACGGTTTCTGGTCGTATTACGTTAAAAACCCTGCAGATGCTGATTTCGGATTTTCAGGAGTAGGAGCGACCTCAAGAATATTACAAAACGGTTCGTGGGATGTATGGAACTATAGCCCCATGTCAGGATCATTCCCGATTTCTTCAACATTGACACCGGTTTCTCCGTATTTAACCTCTACAGATTTTACCAATGGTTTCTTCATGGTCAATGAAGAATGGTATGGGCATACCAATGGTTCTGTTAATTTTATTAGTAATAACGGACCGGTTAATTACCGTGTTTATAGTGAAGTAAACAATAATCACGCTTTTGGGGCAACTACTCAGTATGGAACCATCTATGGTGACAAATTCTATTTCGTATCCAAACAGGCTGCTGATGGAGGAGATTCTCAATATACACCGGGAGGCAGATTGGTTGTTGCCAATGCACAGACAATGCAAAAAATTGCGACATTCAATACTATTGGAACAGGAGATGGCAGATCATTTCTTGGAGTGAATCAGCATAAAGGGTACATTGGTGCCTCTAATGGAATCTATTTATTTGACATTGATAATATGCAGGTCGGAAATATGATTGCCGGAACAGGCGGGGGAAGCCAGTATGCAGGACAAATCGGTAATATGATTCGCACCTCACACTATGTTTTTGCCGTGAAGCAAACAGCCGGAATTTTAGTAATAGATCCGAATACTGATACCGTGGTGAACACTATCGCAGGAGCATTCAGTTCCATTGTTCAGGCAAAAGATGGAAGTATCTGGGCCATCCAGAACCAAAAGTTAGCCAATATTAATCCCGCTACCCTTATAGTGCAGTATTATAATATTCCGACATCGAAATATTCCGATTCATGGGGAGCCTGGAATGCAGGAAGCTTTACAGCAAGTAATAGCGAGAATACCTTATATTGGATCAAAGCCGGAACAGGGTTTAATGCCGGAAACCAAATTGTGAAATTTGATGTTACAACTAAAGCATTCAATGAGAATTTTATTACCCTTCCGGGGCAGTCCGGCAACTTTAAACAAATTCCTTACGGAGCAGCACTTCGTGTTAATCCTGCAACAGGTAACCTTATCCTGAATACGACAGAAAGCGGATATGGTGCTCACTTTTTAAAGAACTGGATTCACACATTTGATGCCAGCGGAAATCTTATCAACACCAAAATATTGAATGATTATTATTGGTTCCCTTCGTTAGCCGTATTTCCGGATAATTCTGCACCAACTGTTAGTAATACATTCCCGGCACAGGTTACGGCAGCTAACGTTACAAGCATTGATCTTAAAACAATGGTTTCTGATGAAGATAGTTTCGGGGCTTCTATTGTAAAAACGGTAAAGTCAAACAATAACCCTTCCGTAGTTTCTGCCGAGATTAATGCTGATGAAGAATTAGTAATAACACCACTGGCAACAGGATTTGCAGAAGTAGTGATCAGTTTCAATTCAAATGGTAAAGTTGTTGAAAGAACCCTTGCCATCAATAGCCTTGGTTCTACTTTAGCAACTACGGAGGTAAAGAAACTTGAATTTGAAATTTATCCCAATCCGGTAACAGATGTTTTATATATTAAAACTCAGGAAAAAATAGGTAACGTATCTGTATATGATGCATCAGGTAAATTGATGAATACACAGTTCAGTAATGGACAGGTAAACGTTAGGATGTTGCCGAAAGGATTGTATATTTTAAAAGCAACAACTGATAAAGCAATATACCAGCAAAAACTTATGAAAAAATAATTTTTAGCATAGCTATTTTGTTTCATTGAACCGGCCATTTATGGGCCGGTTTTTTTTTCAAAGCTGGTAAAATAACAAACCCCGATCATCAAAAGATAGATGTAATTTTTTCGCCTTAATTTGTAAATTGACTAATACGTATGTTAAACGCCGGATGAATAAAAGCCTTTTTGTGTACTTGATGCTTGGCTTTTAAAATAATAACTGGAATTTTTATTGAATTTTTTGATAATTGCTTATTGTTGTAAAATTGCATTTTAATGAATTGATTTATAGATTCTTATAATTTTGATGTAGTAGGCATGTATAGCCTTAAGTGGACTTTTTTGAAATTTGAGGTATGCGTGTTGTATGTTTATAGTCGCAACGGAATAGTTGAAAATATATTTTTGCCGGAAAGTTAAACAAAATGACGAGTAAAAAATATTATTTACTATTAGTGCTTTATGCGAACATTATTTTTTCCCAGGTTGGGATAGGTACGGCAAATCCAAGGGGTGCTCTGGATATCAACAGAGAAACAACCAATACAATGGGGTTGGTTCTCCCCACCAATTCCAGTCCCGATAATATGGTTAATCCAATGGGAGGAGGTATAGCCATCGGTACCATTATGTATGATTCTACTTTAAGTTGTGTGAGGGTGTATAAATCTTCAGGATGGTCCAATTGTCTGTGTGACCAATGCGGAACGGCCGGCTTTACCCTCGATTGTTCCAGTGGAGCCCTGACGGGAGATTTTAGAGCCAATACGAATAGTACAGGGACAAAAGTGATTAATTATACCAATGCCACCGGGCAATCCTATAATGCTCTTTCGATTCCATCGACAGGAGTGACGGGACTTACTGCTACAGCACCCGCAGCAACCTTAGCCAATGGAAACGGAAGTATAACCCTTACCATTAACGGTACACCGTCCTCTTCAGGGTCTGCGAGCTTTATGATCAGTATTGCCGGGCAGTCGTGTACATTTACTATAACAGTTCAGGCTGCTTTAAGAACAGTGAGGATATTAAGCTTTATACCAGATACCTGGAATGCCAATTTATCAAATGGTTCCTATTCTAACATAGCGAGGTTGAAATTAAACAATCCGGCTAATTTCGGACCTAATGGAACAGTAAAAGTGACTAATTTCTCATACAATACCATTAATGTAAGTACTGCTACTGCGGAGGAGATAGGAACCGCTATAGATAATGCAGATATTATATGGATTGGATATGTTGCAACAGGTTATTTGCCGCCAAATTCTGATAAAAGACAAATGATCACACAGAAAATAAATGATAAAAAGAAATTTTTCTTTATTGGTAATGATAATTACAATGGCACCTATTTTCCTGCCAAAACCACATTTGCAGGCAATACCTACGATTATTATGGATTTGGAACAACCCAGATATCTGTAATGGGTGGCGGGCCGGCTAATGGTATTTTTGGAACTATTCCGACAGGCCAGACGATACAGCAAACCCGTGCCGTAGGTAAGCTTACCGAGTTTGCAGGATCTGCTTTTCTTTCAAATCCTGATGGATCTGTAAATGCTGTTGCTGGAGATAACTATGTAACGGTAGGCGATACTAACTGGTATACAGCATATGAATCGACGGATGGCTTTTATAATGGAACATCGAGCTGTACCGAAAATAACTCTTCTATCTTGTTCTGTAATATATTTGAAAAAGCAGTACAATATGTATTATCAAATTAAAAGTTGAGATCCATTTAAAAAAACACATCATCATATTTACAATATTTCTGAAAAGAATATTGGATCAAATTATTTCAGACCGTTTCATAAGATTGAAACGGTTTTTTTGTAATAAATAATGCGCATTATAGATGGGTGGAACGCGGTCTGTATATTTTATATTATTTAGAATAGCCTCTGTATCTTATTATATACATTCGGTAAGTAAGTCTATAACCTTATTTGAATATAGAAATGATGATTATGGCTTTTTGAAGTATGATAGATTAAGTTTATTCAATCAAAATTAAAAAATGTTTTAAAATTTTATGTTTCTAAACGCGAATTTATTCATGCGAAATTTTTAAAAGGTATAAGCGCTATCTCCCGTGTATATTGGCCCTGTAGAGCGAATGTAGAGTTTGAGGAGCACTCTCGGTAAAATGATTGATGTATTTATGATGTATATAGATCCTTGGAAGAAAAGAAAACTATAAGATATTTTTGCGGCAAACAGAAACAAATGAAAAATAGAAAAAATTATGTATTACCGATGATATTCTTCGTAAATATCTTGTTCTCTCAAGTAGGTATAGGTACGGCCAATCCCAGAGGTGCTTTAGACATTAATAAAGAAACCACCAATAGTATGGGATTGGTACTACCTACCAATGAAGATCCTAAAAATATGATCAATCCAAAAGGAGGAAATGTAGCAATTGGAACAATAATGTATGATTCTACATTGAGCTGTGTCCGGGTATACAAATCTTCAGGTTGGTCAAACTGTTTGTGTGATCAGTGCGGTCCTACACCAGGCTTTACCTTAGACTGTACAGGCGGCGCTCTTTCCGGAACCTACACATCCGGCGCAATGAGCAGCGGATCAAAAACGATCAATTATACCAATGCAAACGGACAGGCATATAATGCTGTTTCAGCAGCTTCATCAGGGGTATCCGGGCTTACAGCCACAGCACCTGCAGGTACACTGGCTAATGGTAGTGGAAGTATATCACTGGCAATCTCCGGAACTCCCTCTGCCTCCGGAATGGCTTATTTCACTATAAATATTGCAGGACAATCTTGTGGCTTTTCCGTCAATGTAAACTCCGGAGTAATTCCTAGAAGGACCATATTATCTCTGGGCGGAGGTATTTATACCCCTAGTCCTACAGGTACAACTGCGCCGACAACAATATTACAGTCTGCGGCAAATTTCGGACCTACCGGAACAGTGCCGTCTCAAGGATTTGATATCAAATCTATGGGAACAGGTAGCGGAGATCTTGCTGTTAATATTGCAATTCATAATCCCTATATGATTATTATGACATGGGATTATACATGTAATGATGCAGATGCCGTAGCGTTAAAAAATTATCTGGATAAAGGAGGCCGGGCGATGATCTTTCTCCAGCAGGCTCAGCCGACTCAGGCTTTGAACCAGATATTTGGAGCACCTACCGTTGTCACGCCTGCCACAGGAACCAGCTACATCAAAACCATTGCTAATATCAATCACCCCGTTCTTAATGGTCCGTTTGGAGATGTAAGAGGAAAGCTTGTAGGTGATGATAATGATGATTCGAGTTCATATACAAATTCTAATCTTAACAGTTCCAATGCGGATATTTTATCTACTAAAAACGGACTTGTGGTTGGATTTGTTCATAAAACTTACAAATTATTCTTCTGGGGCGACGGAGGCTTCCCTCTGGGAGCTGTTAATAACACTTCAACGGGTTCTTATCCGGCAGGTGTGGATGCAGCAGGAAGACCAATTCCAAAAACCAATTTCGGGTCAGGACCAGGCGCAGGAAGTACGGTTTACAACAGCATCCTGTATGCTAATGCTGTTGCTTGGCTGATGCAGTAATTTTTAAATTTTAATTTTAGCATTTAAAAATAGATTTGAATTAATTTTATGGGAGGTAGACAAAAAATCTACCTCTTTTTTAAAGAGGTAAATAGTCATTGCAACAATCATTTTCTGGAAAATAACTGATGGATTTTAGCTGATTAAGGAAAAAAACGGCAGGCTTGAAAAGCCTGCCGTTTGAATTGATAAGATTTGTTATTTACTTGATCATAATTTTTTTTGGAATACGTTTTCCCTTCTTTTGTTGTAAGGGTCATAATATACATTCCCTGGGCTTGTTTAGCCTCAAATGTATTAGATGTTAACTTGGAACGATACACTTCTTTTCCTGAAGTATTCGTTAAAGTAACTTCTGCTCCCTCTACAGGAAGTTTTTTATCAAGAGTAATCTGTCCGTTATCATTGTGCGCAGCAAAATTGATATACGGATCATTATATTGATATGCATAATACAGCCTAAGTGCACCATTAACACTTAGTAATCCACCGTTAAGGTTTACTTTAATTCTGTCAAAAGGTTTGTTCATGGTAAGTTCAAGCTCTCCTTTGCTTGGATCCGTACCTCCCAGTTTAATAGCGTCATTGTTGAGGTTTTGATAATCCCCGTTCGATACATCCCCATTGAATGTTTCGATGGAAATTCCGCTTATCAACTGTGCGGAAAGCATTACCTGATCAGTACCAAAACCCAGCACAAACTTATTCGTTCCCATAGCAATATTTGTTGCTGGGAAAATCAGGGTTTGTTCAGTTCTTGCGAGTAACCCTACAGAAACCTGTAGTGTAGAATAATCGCTTTCATTACTTCCCACAGCATTTTGTGGGTTTAGTACACCGCATCCGAGGCAGATCCCTACCACCTGATTTGTTTGACTGCTTGCGTAGATTTTAGTAATCTGTGCAAAAGACATTGTGCTTGCAAAAAACAAGAATGAAGCCATTAAAGCCGCTTTAATAGTGCGTTGGCTAAGTAATAAATGAGTTTTCATATATATAAAAATTTGAGTTTTATAGTTTTTACTAATTTACACATAAAATGATTATGTTGTATAATTTATTTCATAATTATGTGATTTGTTAATAATTTGTTCTTATATGGGATTGTTATTTGCTTTTATTTTACGTGGTATACGCCATTCTTTCTTATATAGGTAAAAAGAAATACGGCAGACTAAATAGCCTGCCGTACATGAGTTGAAAAACAATTATTTATTTAATCATAATTTTTCGCGAATACATTTTTCCTTCTTTGGTTTTGAGTGTCATAATATATATACCTTCAGATTGCCTTGAATCAAATGTTTTTGATCTGAGTGTGTTACGGTATACTTCTTTTCCGGATGTATTAACCAGGCTTACTTCAGCTCCGTCCACAGCGATATTGCCATCAAGGGTAATCTGCCCGTTTTGACTATGTGCCATTAATGAATTCAGCGGATCCTGATAAGCATAATAAATCCTGAATCCACCTCCAAGGCTGAGTACTCCTCCTGAAAGACCAATTCTGATCCCATCGTATGGTTTTGAAGGTTTAAATTCTATTGTTCCTCTGTTGGGAGTGGCTCCTAGTTTTAGCAAACTTACATCTACCGTTCTTCGGTCATTATTGGATGAACCTCCGTTCATCGTTTCCAGCGATACACCGCTTAGTAATTGTACAGATAAAGGAATATTATCTGTTCCGATTCCTACAACAAGCCTTGTATCTGATCGTAGATCCGGAAAAACTAAAGTTTGTTGTACGCCACCCAGTAATGCTGTGCCCAATACCATAGTAGAGTAGTTGTCTTCATTATCGCCTACTGCATTTTCCGGATTATCTACACGGCAGCCTAAACATGCCACTCCGAAAACTCCGGAACTTTGAGCATGGGCATAAATACGATTTTGAGCAGAAACCAACGTTTGAGATGAAAAGAGTAGTAAGGCAACAAATGCCGTTTGTAAAGAGATTCTCTCCTTCAAAAGTAAATTAAATTTCATGTTGTTAATTTTTTGATGAATAGTTCCCTCAAAGTTAATGATTAATAAGAACAGTAGGAAATAATATTTCCTTTTTTGGTGATTTTTACGATGCCTTTTGTTAGATTTAATAATTTGTTCAAAAAAGTGAAGTCTTTTATTTAAAACTTAGGAACCAATAAGGATCTGTTCCGCAATTCCTTATTGATGAGACAGACAGAAAAGAGAAGCCATCCTAAATAATCCACAGGAATAGTGAAAACTTTGCTTTACATTTCAATGATATAGGTATAAATATTCCCGCTTTTTTAGCTTTTGAGACTGATCCGACAATAGCTGTTGTAGTGTTTGATCAGTTGTTGAACTGAACCAAAATGTTTCTAATAGAATAGAAAGAAATAAAACAAAAAGAGGCTGTCTCAAAAGTGAGATAGCCTTTTTTTATGGTTACAAAAAAAAGGAAAGCAAAAGCTTTCCGAATAGTTGCAAATTGATTAATTTGCTGTGTGTTAACTAAGTCAAAGATAGTCTTTAAAAGATTATAATCCCAAGCAAAATTTTCTTTTTCCTCCGAATTTATCGGAACTGATAGACCATAATCATCCTGTACGAACAGTTTCCGCAGTGATAGACGGACTGGATATCAGCAATTTAATTCGTAATTACAAACCTGGTGGAAATTCCGTGTATCATCCTAAAATGCTTTTGAAAGTATTGGTATATGGCTATTTGTGCAATATCTATTCAAGCAGAAAGCTGGAACAAGCTCTTAAGGAAAACGTCCACTTTATGTGGCTTAGTGCTATGAACCGGCCCGATCATAATACACTGAACCGTTTCAGAAGTGAAAGGTTAAAAGGTGAGCTCAAAGATATATTTGCACAAATTGTAGTGTATTTGGAAAAAGAAGGTTTGGTAAGTTTACAGACTATTTTTACAGATGGAACCAAAATAGAAGCCAATGCTAATCGATATATATTTGTATGGGGAAAGGCTATCAAAAAGAATGAAGAACGTATAGAATCCCAGCTTGAAGAGCTGTGGAACTATACCCAGGAAATAGCCAAAGAAAATTACCGCCTGGCAAGTGAGTAAGAGTTCCGAAATCATGAACGAAATATGCAAGGAAAGGGAACTGTTGAGTACTAAATTTTTCGCATTGGCTGATCAGGAAATTGGAGATAAAAATATTGACCTAAGAGCTGTATCTGCATTAGTGGTTGCAGGCGTTTATAACCTTGTTTTGCATGCGAAATCTACCGATTCATGTTTTTGTGATATTGATATCAATAAACTGGAAGGTTTTGAAAGAATCAAAACCGTTATAAGCACTATTATTAAGAAAACCTATAGTGGCACATGAAATATGGTTGACAAGTGATCTGCAGCATGGTTTCGCTAATCCATGCTTTTCAGTTATTTAAATTCCACACGCTATATTGCGCTTTTCAAATAATTGCAATCGAGTCGTTCCCTATTTACCTCTGCCTTAAATCATTGATTAATATTTCAATTATTTATCACTGCAAGTCAAATGTAGCGGTCGGTAATCGATTGAATTTTATACGGTTATGACCTTTTGGTGTACTCTAAATGTTTAAAATAAATATTTAATACTACTTTTCACTGTTATGTGAAAAATAGTATTATATTTGGAATACATTTAAAATGCTGACTATGAGAATTAAAGAAACAGACTCTAATTCTGATACATCTACAGGTTTCAATCATGCACGGATTTCCCGTTCGATAGTCTTTTTCTTTACGGAACCATATTTGCCGCATGGGCGGCAAGAATTCCTGATATCGAAATTTCGCCACAGTTAAAAGATTCCCAATTCGGTGCGGTTCTTATGACGATGCCTCTTGGAACGATTATTTTCCTGCTGTTCAGCGGTAAAATTATATCTAGGTACAATACTAAACTGATTATTCTGGGATCATTCATGCTTTTGAATCTATCCCTGTTAGGTTTGAGTTTATTAGGATCAAAGGATATACTGGTTTTCTCCCTTTTCCTTTTTGGTCTTTTTGGAAATACCCTGAATGTTGCCATCAATACCGCTGTCGCATCTCACAATGATCGCGGAGTTTGAATCAGCTTTTGATATTTCGTTCAGCCCATCTGAAATTGAGGAATATAAATCGTATCAACAGATTTCTGAGAGCGTAGCACGCAAACTAAAAGAAATTAATACAAAATGATAGGCGATGGAAAAATACATTTTGTGGGATTTGGACGGGACAATCGTCAACAGTGAGGATCCTGAGTTTAAGAGCCTCATATTCTCGACAGCTTGCCTTAATACAGGCCTGGATTTTAATATATCTGAAGATCAATACATCGGTCATACTGGTCTGGAAGTTTTTAAGGCTGTGCTGCAAGCGAATGGAGTAACCGACGAAAAGAATTTAATGAGCGCTTTTGAAATATGGGAAAACCATGCCGTATCCTGTCTAAAACAAAATATTTCTATGGTCAGATCAAGGGAAAATATCGTGGATATTTGGAATACAGCCCATCAAATGGGCATCAAACAGGCTGTTGTCACCAGCAGCTATCATGACATTGCGGTTCTATATCTTAAGAATTCCGGTATCTATGAAAACTGTATTTCCATTATAAGCCTCGATCATGTAAAGAACCCCAAACCCCATCCTGAACCCTATAGGACCGCAATGGAAATCCTCCATGTAGATTTGGCAGATTGCGTGGCTGTAGAGGATAGTATATCAGGTGTACATTCAGCTAAAGCAGCAGGTCTATATACGATAGCCTGGGTTAAGAACATAGACGATGAAAGATTTAAAATCGCAGACCAGGTAACAAACAATCTTTCAATTGACATGATTCTTCAGGGGCTAAACTTATCGCAATAAATTCGCCATAGCATAAAATTGATATCGAAAAAAATATATTATGGATAAAATTTATGTTAAGGAACTTTTTTCTCACGAAAATATGATCAAAAGGCCTTTGTCATTAATTAAAAAAGGCATATTAAATGATTTTGAACGACTTGGTATTATGAAGCCACAAAAAGATTGATCTTCAAACTTGATGATCCGATCAACTTAAAATATGCGCATTATAGTTGTCTCGATACCGTTACTCACAATGTAATTCCAGAAATTGTGTTAAATGATACAGAATTTAGCCCTTGGAGTATATTGAAAAATATAACATCCAAAATGACTACGTTCTTTTGAGTGAATATAATCTGTTAAAACAGCTTCCTGAAAAAGATAGAACGAATGGAATTTTTTTTGGCGATCCGGATCTGGTAAAAACTTGGGGTGAAAATGTTACCATTCATAAAGGTGTCGTTTTGGACACCACTAACGGACCAATAGTTCTTGGTGATTCTGTCGTGTTATATCCTTTTTCTATTATAGAGGGACCTGCCTACATAGGAGATCGGACAGAAATAAAATCTGCCAGGATAAGTGGTGGTGTGCTGATTGGTAAAACCTGTAAAATTTCAGGAGAAATATCTAATTCCGTTATGGGAGACTATTCCAATAAAACCCATGAAGGACTTGTTGCCAACAGCTATGTTGGAGATTGGTGCAATCTTGGGGGATATACAAACACTGCCTGTCTTAAAACCGACTATTCAGATATTATTGTCAAATATCGTGATAATACTTACGAAACCGGTACCAATAAATTTGGAGCGGTAATAGGAGATTTTGTTCGTGTAGGTGGTGGAATTACGATAATGCCCGGAACCTTCATTGATATCTGCACAACCATAGTGCAGCTGCCGTTGTTAAAAGGATATATCAGGCCTTTCACAAAGGTTGTACCCGGATTAAAATTCAGTATGGAAGACTTTACGAAGGAAATGCAGATGATGATGGACCGTAGAAATATTAAGATCAGTCATTCATTGATGCAATACTGGGAATCTGTATATGATCATGCTCCCAATTGATCAACTTAAAATTCAGGTTTTATGATCTTAAATCACACTAATTTATGAATCCATCAGTCATGCATAGGGTTGAAATACTGTGGAATTATATGAAAATGAATTTCCAGATTCAGGTAGCAGATGCTATTATCGTATTTAGTGAAAACTTTGCTTTATATTTCAATGATATAGGTATAAATATTCCCGCTTCTTTAGCTTTTGAGACTGATCCGACAATAGCTGTTGTAGTGCTTGATCAGTTGTTGAACTGAACCAAAATGTTTCTAATAGAATAGAAAGGAATAAAAACAAAAAAGAGAAGACTTTAAAATAAAGTCTTCTCTTTGTAGCCCGTAGGGGAATCGAACCCCTCTTACCAGAATGAAAATCTGAGGTCCTAACCGATAGACGAACGGGCCCTCTATCTTCCACTACCGAAGTAATGTGTTAGTTTTGTTTTTATAAGTATCAACTCTTAGTTTTGTAGCCCGTAGGGGAATCGAACCCCTCTTACCAGAATGAAAATCTGAGGTCCTAACCGATAGACGAACGGGCCTACTATACTATTACGCTAACTTATTAACGTGTTTTGTCAATTTGCTTTTCAAGTTAGCAGCTTTGTTCTTGTGGATAATATTTTTCTTAGCTAATTTATCCAATAAAGCGATAACTTTTGGCAGTTGTTCTGTAGCAGCAGCTTTATTCTCTTCATTTCTTAGAGCTTTCAATGCTGTTCTAGCAGTCTTGTGATAATATCTGTTACGAAGTCTTCTAGTTTCGTTTTGTCTAATTCTCTTTAGTGCTGATTTATGATTTGCCATATCGTTCAAATGTGAGTGCAAAACTATAAACTTTTTTTTAAACTACCAAATTTATTTTCAAAAATTTTTAAATTTCTTCTGACAGGTATTTTCTAAGTTTATCTATTGCTTGTTCTATTTTTAAATTTTCCTGTTCTTTTTCTATTTTTTTGATCGTGTTTCCCAACATGATCAATGCGTTGTTCCATTCTCCAGTCGTATTGGTGAAAGTGAGTTCATCTATTGTTACTTCAAAAGCAACCCTTTCTCCCATCCTGTAAAGTCTGAAACTTATTTTATCATCCCTGCCTGTAATCCCGTCTTCATTGATTTGTAAATCATAACTTTTTGGGTTAGAGTGGATTTTTTTAAAAAGCAGTTTCGCTTCTTGTATTTTTAAATCCGGCATGATATCAAATTTTGTAGCCTATAGGGGAATCGAACCCCTGTTGCAAGAATGAAAATCTTGAGTCCTAACCACTAGACGAATAGGCCAAATTTTGAGGTTGCAAAAGTAGGAATTAACTTTTAAACTTCAAAATTATTTTTACAAATTATTTATAAACTTTTTGTATTACGGTGTTTTTCACACCCTTAGATTCTAGCTCTTTTTGAAGCTTTACAGCATCTTCCAGAGTATACACCTTTCCGTAGGTGTAGTAGAATACTCCATTGTCTTTATTTCTTTCGACATCTTTAAGGTTTTGGATGATGTACGAATTGCCATTAAGCTTGTCACCGGCGTATACTTCAATGGTATAATATCCCATGCTTATTTTCTGATTAGGCATAAATCCTACCGCAAAGGCATTTCTGAATCCTGCATCTTTAGCGGTTTTAAGATTAATATCCCTTACAGAAGCCATATTGGTAACAGCATAGTAATACTTGTATTGACCATTTTCCTTGATGGTAAGAACGTAATTCAAGCCTTTCAGGGCAGGATCATTTTCATTGTATTTGGTCGGGGAACTCATCAGCAGTATTCTGAAATCATTTTTCAGCGCAACTTCTGCCGGTTTTTCCGGCTCCGGTTTTTTAGTGGTAAAAGATCCGCCGGATTTTCTGTCAATCGCTTTTTTATAATCGATAATTGCGGTATAGATACTTTCAGCAATTTCATTCTGCCCTTTTTCAGAAGCAATATAGTGGCTTTCTTCGGGATGATTGATGAAACCTGTTTCTATCAGCACAGAGGGCATTGCATTCATACGAAGAACGTGAAGGTTTTTCTGGAAGACCCCCCTGGAAAATCTTTTGTCTTTATTGACGAAATTATCTTCTACGAGTCCTCCCAACAGAAGACTTGATTCAAGATATTTGCTCTGTTGAAGTTTTAAGGCAATTAATGACTCCGGAGAATCAGGGTTATAAGAACCGAAGGTCTGTCTGTCTTTTTCATCCAGGAAAATCACATCATTTTCTCTTTTGGCAACTTCAAGGTTTTCGTTATTCTGGTTGGGTCCCTGTACATAAGTTTCTGTTCCATACGCTGTTGATCTCTGTGCAGAGTTACAGTGAATAGACACGAACAGATCCGCCTTGCTTCTGTTCGCCAGATTGGTCCTGTCCGATAAAGAAGGATACTCATCTATCTTACGGGTGTATATTACTTTGAAGTCCCTGTTTTTCTCGAGCATTGCCCCTACCTTTAACGTAATGGCAAGTGTAATGTCTTTTTCTGCGACTCTTCCGATATCAGCATAAGTCCTGTTGGCTCCATGGTCACTTCCTCCGTGTCCTGCGTCCAGAACGATAGTGAACTTCTTCTGGGAGAAAATAAAGTTGCTTAAAAGGATAAGGAGAAATGATAAAATTATTTTAAAATTTTGTTTGTGCATCTTACAGTTATAAAAATTATATTAATTTTGGGCCTTAATTATATAGAACAAAATTGGCCAAAACCGTCCTCAAAAATATATTACAAATTTTAATTATCCTAATTTTTAACAATTTTTTAGCACAAAAAACTCCTGAAAAATTGCCTAAAAATGCGGTTAATGATACTATTTCCAAAAAGGATACCATTGTTGTAAAAAAGGAATCCTTAGATGATATCTTGCGTACAAAAGCAGATGATCAGAGAAGGGATATCCCAAAGAAAATGACATTTCTGAACAAGAATGCCCAGGTAAAATATCAGGATATGCAGATTGATGCGGATTATATTTCCATCGACGATAATAAAAGCCTGATCTATGCCCGCGGAAAACAGGATTCACTGGGGAAGATTATTGAGCCTGTCATTACGATGCAGGGAGGTAAAAAGTATGAAACCAACGAGTTCAGCTATAATACAAAGACGAAACAGGCTATTGCTTTCAATGCCCGAACGGAAGAAAGTGAAGGGGTCATTATCGCTCAGAAAACAAAAAAATACAACGATTCAGTGTACGCCATGAGAAAAGCGGATTATACCACTGATGATTATTTTATTAAGAAAAAAGATACGGCAGCGGATTATTTTATGAGGGCTTACAATATTAAGCTTATTAAAACCAAAACCAAATCCCAGATCGTTACAGGACCTATTCAAATGTTTATAGAGAAGGTTCCTACACCACTTTATCTCCCGTTTGCCATTCTTCCGTTTTCAGACAAAAGAGCAGCCGGTATCCTGATCCCGAGTTTTGGAGAAAGGGAAGATGTAGGGTTCTTTCTGAACGGAATAGGGTATTATCAACCGATCGGTGAGCATTTCGACCTTAAAGTACTTGCTGATATCTATACCAAAGGAAGCTGGAACGTGAGGCCCCAGATGAATTACCAGAAAAAATACAAATATTCCGGAAACTTCAATGCGGATATCGGTACTATGGTAAGAGGAATCAAAGGACTTGATGATTATACGAGAAACAGTACTTACAGAATCAACTGGACACACTCTCAGGATGCCAAAGCCAATCCGTTTCTGACATTCAGCGCTTCTGTGGATATTGTAAGTACAAAGTTCTATAACAACCCATTGAACAACAATTATATTTTCAACCAGAATGTATTAAATACGCAACAGAACTCGACGGTAACCCTTACCAAGCGATTTCTGAAGCTGCCAATGACCATTACGGGGACGGCATCATATTCTCAGAACTTTGCCACCGGATTAGCAGACCTTCGTCTTCCACAAATGAATGTGGCGATCAATCAGTTTTATCTTTTTAAATCAAAAACAGGAGTAAGACAAGGGTTAATTGAAAATATCACAGTGAATACAGGATTCAACCTTACCAATTTTGTAAATACTCAGGAAAACGAATTGTTTAAAAAAGAAATGTGGGATAAAATGCAGACAGGTCTTAAAAACAATATTGCCCTGGCTACCAATACCACGCTGGCAAAATATTTTACCTTCAGTTTAAGTGCCAATATTGACAATGCCCTGACGACAAAAACATTGAACAAATATTATGATCCTATAAAGAATGTTACTGTAGACGACATCGAAAAGAAGTTTGCGGGATATTCTACCTTCTCTACCACGGCAAGTCTTCAGACAACATTGTACGGAATGCTGAAGTTCAAAAAAGGATCTGCAATAGAAGCAATACGTCACATGATGACGCCGAGCATCGGGTTTACTTATTCTCCAGATTTTTCAAGTCCTAATTTCGGGTACTATAAAAATTATTATAATGCAACCGGAGCACTGACTCCTTATTCTATCTTTGAAAAAGGCATCGTCGGAAGTCCGTCAAGCGGAATGGTAGGATCTTTAGGTTTTAATATCGGAAACAATATTGAAATGAAAGTGAAGTCGAAAAGTGATTCCACAGGGGTGAAAAAGATCAAAATTTTTGAATCTTTAAACCTTTCAGGAAGTTACAATTTTGCGGCTAAAGATCATCCATGGTCTATCTTTACGATCAACGGGCAATCATCTTTCTTCAATAACAAACTGACCGTTAATACAAGCCTTTCCCTGGATCCATATAAAATTGAATTTATTCCGGGACAAGATACAGGAATCAGAACGGAAAAGTTCGGCGCTTTTAGTGTTCAGGGCTTCAATGTTCAGTTATCTTATCCTTTAAGCAGCGAGATCTTCGGAGAAAAAACGGATTATGCTAAAAAGTATTCATCAAAAGGAGAGGTAAGAAATGAAAATTATTACTTTGATGATGATCATTATGCGCATTTTGACCAGGCCTGGACTTTAAATATTAATGCCAATTATGCCTACTCTAAGGGACTAAACAGATTTGGAAGCAAAATTGCATCATTAGGTCTGGATGGAAGTATTAAACTTACTCCTTACTGGAATATCAACGGAAGTACGCATTATGATTTGGTGACCAAGCAGCTGGCTTATACGAGAATCGGTTTTTCACGAGACCAGCGAAGCTTTACCATCAACTTTAACTGGGTTCCTTTCGGACAATATAAAGTATATGACTTCTTTATCGGGATTAAAGCCAATATCTTAAGTGATGCACTGAAATATAAGGACAGAAGCTTTACCCAGCCGAATGCACCTTTCTAATATCAGATTGGCATTTGAGAATATAAATTTTATATTTGCAACCAAAATAAATTCTAATGGAATCACGGGTTACAAAATTTTGATACATAAATTCCGTATACCTGTAATTACATAAAGACTTAAAAAAATAAATATCCACTATGAAACAAATAATCAACACAGCGAATGCACCTGCAGCGATCGGGCCTTATTCACAAGCAAATCTGGCAAACGGGGTTTTGTATATCTCCGGACAGATTCCTGTAGATCCGGCGACAGGTAAATTGGTAGAGGGAATTGAAAAAGAAACACATCAGGTAATGAAAAACCTTGAAGCTATTCTTACGGAAGCAGGAATGACTTTCAAAAACGTGGTAAAAGCTACCATCTTCCTGAAGAGTATGGATGATTTTGCAGTGATGAATGATATTTATGCTTCTTATTTAGATGCAGACAGCTATCCAGCCCGTGAAACGGTACAGGTTTCTTGTTTGCCTAAAAATGTGGATATCGAAATTTCTATGATTGCACATAAGGATTAATGAGTTTTATAAGAAATACAATTGCGGTTTTGATGGGTCTTGCGATAACAGGACTTATTATCACTCTTGGGATAAGGGCTTTTCCGCAATGGGTTACTTTTGAAGCTTTTGCTCCGTTTGAGCACTGGCAAAGGTTTCTGTTCAGCATGAAGGATGATAAGGCCTTTTTTGGCTTCTTATTATTTATTTCCGGACTGGGAACTACAATTGGCGGGGTGGCCACTGCTATCATTGTAAAATATGCGAAAGTAGCCTACGCAATTCTGATCGGTTTTATTATGCTTTTTATAGCCATGTTGGATGTTATTATATTTCCGTATCATCCTACATTTTATAAGATCTCTATTTTCCTTACTTTTTTTCCGTTTTCGTGGATTGGCGGTAAGATTGTAGAAGTCATTTATGAAAGAAATAAAAAGAAAAGGATTGCTGAAAAAATGAATAAACTTAAGTAAACCATAAAAAAACGCTGCAAATTTTTGCAGCGTTTTTGTTGATATAAAAATATCTGTTTTAATTAAGGCATTTTAAATCCTCTCTGATAATTCCTTCCGTAATCATCCATGTATTTTATCTGGCCTGTACCTGAGAATTTATTTAATAAAGCTTCAACATCTTTCTGAGAATTCACAGGCTTACCATTGATTTCGGTGATAATGTAACCGTCTACGATACCGGCTTTCGCAAACTCGCTGCCTTCGATAACGTTTTTAGCTACAATTCCACTGTTTAAACCATAATATGCCTTTGTTCTGTCGTCCAGGCTCTGGAACTCAGCTCCGATTTTTTCAGTGACACTCAGGTCAGCTTTTGTTCTGGTAGAAGTTCCGCCTTTCTGATCTCTTAATGTTACCATAGTGGTAGATTCTTTCCCGTTTCTGGAATAAGTAACCTGTACTTTATCTCCCGGACGCTTGCTTCCGATTGACATGGAAAGATCTGCAAAATCAGTGATATTGTAGCTGTCTACTTTGGTGATCACATCTCCTTTTTTCAGACCTGCATCTTCAGCACCACTATTTTCCCCGAATCCTGTAACATATACTCCGGAACCTACTTTAAGACTTGTTTTATTCTGTCTGTTGTATGCTTCAACCAATTGGTCGTTAGACAGGTCTAATGATTGTACTCCAAGGAATCCTCTCTGTACAATTCCGAATTTTTTGATATCCTCTACAATTTTTCTTGCCAGGTTAGCCGGAACAGCAAATCCATATCCCTGATAATATCCTGTGGTAGACTGGATGGCAGAGTTGATCCCGATCAGTTCTCCATTGGTGTTAACTAATGCTCCACCTGAGTTTCCCGGGTTGATCGCAGCATCCGTCTGGATAAAGCTTTCAATAGGGTTAGTAGCTTTCCCCTGGCTTCCCAGAATTCCGATACCTCTTCCTTTTGCAGAGACGATACCGGCTGTTACCGTAGAGTTTAATCCCAGTGGATTTCCTACTGCCAGTACCCATTGTCCCACGTCAATATTGTCTGAGTTAGCAAAATTCAGATAAGGAAGTCCTTTTTCCTCAATTTTTAATAAAGAAATATCTGTGTTGGGATCGGTTCCCACTAAAGTAGCAATGTATGATTTCTTGTTGCTTAGTACCACTTCCAGTTTATTGGCACCTGCTACCACGTGATTATTTGAAATAATGTAACCATCTGGAGAGATGATAACACCAGAACCCATTCCTGATGGCATGTTATCCGGAGCCTGCTGCTGCTGCTTTTGTCTCTGCTGGCCTCTTCCTCCGAAAGGATCTCCGAAGAAGAAATCAAACAAGTCCTGCTCAGAAGCTCTGCTGGCTGTTCTGCTTTGATAGTTTTTAATGGTAACTACAGCCGGAACTGTCGTTTTGGCTGCTTTTACAAAATCTTCACCTGTTGCTGCAGTGTTCATACCCGCGAATGATGCTGTAGGTGCTGATGTTGTAAAATAAGATTGGTCTCCATTGTTGGAATTATGTCCGAAATATTGAATTGCTCCAACGGTTGTAGCTCCTGAAACAACTCCCACTAATGCAAATGGTAATAGTTTTTTTAAAGTACTCTTCATTGTATATCTTTCTTGTTTATTAATTAATTTCTATTGTATGTTTTTGAGTAAACAAATTTAATGTTAAATAAGTAATCAATTAGTATGCTATGTTTCAATTTTAACTAAAATTTAACGGGTATTATGTCATTTTATACCTTATGTCATAATTGTTAAGGTGGCAGTTAACAAAACTTAAAAAAAAATTAAAGAAAATAAGACAAAATGATATTTGATATGCTGTATAAAATTCATGATTTCTAAGGTTATTGGTTAGTCGTGCTTTACGTCTATAAATATACTTAATTTTAAAATGATTATCTTTGCCAAAATATTTTTCTCACTTAAAACGTTTATAGCATGCAACTGTATAACACCTTAAGCGCAGAAGAAAGAGCTAAACTTATTGATGAAGCTGGTAAGGAACGCCTTACATTATCTTTCTATGCGTATGCCAAAATTGAAGATCCCAAAAAATTTCGCGACGATTTATTTATAGCCTGGAATGCACTTGATGCGCTTGGCCGTATTTATGTTGCCCATGAAGGAATTAATGCTCAGATGAGTATTCCTGCAGATCACTTCGAGGCTTTTCGTGCTACGTTGGAAGAATACGATTTCATGAAAGGTATTCGCCTGAATGTGGCAGTTGAACAGGATAACCATTCCTTTTTGAAACTGACAATAAAAGTAAGACATAAAATCGTTGCCGATGGATTGAATGATGAAACTTTTGATGTTACCAATAAGGGGATTCACCTGAAAGCACAGGAATTCAACGATATGCTTGATGACCCTAATACGATTGTAGTAGATTTCAGGAATCATTACGAAAGTGAGGTGGGGCATTTTGAAGGAGCTATTACGCCGGATGTGGAAAACTTTAGAGAAAGCTTACCGATCATCAACGATCAGTTACAGGATTTTAAAGAAGATAAAAACCTTTTGATGTATTGCACGGGTGGTATTCGTTGTGAAAAAGCAAGTGCTTACTTTAAACATCAGGGCTTTAAAAATGTTTTCCAGTTGGAAGGAGGTATCATTGAGTATACCCGACAGATCAAAGAAGAAGGTATAAAAAGTAAGTTCATAGGAAAGAATTTTGTATTTGATCACCGTTTGGGAGAAAGAATAACAGATGATATTATTTCACAGTGCCACCAGTGTGGTAAACCTTGTGATAATCATACTAATTGTGCAAATGATGCCTGTCATTTACTGTTCATTCAATGTGACGAATGCAAGGCTGCTATGGAAAACTGCTGTTCTACAGAATGTCTGGAAACAATACATTTGCCTTGGGAAAAGCAGGTGGAATTGAGAAAAGGCCTGCAGGTGGGCAATAAAGTTTTCAGAAAAGGAAAATCTGATGCTTTGAAATTTAAAAATTCAGGGGATCTTCCGGATAAACCTTTGGCAAAAGTGGAAACTAAGAACATTCGTCAGAAAATCAGTGTCAAGAAAGTTTTGATTGGAAAAGCCGAACATTACTTTTCAAAATCTAAAATCGGACAGTTTCTAATTGAAAATAAAGAATTGTCAGTAGGAGATAAAGTATTGGTTTCAGGACCGACTACCGGAGACCAAGAGCTTACGATTACTGAAATTTTTGCAAATGGAGGACCTTGTGAAACAGCTAAAACAGGAGATCAGATTACTTTTGAAATTCCGTTTAGAATTCGTTTGTCAGACAAATTATACAAAATTATCGAGCCTTCTGAAAACGCTTAGTAGATCATAAAAAAGCCAGTAGGATTGATTTCAGTGAAAAAAAAGCAGTAATTATGCAAAAAGCTGAGCTTAGAAAACAATATATACAAAAAAGAAAAGCCTTGTCTTCTGATGAGGCTTTCTTGTTATCTGAACGTATTTTTCAAAACTTTGTTCATTACTTTGACCCGAAAGAGACGGAGAAAGTTCATATTTTCCTGCCAATTTTGGAAAAGAAGGAAGTAGATACCCAAGTATTTATCAATTATTTTTTTGAACATCAGATACGTGTCTTTGTTCCTAAAGTGGCAGGAGGTCAATTGATCAGTGTTGAGATTTTTCAGGATACGACCTTTGTGACCAGCAGTTGGGGGATTCCGGAGCCGGTTTCAGATATAGATTCCGGAGAAAAGTATTTTGATTATGTCATTACTCCTTTACTGTATTGCGACAGGAAAGGCAATAGGGTAGGCTACGGAAAAGGATTTTATGACGGTTTGTTTCAAAATGTGTTGCCTGAAACAAAAAAAATCGGAGTCAATTATTTTGACCCCGATGAATATATTGATGATGTCTGGGAAAACGATGTTCCTCTCGACTATTTGGTAACTCCTGCTGAAGTACTGTCTTTCTTTAAAGGTTTAGAATAAAAATCTAAAAAATAGAATTTAAATTCCTTCTTAAGCTTTGGTCTGGAGATTAAAATATATTGTGCATTTTTCTCAAAATTACCTAAAGACTTATTTTTATCGTCAAAATATTCCACATTAAATTTGGCGTAATCCAAGGTGTCTTTTTTATAAAATTCTTTATAGACATTGAGATTATTGACCTTTACTGATCTTACTTTCATGCTGTCTAGTTCTTTAAATAACCTTTTGAAGGTCAGAGAATCAGGCTTGTGAAAATAGCTTTCCATCTGTGAATAAATAACAGTATCTATCTCCGTATTTCTGTTTCCGGAGAGGTAAAGGGTAGAAAGATCAAGAAGCTCCTGAACTTTTTGCTTGGTAATAGAGTTGATGGCCTGCATACTGTCCATTTGTACGGCAGGATAACTTTTTGCATTAGTACTGTTTCGTAATTTATCAAGGTCACTTATCTCTGTACTTTTTTTATTGCAGGCAACAAATAAAGCAAGAAGTATGGTGAGAAGTAAAAAATTATTAATTTTTTTCATCTGTTGTGGAGATTTTAAATTTGATAGATACAATTTTACCATTTGTATCCTTTTTCATTTCTATAACATTCAGGTTTTTTAATGAGGTTGTAGGAGTGGTTACCAACGTGATATACTTCTGTTTGTCCAATCGTTCAATACCATAAGTGTCGTTGTCATAAACCTGGTAAATGACAGCACTGTTGCTAATCAGGTTCTCAAGTTGATTTCTTTTTTGCTTGATGAGGGCTACCTGTTCTTCGGGATTACCTCCCTTTACATCTTTAATAGAGAAATAGTAGGCTGCCATTTTATAATCATCAGGCTTCAATTCAATTTTCTCTTCTTCAGGGGCGTTTTCCAGGTTCCTTGAAACTTCCAACGGCTCGTAGAAAGGGGCGCTGATCTTCATCTTAAGATTTTTGTCCTTCGTAGAATAGAAGAAACACTCTCCGGGTTTTATTTTATACATGATCGGAGATTCATTTTCCTTCATGACCATAATATCTAGAGTATTGATCACGCTTACTCCTCTGTCTTTATCGATGAAGCAGTATTTATAAGTTTTGGAAAAAAGAACATCTTTAAATCCTAATAATCCTGTAATGGCAATTAATACGGAGGTAACAATGGCCCATGCATTCTTTTTGACGAAATTTTTCTTCGGTAATTCAGATGACTTTTTGATTTCATCATGATTTGAGGAGGTATTTGCAACCTTCTGATTTTCAGTGGTTGTTTTTTGTAAATCAGTGTTTTGACCAGGCTGTATTTCGGTTTTTTTCACCGGAATCTCTTCTTTTGGCAGATCAGGAGCATCCGAAACTGTTTTTTCAAGTTCAGTGAGGTCATCCTCTTCCGGATTTTCATTTTCCTGCAACAATTCTCCAGCAAAAAGATGAAGCTTTTTGAATTCATACCATGAATCATAACCCGCATAATTACTGAGTAAATTGAGCATATCAATCCTTGGTAATTTGGTGACCGGTGATGTTTTGAAATAAGTGTAAAATGATTTTTCGCTGATGTTACCTTTCGCTTTTTTACGAAGGTCTTCCTGGAAATATATGATATCTATACCCTTCCATTTGGATATGTCATCCTGTGAAGGGGTATATTCTTTTAAATATTGACCCTGAACGTCCTTTTTAGTTGCTCAAAGTGTAATAGATCTAAATCTGTCAATTTTTTTTAAAATAATTAAATTGTTGATTATCAGTTATGTTTTTTTGTAAAACTATTTTACAAAGGTATTACAATTATTTTTCATAGACAAATTTTCTATCTGCTATACCTTTGTCTTGTTCAAATAACAGAACAGAAGAAAATTTTATAAAACAATATTAACAAAATTAAATTTAATTTATTATGAAAAAGTCATTATTCGTAGCTGCTATCGCTGCAATCTCTCTAGTTGCTTGTAAAAAAACTGAAGCTACTTCTACTGAAGGAGCAACTGATTCTGCTGCTGCTAACGTAGCTGATTCTGCTGCTGTAGTTTCTGACTCTGCTGCTAAAGTTGTTGACTCTGCTGCTACTGCTGCTGTAGGTGCTACTAAAGATGCTGCTGCTGCTACAACTGCTGCTGGTGCTGAAGTTGCTAAAGATGCTGCTAAAGGTGCTGCTGACGCTGCTAAAGGTGCTGCTGATGCTGCTAAAGGAGCTGCTGACGCTGCTAAAGATGCTGCAAAAGACGCTGCTAAGAAATAATTTTAGCATAAGCTTAAAAATAAAAGAACCGTTTCACCCAGTGAAACGGTTTTTTTATGCTTTATAGTAAACGGCCATTGCGGGCCGAAAGTGAACAATCTGTTTAAGAAAAGAATTTTACCCAACTATATTTATCCCTTCTTCTGCTTTAAAGATTCGTAGCAGGTAATTGCTACCGCATTACTTAAGTTTAAGGAGTCAATACTTCCGGCCATAGGAATCAAAGTGTTTTTCCCTTTCCCCATCCAGAAATCACTCAGTCCCGAATGTTCAGTCCCGAATAAAACCGCCGAACGTTGTTTAAAATCTCTCTTGTAAAGGTCTTCCGCAGTTTCATCCATCAATGTGGTGTAAATATTGAACCCGTTTTTGTGAAGGAATTCTAATGTTTCTTCATTTTCTGCCTGATAAACTTCCATTCCGAAAAGGCAACCGACACTGGACCTGATCACATTGGGGTTGTAAAAGTCGGTTTTGCCGTCTGCAACGATAAGGGCGTCTACTCCAAATGCTTCACAGCTCCTTAAAATAGCACCGAGATTACCCGGTTTTTCCACTCCCTCGACAATAATGACCGTAGAATTATCTTTAGGTACAAAATCCGAAAGCGGAGTTTCTTTGGCGGTATATATTCCTATAATACCTTCTGAGCTGCCTCTGTATGCTATCTTTTCATATACTTTTTCACTTACATAATGGATCTTTCCGTTGGGAAGCTTGCCTTTGAATATATTTTCACAAAGGAAAAACTCTACCGGTTCGAAATTGTATTGTATTGCTCTTTCATTCTCCTGTTGGCCTTCCACTACAAAAACTTTCGATTTTTTACGGAATCTGTTGTCAGTAAGGAGCTTAGTGACATTTTTTATTTTATCGTTCTGAAAACTTTCTATCAACATATTGCAAAATTATGCAAAAATTATGATTGAGCTTCTCTGCTTTTTATAAAAAGACTTTTCAAAGTAACCCGGAAAGCAGTGTTATGTCTCTTTTTATCATAGATGATGAGGAGAATAATGACAAGAAGTGAGAGAATCTTATAAATATTTCCATATAAATTTCCGGATACATTTTCAGAAACATTATATATTTCCCAATATAAATTCATGAAAAAATGAGCAAAAATGGCTGTCCAGAGGTTAAAGTCTGTTTCAAAATAGATCCATGCAAAGAATATGGACCCTAGAAATGTAATGGAAAATATTTCGAGTAGTTCAACAGGATCCTGGCTTTGGTATAAATGAACCTGTGCAAACAGCAATGATCCCAATAATACAGAAGATAAAAATCCAAGTGCTGTAAATCTATATGAGATTCCTATAAGGAATGCTCTGAAGATGATTTCTTCAAAAAATGCTGAAGAAACAGTGTTGATAAACAGAGATTCAAAATGTATAGAGGAAGATAGGCCGAAATGGACAAAATAGCCTGTGAGCATCGGTAGAGTTCCGGTAAATGCTAGGGTAAATCCTTTTTTAATCGATGTATTCAGGGAAAATAAGTCAAAAATACTTTTTCCGGGTAACAGAATTTTTCCGGTAATGAGCAAAGGGAGCAGTGTGATGGAATAGGCGATGATATGAGCTAAAGCCTTCGAGTGAAAAAAGTTTTTTGATACTGTCTGGATGCTTTTAAAACAAAATGCATCAAAAAAATAGTAAACGGAAAAGCCGATGATAAAGCTTAAATAAAAGCGGATGTTTTTACTCATGATGATTATTTTTGAGCAAAATTGTAGCTTTTAACGATGGATGTCAAACAGAAGTGATGGATGTCAAGCAAGTGTGACCAATGACAAGCTTTTAAGAATCAGACTGCTTTAACCGGGGAATAACCGCCGGAATAAAACTTCTTGAAACGGGAACTTCAAAACCGATGTCCGGAATGTATAATTTATATCCTTGGGCATTGCCTTTGAGGTTTTTTACTTTTCCGAGATTGACAATGTATGACCGGTGGCATTTCTGAATAGATTGGGTTTCAATTTGTGGTAAAACCTTGGAGAGACTTATCCGGAGTATGTGTTTTTTGGGCTGATTGTTTTCTAAACAATAGAACACACAATAATTTTCCATCGATTGAACATAGAGAAAATCCTTTTCATCGATTACCAGCTTGGTGCTGCCGGCTGAAATTGTCAAAGAATCACTTTGGAGAACATTTTGTTTACCGGCCAGAAGCTGTGAAATGGTTTTAGCAGTATTTTCGTAGAAATTCTTTAAATAAATATACCGGGAAAGAATATAAATGGTTGATACAGGAATTCCTACTGCCAGAGAATACAGAAGCATATAGAAATAATTACCAAAACTGAGTGCCACATGGCTCAGGAATAATGAATTATAAAAGTAGGAGAAAACTGACCCCGTTATTAAAGTACCTGTGATCTTCAGAAGCTCAGCACCAAGATTCCAGTTGTTGAATTTTGATGTGGAAAGACTCATGATAAGAAACGCCATTCCGAATATAACAGTATAGGGGAAAAGGAGTACCAGTTTATAGGGATGATGGAAGTTTTCAGTCCCAAAAGGCTGGAAAATGATTAAAAACAAATATACAGAAATGCCTGCTGCAAGAGAAGAAAGCAGCATTTCTTTTATAGATCCAGACTTTGGATAGGGGAATGTGGTAAAAGAGAACATAGGGATGAGCTTATCAGCTTTGACCTTATCCTACAGGATTGTTTGTTTTCTGCTTTTCCGGTGAGAGAATAAGGAGAATACTTCCGGCAAATAACGAAAGACAGCTGGCGATCCAAAGAAAATATCCCGCTCCGTAGCCTGTGATAGGAAATTTATGTCCGGCTTCATTTACGGTGATTTCACCCACTGATAAATAACAAAATGTGAGACATACAGCAATAAAGCTGATCACTGCTGATATTTTTGATTTTTTCAGTAAAAAGAAAAACGCGGCAAAAAACATCAGAGGATTGGCCATCCAGGCAATTCCGCCACCCTGCATCTCAGCCCATCCCAACAGGAAACATGCTAATCCGCTCATTTCGTGACTTTGTGCAAATACAGCTGTAAAAGGCAGTGATGCTATAAATAGAAAAAGACTGAATAGAAGAATAATATTTGATTTTTTCATGGTGTTTGATTTTTAGTCTGATAGGTTGCTATGATCAATAAGACTTTGTGGTAAGTCTTTTTGTTTTTTATTCCGAGGGATTTTAGTTTTTGGGTCTGGATTACCAGATTATCATTTCCGGTAGAAAGCTGTTTGTACGCATCATCATATACATTTTTAGCCTGATCCAGGTTCTTTCCTATTTTTTCAAGGTTATCGACGAATCCGACAAATTTGTCGTACAACTTAGCGCCCCTTTCCGCAATTTCCATGGAGTTCCTGTTCTGGTATTCGCGTTTCCAGAGATCGGCTATAAGTTTAAGTGACGTTATCAGGTTACTTGGATTTAGCAGTAGAATTCTTCTTTCATAAGCATAGTTCCAGAGATCCTGATCTGCCTGCATGGCCGCAATGTATGCCGGCTCGCTCGGAATAAACATCATTACGAAATCCAATGACTTCCCATAATCATCATAAGCTTTCTGGCTGAGCTGTGTGATGTGATTTTTGATGGAACCCAGGTGCTGATTCAGCTTCATGAGATAAATATCCTGATCTGTTTCGTCAACCAATTCTGTAAAAGCCGTCAGAGATACTTTGGAATCGATAATGACATTTCTTTCATCGGGATATTTTACAACAGCGTCAGGGCGCATTTTTTTTCCTGAAAATTCAGAAAACAACGCCTTATTATCTTCGTCGCGCAACTCATGTTCCAGAAAATACTCTCTTCCTTTTACGAGTCCTGATTTTTCGAGGATACTTTCCAAAATCATTTCTCCCCAGTTTCCCTGTGTTTTGCTTTCTCCTTTCAGGGCACGGGTCAGTTTTTTGGCATCTTCGGAAATCTGCTGATTCAGTTCAGCAAGTTCCTTTACTTTTTCAGCCAGAGAGAAACGTTCTTTACTTTCCTTCTCATAGGCTTCATTGACCTTATTTTTTAAATCGGCCATTTTCTCCTGGAAGGGTTCAAGGATATTTTTGAGATTGTTTTGGTTTAAAGTAGTAAACTTTTCTGTTTTTTCCTCTAAGATTTTATTGGCCAGATTTTCAAACTGCAATTTTGCTTCTTCCTGAATTTTTGCAATTTCTTCCTTTTGGGTAGTAAGAGATTGTTGAAGGCTTTCATTTTTTGCAAAGAGCTCAGAATTTTTGGCAAAAATATTCTGTTTCTCAGCCGTCAGCGATTCGATTTGAATGCTTTGCTGGGCATTCAGTTGCCTTTGCTCCTGAAACTGGGAGCTTAAAGATGCATGTTCCGCTGAAATCTTTGCAAATTCATTTTTAAGATCGTTCAGCAAATCCTGTTGCTGGAGATTAAGTTCCTTTTCGGTAATGATATTTTGGGTCAGCTCATTAATTTTTACGCTGGCATTTTCGAGATCGGAATTACTTCTGATATGCATTGTCTTGATTTCATCATAAGTACTTCTTGAAACCATTGATGATTTCAAGGCAAAATATAATATGACAGCTCCCAATATTCCGCCGGCAATACATCCAATAAGTAAATAGGTCATCTCCATTTTTCAAAAGTATGAAAAAAGGTCATAAGTTGGAGAAAGATGGTAGTAGGGAACCACAATGTGTTGGATTTTTTATACCTTTCAACTCCCGGCATTCCGTTTCCCTTTTCTAAAGATTGCCTATATTTATGGGAAATTTCAGAAGAATATGAACATTTTGTTGGTAGAGGATGATCAGAGAATTAGTAATTTCCTGATAAAGGGCCTTTCAGAGGCGGGTTACAATACTACCCTTGCGGATTCAGGTGAGAAAGCACGGGAAATTATCAGTACCTACGATTTTGATATTATTCTTATGGATATTATGCTTCCCGGTCTGAACGGTATGCAGCTTACCCAGGTGATACGGTTTAAGGGAAATTATACTCCTATTCTGGTTTTAAGTGCTCTGAACAGTCCTGATGATAAAATTAAAATGCTTGATTTGGGAGCAGATGATTACCTGTCTAAACCTTTCCATTTTGAAGAACTGATCTCAAGAATTAAAGCATTGACAAGGCGAAACAAACTCAGTTATCAAAAAGAAGATCAAATGCTGTCTTGCGGGAATATAATGATTGATACCGACCTGCATAAAGTAACACAGAATGGTAAAGAAATAGAATTTTCTCCTACAGAATACAAGCTTTTTACCTTTCTCCTGGAAAATAAAAATAAAGTACTGAGCAGGACTCAGATTCTGCATAAAGTATGGGGGATAGATTTTGATAATACCACCAATCTGGTAGATGTGTATATTTCTTATGTTCGTAATAAAATTGACGAAACTGATCAGAAGATTATCCATACGGTCAAAGGTACCGGATATGTAATTAAAGATTAAAAATGACGCTTAGAAACCGTTTCACCCTGATTTCAAGCCTTTCATTCGGCATCGTTTCTATCATCACATCGGCGGTGATATTTTTTGCCTATTACGACAGCACCAAGATTTTTTACTTTGAAAAACTGAGGAATACGGCTCTGATTTCTGCCATTTATTACCTTGAAAAAGATGAACTTCCCAAAGACAGGCATGCGCAGATCAAAAAAGAATACAACCATCTCATTCAAAATAACAGGGTTGCCGTTTATAACCGGAATAATGAGGTCACATTTGGTCACAATCTGAATGATAAAAATATAAAACCTATTCATTTACAAACCGTAAGAAAGAATAAAGGCGTAGAATTTATGTCTGACAATCAATTTTATTACGGCATTTTTTATCCGGATAATCAGGGCGATTTTGTTGTCTTTGTCAAGTCACCCAACGATTCATTTCAGTCTCAGATATGGAGGCTTTCAATTATTATGCTTTCAGTGCTGGTCCTGGGACTTCTTGCCATCTTTTTTTAAGCAGATACCTTTCAAAGATTGTTTATAAGCCGATCTCCAATGTGGTAGAGCGGATCAATAAGGTTGAGTTCAATAATATTTCTACTGCAATTACTTCTACCAATACCAATGACGAGATTGAAGATCTTATAAAATCATATAATAAATTACTGGGCAGGATTTCTGAAAATGTTCTCCTGCAGCAGAATTTTATTAATTATGTCTCTCATGAATTTAAAACTCCGTTGGCTGCCATATCAGGGAATCTTGAAGTCTTTGCCCAAAGAGACAGAACTCCTGAGGAATACAGAGAGGTAGCCAAAGAGTCTTTGGAAAACGTCTATGAAATTGAAAATATCCTGAACAATCTTTTACTGATGTCAGGGATGACAAAGCTTGAGTCTTCTCATAAGCAGGTAAGGGTGGATGAGCTGATCTGGAAGATATACGAAAAACTGGAATGTAAAGCGAAGGAAAATAATTCATCAATTAAAATTCAGTTGGAAGTTTCAAAGCCTTCTTTACTGGAGTTTCCGGGAAATGAGACCTTGCTGTATCTCGCTTTATATAATATTGTGGAAAATGGGATCAAATATTCTAAAGACCATCCTGTAACGATTATTCTGTCGGAAAAATATAATCAATTGAATATTGAAGTAAAAGATCAGGGAAAGGGAATTCCTAAGGAGGACC
The DNA here is from genome assembly GCA_016025055.1 of Chryseobacterium indologenes. Taxonomy (NCBI): domain Bacteria; kingdom Pseudomonadati; phylum Bacteroidota; class Flavobacteriia; order Flavobacteriales; family Weeksellaceae; genus Chryseobacterium; species Chryseobacterium indologenes. Next base: position 2,142,825 of record CP065590.1, read on the forward strand.
TCGATAAAATTACGGAAACATTTTACAGAGGAAAAAATGTAGATAATATTAAAGGCAGTGGTATTGGTTTATCTCTTTCCAGAAGTATTTTTGATCTTCATCATATTACAATGAAAATTGATTCTAAAATTAACATGGGAACAAGCGTTCTGCTTATATTTCCTTTTAATTGTTAAAACCAGATTTCTTGAACCGGGTTTGGATAAAGCCAATGATATCGCTGGTGAAGAGCAGTTGTGTAATTGTGTCAAAAAAGAGAGGTATAATCTTCCTCATCAGCGGGATATTTTAAATAAATCCCAACCTATTCTAATCAAACTCTAATGTTGGACTAACCGAATTTTAATTCTATTCAAAATTGGGCTTAATATTAGACAGATAGCTTTGTGGTCTTAAATATCAGACCTTGAAGAAAATTATATTTACCCTATTTTATATTCATTGCTTCAGTTTTTTTTCGGCTCAGATTACAGACACTGTAAAGGTGAGCAGAAAGGAGGCTGAAGCAGTTTTTCTGGCAAAAAATTTAGATCTTATTGCTCAGAAGCTGGAGATTTCTCAGGCCGAGGCCCGTGCTCTGCAGGCTAAATACTGGCCTAATCCAAAATTAAGTATCAGCGAAGTTAACTTGTGGAGAACGTACGATATTGAAGAACAACCCGCTTTGATAGGGAACTGGGGAAAGAATACCCAGGTTTCTGCAGAAATAGAACAGGTTATTCAGACAGCCGGGAAAAGAAGGAAAAATATTGAGCTGCAGAAAATTGAAGTGGAAGGCGAAAAATATGAACTGCAGGAGGTATTACGTGAGTTAAAGAAAACGTTACGGAATACCATTACCGAAATCCTGTACAATCAGGAGCAGCAGAAAATATATCAGGGGCAAATTGCTTCCATTGAAAAACTTACAAAATCTTATCAGAACCAATTAAACCTTGGAAATATCAGTAAAGCGGAGTATGTCCGTCTAAAGGCACAAGAGATTGAATTCAAGAAAAAACTTGTTTCATTGAAGCAGGAGATTGAAGACCAGCAGGTGGAGCTGAAAGCTTTACTGATGATTCCGTCTACGTCATATCTTGTTATTTCCGATCCGTTTGTCATGCCCGAAAAACAACTCTCAGAGTTGGAACTGGGGCAATGGCTGGAGAAGGCCAAAGAAAACCGGCCGGATATTCTTATTTCAAGAAATAAAGAGAAACATGCGGCAAAGAATCTGGAAATACAAAATGCCATGAAGACTCCCGATGTAGCTGTTTCAATAGGCTATGACAGGGGAGGGAATATCATGAAGGACTTCATTGGACTCGGGGTTTCGGTTGATCTACCCATTTTTGACCGTAATAAGGGAAATATTCAGGAAGCAAAACTGGAAATTGAAAAAAGTAAGTATGAAACCCGGAAAAATATGCTGAAATCGGAAAATGAAATTGTTTCAGTCTTTAGAAATTATATCCGGACACAGCAGGTTTCAGAAGAAATAGACGCCTCTTACGAGTCTACACTGGATGGCTTACTGGTCAGCCATGAGAAAAATTTCAGATTAAGAAATATCAGCATGCTCGAGTATATGGACTTCTTAGATACCTATATCGGAAATAAAATGATCATCCTGGATACCAAAAAAGAGCTTAATCAATATTATGAAAACCTGCAATATGTTGTAGGACAGGATCTTTAGAATCTTAAACCATCATTCAAAAGCTTTGTAAAAGTCGCCTGAAGCGAATGGTTATAGGATACCTTATAAAAAATGAACATCTACATATGAAAATGAATACTACCAGATACATTGCGGTAATTTACCTCTCTGCTTTCATGATCTTTACAGGCTGTAAAGATAAAAAACAGGAAAATGAAACCGAAAAAGCTTATTGTATCAGTAAAGAACTTAAAAAGATATTAAGCTGGTGAAGGCCGAAATTCTTCCTGTCGAAGAAAGCATTACCCTTACCGGAGAAGTAGAAAGCAATTCAGATAAAACCGTTCCTTTTGTCAGCCTTGTAGACGGGATAGTAACCGATACTTACTTTTCGTTGGGAGACTATGTCAGAAAAGGCCAGGTACTGGCTACGGTAAAAAGTACTGCGGTGAACGAAATGCAGGACGACACACAAACCTTACAGGCACAACTCGCTGTGGCCAAACGAAAACTGTCTTCAGTAGAAGCGATGTATAAAGATGATATTGCTTCCCAGAAAGACCTGCAGGAAGCAAGATCTGAGGTGGCCATATTACAATCTAATATTTCCAAGACCCGGAAAAATATGCAACTGTATTCTGCCGGCGGAAACACGCTTCAGATTAAAGCACCTGCGGACGGATATGTTATTTCAAAGAATGTTTCCAAAGGAATGCCGGTTACTGCCGGAGGTGATCAGCTTTTTACCATTTCAAATCTTGATAAGGTCTGGGTAATGGCCAATGTATATGCAACAAATATGAGAAATGTATATGTAGATCAGCCGGTAGTAGTGAAAACCCTGGCTTATCCTGACGAAAGCTTTGCCGGAAAAATAGATAATATCTCTCAGGTTTTTAATGAAAATGAAAGAGTCCTGAAAGCCAAAATTATTATGGATAATAATGGAATGAAGCTGAGACCCGGTATGTCTGCAGACGTTATTCTGCCAATTAATGCGCAAAATAAAAGCGCATTGGCTATTCCCGCAAAAGCACTGATATTTGATAATAACCAAAGTTATGTAGTGGTGTACAAAAAAGACTGTGAGCTGGAAATAAGACCTGTGACGGAAATAGCTTCCAACAGCCGGTATATCTATGTAGAAGGGAATTTAAAACCGGGTGAAACCATTATCGCTTCCAACGGATTGTTGATCTATGAAAACATGAAAAATCAATTAAATAATTCTAAGAAGTAATGCGAAAATTTGTACAAAAAATAGTTTCCTTCTCCTTAAAAAATTCATTGATTGTACTTTTAGGGACTTTCCTTCTTTTGGCAGGAGGAATCTATTCCTATATACACACTCCCATCGAGGCATTTCCGGATGTTACCAATACAAGGGTAAGGGTAATCACCCAATGGCCGGGAAGAAGTGCTGAGGAAATTGAAAAATTCGTTACTCTGCCTATTTCCAAGGAAATGAATGCCATTCCGAATAAAACCTCGGTAAGGTCTATTTCATTATTCGGACTATCCGTGGTCACCGTGATTTTTGATGATCATGTGAATGATTTTTATGCCCAGCAGTATGCATCCAATAAACTGGGAAATGTACAACTGCCCAATGGCGCAGAATATAGCATCGAACCGCCTTCAGGAGCTACCGGTGAGATTTACCGGTATATTATCAGGAGTAAATTGCCAATTAAAGAAGTTACCGCTATTCAGGATTGGGTGGTTGAAAGGGAATTGCTGGCCGTACCCGGTGTAGCCGATGTGGTTAGCTTTGGAGGAGAAGAAAAAACATACGAAATAAAAATTAACCCTACAGAATTACACAATTACGATCTATCCCCTCTGGATGTGTATGAAGCGGTGTCGAAGAGTAATATCAATGTTGGCGGAGATGTTGTGGCAAAAGGAGATCAGGCTTATGTAGTAAGGGGTATAGGTCTTTTGGAAAGTAAGGAGGATATTGAAAATATTCAGATTGAAGTAAAAGGTTCCACACCAATTTTAGTAAAGCATGTTGCTGAAGTAAAAGTGTCTGCAAAACCAAGGTTAGGTCAGGTGGGATACAACAAAGAAAATGATGTTGTAGAAGGTATTGTCATCATGCTCCGCGGTGAAAACCCAAGTGAAGTCATTGCCCGATTAAAAGACAGGATCGAAGAATTGAACGGGGGAGAGCTGCCCGGTGATGTGAAGATTGAACCTATTATTGACCGAACTGAGCTGGTGAACACCACGGTTCATACAGTTTCCAAAAACCTGGTTGAAGGGGTCATTCTTGTTTCCATTATCGTATTTATTTTCCTGTACAACTGGAGAACGACCTTTATCGTGGCATCGGTTATTCCTTTGGCATTTCTTTTTGCCATCATTATGCTTAGGATCCAGGGATTGCCTGCGAACCTGATTTCTATGGGAGCTCTGGATTTTGGTCTTCTTCTCGAAGGAACCCTTGTTATTGTCGAAAATGTCTTTGTAGCACTTGAACATAAAGCGAAAAAGATCGGACTGCAGAGATTCAATAAAATTTCCAAACTCGGAATTATAAAGAGAAGCGCAGGAAGTGTGGCAAGTTATATTTTCTTTGCACTCCTGATCCTTATCGTAGCGTTGATGCCAATCTTCTCGTTCCAGAAAGTGGAAGGGAAAATGTTTTCTCCCCTGGCATTTACATTAGGATATGCCTTATTGGGGTCTTTGATTTTAAGCCTGACATACGTTCCTGCGATGTGTAAGCTTTTACTGACAAAAAATATAGAAGAAAAAGAAAATTTTATTTCCAGATTCTTCAGAGTCAATATCTACAGGATCTATGAGTTTAGTGACCGTTATAAAAAGGGTTTCATTATCGGATTCCTTACATTGCTGGCCATCTGCGGGTGGAGATTTTCAAATTACGGATCAGAGTTTCTCCCGAAACTGAATGAAGGGGCAATCTATGTACGTGCCACTTTACCTAATAGTGTGAATCTGGACGAATCGGTGCGTCTTACCAAGGAAATGAAAGGAATTTTAATGAAATATGATGAAGTGAAATTTGTCATGACCCAGACCGGCCGTCCCAATGACGGTACCGACCCTACAGGTTTCTTTAATATCGAGTTTAATATTCAGCTGAAACCTGAAAGCGAATGGAAGAAAAAAATATCCAAAGAAGAACTTCTGGAAGAAATGAGGGTTTCTCTTGAAAAATATCCGGGAATAAACTTCGGATTCAGCCAGCCCATACAGGATAATGTAGAAGAATATGTGGCCGGAGTAAAGGCGCCGCTCGTTATTAAAATTTTCGGGAACAATCTGTTTGAACTTGAAAATTATGCCAACCAGGTCGCCAATTCTATCAGAACTGTACCGGGAATATCGGATGTAAATGTTTTTAAAAATATTGGCTTACCCGAGCTCAGGATACAGCTTCATGATTCTAAAATGGCAAAATACGGTGTTTCCACAGCAGATGCACAGGCAGTAATCGAAATGACGATCGGAGGTCAGGCGGCGACTAAATTTTATGAAGAAGAAAGGATGTTTGATGTGATGCTAAGATTTGAAAAACAATATCGTGATACTCCCGAAAAAATGGGGAACATCCTGATCCCTACTCAGGATAATAAAAAGGTGCCTTTAAAAGAGATAGCAACGATCGATTATCACACGGGACCCTCTTTTATTTACCGCGAAGGAAACAGCAGGTATATAGGAGTTGGATTTAATATCGAAGGAAGAGATCTGGGAAGTACCATCGCCGAAGCCAAGACTAAAGTGGCAAAAGAGGTAAAGCTTCCCAAAAATCATAAAATGACGTGGGCAGGAGAGTTTGAAAGTAAAGAAAGAGCGGCAAAACAACTGGCAATGGTTGTTCCCATTTCCCTGGTTCTTATTTTAATGTTGCTGTATTTTAATTTTGGAAATGTAAAAGACACTTTAATTTCATCCATTACCCTTGCTTTTGCATTTATTGGCGGATTCTTGTCCCTGTGGTTTACAGGAACTATTTTCGGAATTTCTGCAGGAATTGGTTTTATTATTCTCTTCGGAGTAGCCACCATTGACGGTATTGTTCTGATCGGGGTGATGAAAGAAAACCTTCAGAATAAAATGTCTCTTAAACATGCCATTTCAGAAGGAGTAAGAAGCAGAATTCGTCCTGTGGTAATGATTGCTTTAATGGGATCAATGGGACTTTTCCCCGCAGCGATATCCAACGGAATGGGATCTGAGATTCAAAAACCTTTAGCAATTATGATTGTAGGCGGATTGATCATCTGTATGCTGTTGTCTTTTACAGTATTACCTATTGTATTTTATTATGCTTACCGTAAAAAGTACAGAGAAGCCCTATAGTTTCTTTTTATTTGTTCATTATGTAGGCCGGGATCCGTGAGGAAGATCCCGGCCTTTTTTATGACAGATCATTATAAAGTGAGCCGGAAGCTCTTATCTGTGCTCATCAGGTTATGGGTTAATGATTATCGGATCCGGAAACGGTTCCAGAACCAGTGGCTTACACCTTGCAGCCGGTTCACATCTGTTCCCCATACATATAAAATTGGTCATTGTAGTAGATCCGTCAGGGCATCTGATCATAGCTTCACCAGGGCATCCGCCGGGACATGGTGCAGGATATAAATACCCGCCGAATACATCTTTCAGTTCTGTTCTCGAAAGTTTTGAGAGATTCATTTTTTTCATGGAATTAATTTTTTAAAGGTTTGATTTGTAAGTTTCTTATAATCTGTGTTATAACGTATTTTACAATATCGCTAAAATAATAAAAATTGATTGATTTTTTATTGTTTTTTTTAAAAAAGATTCTGTTTATTTTGATATAATCTATTGAAATTTAATGATTTGTAAAATATTTTATATATTTAAATCTCGGAAAAAGGAAATAAATAGATAAACAGAGGTATCCGAAAATCTTAAAGAGTAGGAATTTACAATAAACAATACCTATGAAAAATGTAAGAAGTTTAAACAGAAAAGAATTGAAAGCCGTTCTGGGCGGATTTGAAAAAGCATGTGAACCACCCATAGACGGAGTTTGCAAACCAGGTTATGCATCCTGCGATCCTTATTGTTGTTTCCGCATCATAAAGCCACATCCAATTTGTAGCGACTGGTAAAAACCTTCAACCCGGAAATTTTTTACATCACAAACCGTATTGAAATGACGGCAGTATGAAAATTAAAAAGGCAACAGTGTCATACTGCTGCCTTTTATGTATAATGATGTTAATATTAATTATTTTTTCACGGCTTTGATTGTTTTAGAACTTCCGTCTTTCATCTGAAGACTGATCAAGTATAATCCTGCATTCAGGTCAGAAAGGTTAAGCTGATGAGTTGCCGCAATTGTTTTCAACTGTCTTCCGGATACATCACTTACGATAATCGTTTTTACATCCTTAATATCTGAAATGGTTAACGTATCCTTAAACGGATTAGGGTAAACTGAGATATCACCCTTTTTATTGGCCATGGTTTCAGAAGTTCCCAATACCGCATCCACTTTTATAGTATAGTCTTCAACTTGTCCCTCGTTTACGTCCGAACAAGGATCAGATAATTCTGTTCTTACTGACGTTGCAGAGCTGTTGAACTGATACTTAACTCTCATTCTTGTATTTCCTAAAGCTGCTGTCGCAGGTACGGCAATGGTTTTATTAACCGTTACAGTATTACCTGTACCTCCAGCAAAATCAGAAGTCACGAAATAAGACTCTCCCGGATCACTGAAGCTTCCATTCTGGTTCCAATCTATAAATACTGTAAATCCGAATCGGTTGGCACCGGCTCCTGTAGCGGTAAGAGTTAGCGGATAAGAAGATCCTCTTGCAACAGTTGCTATTTTGGAAATGAAATTTTCATGACCACTTCCGGTATTGGTTGTGGTGCTTGATGCATTGGTCATATCACTCAATACCACATTAGAAATAGGGAATACGCTTGATCTTGCCAAAAGCGGACTGCAATATGGAGCAAACGGATTGGCACCGGTTGTGAATGAGATTTCAGTACAACCTGTGGCATCACCTAAAGAATTCGTTGGAGTAACAGTTGCATAAAGAGTCGTGTTTTGCGGGAATGTCTCGGTTGATGCCGGAGTATGGAATGTATTGATAGTCGTTCCGGTATAAATATTTGAACCTCCCGGTGTTGTTCCTATTTTCACTTTGTAGCCTTCAGATCCTGCAGTGGCAGCCCATGTAATTTGTTGACGTACTGAAGTCCCGGTAGCACCTGTAACAGGAGCGCTTATTGTTGTACATGCCGGAGGTGCTGTCACTTCCTGTTTGATAACGACCTTATCAATAAAGCTATAAAAATCAAACGTGGTTCCTGAACTTCCTACAGTCTGGATTCTCAGCTTGAAGTTACCATTGATATTGGCACTTTCAGGAATGGTACCTGTAAAGGGTACACAGGTCTGAGCGGTGCTGGACAATGTAATCGGGCTTCCAACCGGTACATAGGTAGTCCCGTTATCTGTAGAATATTCTACATTGATAACTCCTCCGATGCTATCTCCTGTTGAATAAGGAGTTGTAGTGAACTGGAAAGAAATATCAATTTTTTTTCCGTTAGCGGTCACCCCTGCAGGTTTTGTATACACAAGGTTGATTGTTCTGTTGGCTACGCTTGATCCATAGGATTCAGCACCTATCTGTATGTTTCCATCACAGGTACTTCCTAGATACGTACCCGCTGTACCACCACTGGTATCGCTGTAACCACCGGTGATGACAAAACCCGGATAGGTTCCGTTTTCAAAACTCTCATTAACTAAAATTTGGGCACTGCTCATCGAGGCAAGTACCATTGAACTCAAGAATAGTATTTTCTTCATAGGGTAAAAGTTTTATTTGACCGAATATAATAATATTCTGTAAAACAGCAAAATAAATATGAAAATTAAGGTCTGTTTACCTGTTATTTAGAAAAAATATTCTTTTATTGTGAAATTTAGATTGATTTTATTTTTTTTTGTTATTACTCTGCTTTTGCGGAATCGATCAGGTAGGGCTAGCGGTTTGTTTATGGGCTTTCTGTTGAAATTTCTTCATGATGCTTAAGATATAAAGGTAAAGCTGCTGATCCATACCAGGAAAAGATTTTGTAATTGAAAATGCCTGCCTCTACAGCCGGATCTGTTTTCACCCATTTTTCAGCTTCTTCTTCAGACGGGGTATTGAAAATAAACATACCGCGGTAATTTTCTTTATTCTTTTCAAGAAAAGGTCCTGCCACAATAATCTTACCTTCATCAGCGAGTTTTCTGATATTGGCCATGTGTCCTTTCATCAGTTCTGATCTCCTTGCTTTATCATCAATCTGTATGTTGCCTGTGGTAAGCATAGCAATGGTATATGCTTTCATTCCGTATTTATCAGCACCAAGGGATGTTGCCAATTCCTGATTGAATGCAGGCTTTTCTTTTTTCTTCTCTTGGCTAAACGATAAAACAGTCATCATCATACTCAAGATGAGGTATAATTTTGCTTTCATGATATCGGGTTTTATGACTATATAAATATCTGAAATCTGACAACGGAAACCTACCTTTTAATTTTTTATTCTTAAAAATTCTTTAGCAAGTTCGATCATTTTAGGATCACCCGTATATTTCCCATGTTCATCGGAAAGTTTTACCGTTGGGATCCATTCTTTATTAGGAGCTTGTACACCGATAAGTTTCATCACAATATTCATTGGCTTCAGACCTACGTCGTTTGTAAGGTTGGTTCCTATTCCGAAAGATATTCCGATTTTTCCTCTGCAGTAGTTGGTGATTTCCTCTACTTTTTCAAGATTGAGGGCGTCAGAAAAAATAATATATTTAAACATAGGATTGATGCCGTTATTCTGATAATGGGCAATGGTTTTATCTGCAAATTCTAAAGGATCGCCACTATCATGGCGTACGCCGTCAAACAATTTAGCAAATTTTTTATCAAACTGCTGGAAGAAAACATCTGTAGTATATGTATCTGAAAGAGCCACTCCAAGGTCACCTCTGTATACATCTACCCAATGTTCCAGAGCCAGCTCATTGGCCATTTTGAAACCATATTCCGCTGCATGAAACATGAACCATTCGTGAGCATGTGTTCCTATTGGTTTTACACCATACTTCATCGCAAAATGAACATTTGAGCTTCCGATAAAAGTGGAATTTTTATTTTTTGTTAAAGCTTCCATCACCAGGTTTTGTACTTTATAAGAATGTCTTCTTCGGGTCCCGAATTCTGCAAAGGTCACCCCAAGTTTAGCGAGTGCATCTGCTTTTTCCACTGTTTTGCTCATCACAACCTCATTGGAATCTCTTTCCATATGGTTCATCTCATAATGCAGCT